>DASPYG010000047.1:0-76563 GCA_035636885.1 Candidatus Nitrosopolaris sp.
GTCGTTGATCAACCTCAGCAGGTCGGTGCCCGACGAGCGGATGATCGTTGCGTACTCGGTCTGCTTCGGAAGCAGGTTTCCCTCGGGGTTGTCGGCCAGCTCCTGCGCCAGGATCAAGAGGCTGTTGAGCGGGGTGCGGAGCTCATGCGACATGTTGGCGAGGAACTCGGACTTGTAGCGTGATGTGATCTCGAGCTGCTCGGCCTTCTCCTCGACCAGGCTCTTGGCGACCTCGACCTCGTTGCGCTTCTGCTCGATCTCGGCATTCTGCTGGGCCAGCTGGCGCGCCTTCTCGGCGAGCTCCTCGTTGGTGCGCTGCAGCTGGTCCTGCTGGCTCTGCAGCTCATTGGCCAGCGACTGGGATTGCTTCAGCAACTCTTCGGTGCGGCTGTTGGCCTCGATGTTGTTGAGGACGATTCCGATGCTTTCCATGAGCTGGTCCAGGAAGTCCTGGTGGGTCTGGCTGAAGCGCTGGAAGGAGGCGAGCTCGATGACCGCGCGCACGTCGCCTTCGAACAGAACCGGCAGCACGAGGATGTTCAGCGGCTTGGCTTCGCCCAGCCCAGAGGTGATCTTCAAGTAGTCGCCCGGTACGTCGGTGATCAGGATCTTCTTCTTCTCGAATGCGCATTGTCCGACCAGACCCTCGCCGATCCGGAACTGCGTCGGGACATCCTTGCGGCGCCTGTACGCGTAGCCGGCCTGGAAGGTCAGGTGCGGCTCGGTGCCGTTGGGGCCGATCATCCCGTAGAAGACCCCATGCTCCGCATTCACCAGCGGAGCCAGCTCGGACAGGATCATCTTCGACACCGTCATCGGATCGCGCTGGCCCTGCAGCATTCGTGCAAACCGAGCCAGGTTGGTCTTCAGCCAGTCCTGCTCGGTGTTCTTCTCGGTCGTCTCCTTGAGGTTGCGGATCATCTCGTTGATGTTGTCCTTGAGGACTGCAACCTCTCCGCTGGCCTCGACGCCGATCGACCTCGTGAGGTCGCCCTTGGTCACGGCGGTCGCGACGTCCGCGATCGCACGCACCTGAGTGGTCAGCGTCGCGGAGAGCTGGTTCACGTTGTCGGTGAGGTTCCGCCATGTGCCGGCGGCGCCGGGCACCCGAGCCTGGCCTCCGAGGCGGCCTTCGACGCCGACCTCGCGGGCGACGCTGGTGACCTGCTCGGCGAAGATCGCCAGCGTCTCGGTCATGCTGTTGATGGTTTCCGCCAGGGCGGCGATCTCGCCCTTCGCCTCGAGCGAGAGCTTGCCCTGCAAGTCGCCGTTGGCCACCGCCGTCACCACGCGAGCGATGCCTCGCACCTGGTCGGTGAGGTTGCTGGCCATGATGTTCACGTTGTCGGTGAGGTCCTTCCACGTGCCGCCGACGCCCTTGACCTCGGCCTGGCCGCCGAGCTTGCCGTCGGTGCCCACCTCTCGGGCGACGCGCGTCACCTCGTTGGCGAAGGCGTTGAGCTGGTCGACCATCGTGTTGATGGTGTTCTTGAGCTCGAGGATCTCACCCTGGACGTCGACGGTGATCTTCTTGGAGAGGTCGCCGTTGGCGACCGCGGTGGTCACCTCGGCGATGTTGCGAACCTGGCTGGTGAGGTTGCCGGCCATGGAGTTGACCTTGTCCGTGAGGTCCTTCCACGTACCGCCGACACCGGTGACCTCGGCCTGGCCGCCGAGCTTACCTTCGGTGCCCACCTCGCGCGCGACACGCGTCACCTCGTTGGCGAATGCGTTGAGCTGGTCGACCATGGTGTTGATGGTGTTCTTCAGCTCGAGGATCTCGCCCTGGACGTCGACGGTGATCTTGCGCGAGAGGTCGCCGTTGGCCACTGCCGTGGTGACGTCTGCGATGTTGCGGACCTGGCTGGTGAGGTTACCGGCCATGGAGTTGACGTTGTCGGTGAGGTCTTTCCACGTGCCGCCGACGCCCTTGACCTCGGCCTGGCCGCCGAGCTTGCCTTCGGTGCCCACCTCGCGCGCGACGCGCGTCACCTCGGAGGCAAACGCGTTGAGCTGGTCGACCATGGTGTTGATGGTGTTCTTGAGCTCGAGGATCTCGCCGTGGACGTCGACGGTGATCTTCCTGGAGAGGTCTCCGTTGGCGACCGCGGTGGTGACCTCGGCGATGTTGCGAACCTGGCTGGTGAGGTTGCCGGCCATGGAGTTCACGTTATCGGTGAGGTCTTTCCACGTGCCGCCGACGCCCTTGACCTCGGCCTGGCCGCCGAGCTTGCCCTGGGTACCCACCTCGCGCGCGACGCGGGTCACCTCGGAGGCGAATGCATTGAGCTGGTCGACCATGGTGTTGATCGTGTTCTTGAGCTCGAGGATCTCGCCCTGGACGTCGACGGTGATCTTCCGCGAGAGGTCTCCATTCGCGACCGCGGTGGTGACATCGGCGATGTTGCGGATCTGATTGGTGAGCTGACCCGCCATCAGGTTGACGTTGTCGGTGAGGTCTTTCCACGTGCCGCCGACGCCCTTGACGTCGGCCTGGCCGCCGAGCTTGCCCTCTGTACCCACCTCGCGCGCGACACGGGTCACCTCGGAGGCGAAGGCGTTGAGCTGGTCGACCATGGTGTTGATGGTGTTCTTGAGCTCGAGGATCTCGCCCTGGCCTTCAACGGTGATCTTGCGCGAGAGGTCGCCGTTGGCGACCGCGGTCGTGACCTCGGCGATGTTGCGGATCTGGTTGGTCAGCTGACCCGCCATCAGGTTGACGTTGTCGGTGAGGTCCTTCCATACCCCGTCTACACCAGGGACCTGAGCCTGGCCGCCGAGCTTGCCCTCCGTGCCCACCTCGCGGGCGACGCGCGTCACCTCGGAGCTGAACGAACGGAGCTGGTTGACCATCGTGTTGACGATGCGCGCGGTTTCCAGGAACTGTCCTTGCAGTCGACTGCCGTCGATGTCGGTCGGCATCGTTTGCGTGAGATCACCCTTGGCCACGGCGCTGATGACGCGCGCCATCTCCGTGTTGGGCCGCACCACGTCTTCGATCAGGTCGTTGATCGAGTCGAGCGTCGCCGCCCAACCGCCGCCCGCGTCACCGATGGACACGTGCTTGACCAGGCCCTCTTTGCCGACATGCTTGCTCAGCCGGCGCAGCTCGCGCTCCAGGCGCTGGTTGGACTCGATGATGTCGTTGATCGCGACCGCGACCTGGCCTGCCTGTCCGGTGGATGTGACTGGCATGCGTACGCTGAAATCACCTCGCTTGACGGCGGTGAGTACACGCAGCATCACCCGGTTGTCGGTTTTGTCTGCGGCCGGCGCTTTGGTGGCCATTATGTTTCCGTCCTCTCCTTTCTGTCGGTGTCGCCCGCGGTGTTCACGTCGTTGGTACCCAGAACTCAACCTTCGCGCCGGCGCCCGGTTCGCTGACGATGCGGCACCAACCGCCGGCGAGCTGGGCGCGCTCCTTCATGGCGAGCAAGCCGAGATGCCCCGGCACGTACATGCACTCGTCGACGACGAAGCCGGTGCCGTCGTCGCTCACCTCGACGACGAGGCCGCCGTCGAGGGCGGCTGCGGCGACGCGCACGCGCGCGGCGTGCGAATGTTTCTGCACGTTGGTGAGGGCTTCGGCAATGTTCTTGAACACGATCGACTCGAGCCCGTCCGGGAGCCCGTCCGGGAACCGGAGATCGATGTCGGTTTCGATGCCCGCATGCCCCCGCACCGTTGCGAGCCGGTCGCGGATCGCTTCTTTGAGGCCGACGGTGAGGTCGAGCGCCTCGGGGCTCACCGTGGTCAGCAGCCGGCGGAGCGAATCCTCAACCTTCTTGATGGTGAGCGCCAGCTGGTCGAGCTGCGCGGATTGACGCTTCGAGTCGCTGTCGTTGCGGATCCGCTCGAGCTGGAGCTCAGCCGCCGTGAGGAGCTGCAGCGAATCGTCGTGCAGCGCGCTCGCGAATCGCCGCCTCGCCTCGTCGCCACCCGAGGCCACGTTGGCGAGCAGCTGGCGGCGTGCCGCCATCGCCTCCTCGAGGCGCTCGACCGCGACATCGAGCTCTTCCTCGGCTTCCCGGTACTGCCACACGAGGCCGGTGGCCATCGCGGCGACGTGGAGGACCCACGCATCGTCGTTCGTGAAGCCACGCTTGGAGTCGAACGCCGCGAGAGCGCCGATGCGCCGGCCACCTGCCGGCCACGAAACGGCGATCGAGTTGCGAATGCCCCGAAGGCCGTGTTCCTGCCAGAGGGAGTCGAGCGCGGCAAAGGAGCCATCGTGAATATCGAGCTCGTCTCGGTAGACGACGCGGGAGGCGATGCCATTGCCTCCGGGCTTGGCATCGATGCGAATGCTGCGGATGGGCGATTGCGCCGGAAAGCCGAAGGGCTCGCGCTGAAGCACCAGGTTGCCGGCAGACGAGATGCGGAGGAAGGCCACCCGCCGGGCGCCGACCAGGCCGGCGACCGTCTCCGCCAGGTGGCTGAAGAAGACGGGCAGCTCCATCTCGGCCTCGAGATAAGACGAGACGGCACCAAGAGCGATCGAGGCGGCCGCCTGGGCCTTCTCGAGTCGCTGCGCCGGGCGGGTTCGTTGGCGTGTCCGAAGGCGGCCGGTGGCCCGAGAGCCCGGCTCTGCAGTCTCCGATGCACCCACAGGCCGGCGACCGGCCGGCAGGGTGGCTACCTCCACGTCGCCCTCCTGAGAGTCTCTGTCGGCCTAAATCAAACCGCTCCTGGGAGGGGTACGTCGCCGTACAAGTGAGGTAGAGAGGTTCCGGGACCCGCTTCCACGGGCCCCGGAACTAGCGGATGGTCAGGTCAAGCCCCGACCCGACGCCGCCCGAACATGCGCAGGATGGCGAGCAGGATCACGGCGCCGATGAAGGCGATGATGATGCTGCCGATCAGCCCGACGCTGCCGTGGATGAAGAAACCGGCCAGAAAGCCGCCGATGAGGGCGCCGATCAGGCCGACGATGATGTCGCCGATGAGTCCGAAGCCGTGACCCCGGCTGACCACCGACGCCGCCCAGCCGGCGATGAGTCCCACGACGATCCACGCAATAATGCCGCCAGGCGAAAGCTCCATGGACACCTCCTCGCGTATTTGGCGTGACCACCTCTTGCGAGGCGGTCACATCTAGAAAACGCCGGATGGAATAGCCCTACTCGCCACTCGAATGGGGATCAGCAGCCTCCTCCCAAAAGAAAAGAGGGGAACCCGAAGGTTCCCCCCTTCCATGGTTTGGCGCTAGCCGCGCTTGACCCGAAGACCGATGGCCCCCAGCGCGACCAGGGCCGCGCCGATGATTCCACCGATTATCGGCAGGCCGGTGCCCGCCAGTCCGATGCCGCTTGCTGTGGCGGCCGAGACGCCGCCGGTCGCTGTTGCACCCGGGGTGCCGCCGGTCGCCGTTGCACCCGAGGTGCCGCCGGTGTTGCCACCGGTGTTGGCGCCGGTGCCGCCAGTCGTGCTGCCCGCGCTCGGCGCGCTGCCGGTGCTGGTGCCGTTGCTGGTGGTGCTGCCGGTGCTGGTCTGAGGAGTCGAGTTACCGGTCGAGCCGCTGGTGCTGCCCGCCGACCCGACGCTGCCGGTGCTCCCCGTCTGAGGAGTCGAGTTGCCGGTCGAGCCGCTGGCGCTGCCCGCCGACCCGACGCTGCCCGTGCTCCCCGTCTGAGGAGTTGAGTTGCCGGTCGAGCCGCTGGCGCTGCCTGCGCTGCCGACGCTGCCGGTGCTCCCCGTCTGAGGAGTCGAGTTGCCGGTCGAGCCGTTGGCGCTGCCCGCCGACCCGACGCTGCCGGTGCTCCCCGTCTGGGGAGTCGAGTTGCCGGTCGAGCCGCTGGCGCTGCCCGCCGAACCGACGCTGCCGGTGCTCCCTGTCTGGGGAGTCGAGTTGCCGGTCGATCCATTGGCGCTGCCCGCGCTGCCTACGCTACCGGTGCTCCCCGTCTGAGGAGTCGAGTTTCCCGTCGAGCCGTTGGCGCTGCCTGCGCTGCCGACGCTGCCCGTAGACCCAACCTTGCCAGTGGAGTTTCCGGTCGAGCCGTTCGCGCTGCCTGCGCTGCCGACGCTGCCCGTAGATCCAACCTTGGCGGTCGAGTTTCCGGTCGAGCCGTTCGCGCTGCCTGCGCTGCCGACGCTGCCGGTGCTCCCGACCTTGGCGGTCGAGTTGCCCGTGCTGCCATTGGCGCTGCCCGCCGAACCGACGCTGCCGGTGCTCCCGACCTTGGGGGTCGAGTTGCCGGTGCTGCCGTTGGCGCTGCCCGCCGAACCGACGCTGCCGGTGCTGCCTACGTTTTCGTGGGTCGTCGCCTTGGTCTTGTCGTCGCCGTTGCCTGTCTTCCCACCCGCGGTGTCACCGCGGCTGTCGGAGTTGTTCTCGCCCGGCTCCTTGTGCTGGCCGGTCGTCTTGGCCGCTGCGCCGCCCGAGTCCTTGGCCTTGCCGCTGCCATTGGCGCCCGCGTTCGCGTTCGCGTTAGCGCTCGCGCTCGCGCTCACGTTGGCGCTCGCGCTCGCGCTCACGTTGGCGTTGGCGCTCGAGCTGCTCTTCGCGCTCGAGGCGCCCTTGGTACTGGCGCCGTCTTTCCCGCCATCGCCCTTTCCGTCACCACCTCCACCACCGCCGATCTGCTGATCGCTCTTGGCGGGTGCGGAGTCGGACTTGTGCACGACCACCGATGCAGTCGTCTTGCCGGATGTCTTGGCGTGGTCGTTGTGAGAATCGGCTGCGAGCGCAGGCGTGGTTCGCGACAGCATGAGAACCGTACCCGCCATGAGAACGAATAACTTGACTGCAGACCGACGCATGAACGACGGCCGAGTTGCGACAAATTCGCTCAACCTGTCCAAGAACGCTCACCTCCACGTGGATATGAGCATTTGCCCTCGCCGCCATCCTGGACACGGACCCCGGCTTGCTGAAAATTGCCGGCACGAGGATATGTCGCAGAACGCCCCGCTCAGCGTTCCCTATTTGGCAATGCTTAACACGGAAACGCCGAAGGTCTCGCTTGTAACCATGCTCGATGCCACCAGCGAAGACGTCGTGGGCGAGTTCGTGACGACATTGCTGGCTCCCAAGGGTTGGGAGGTCGAAGGGGTGCGCAAGCGTGCGTCTCGACTCGAGCCTCCCGATCGGTACTGGGCCATGTTTGAGATCCAAGCGAAGAGCGACGCGCGCGCGCGAAGCCTCAGGCTGGTGGCGCGCGGCGCCTTCGGGGCCGATGCTTGGGAGGACCTGCAGGCGAGGCTCCAGCGCCACACCGGCCAGCCATCCGATCCCATCGACGGCCTTGGCTACCCCACGATCTTGCCGGAGTCACAGGTGGCGTTCTGGTTCTATCCGTTCGATCCCGCCATGCCCGGCCTGCCGGAGGCCGCGGACCCCGAAACGATGACTCGGCTCCTGCTCGGCCACGAGGACCACCCAGCTCCTTTACCTGATGCCTCGCCCAACCTGACGGTGGAAAGGGTTCGCTACCTGCCCGAGGTGGGGGCCATCCTGCGCTACCGGTTCGAAACGTCCGCCGGACCGCTGTCGATCTACGGCAAGGTCCAGCCGGGGGACCGTGGGCTGCGGACGCAGAAGATCGTCGAAGGCCTGTGGAGCTCCAAGGTGGCGAATTCAGATGGGCTTTTGAACCTGCCGCGTCCGCTGGGATTCATAGACAGGTATGGGCTCCTGCTCGAGCAGGCGATACCGGGTGCGCCCGTGCAGGGCAACAGGCGCAGCAACGAGTTCAAGAACGCCGCCCTCGCCGCGGCCGAAGCGGTGGCCGTCGTCCACGAATCGGGCGTCGAGACGGACATCGAGATCTTGCTCGACGCCGAGCTGGAGCGGCTCGACCGCGTGGCGCATCAGTTCGCGTACGTCCATCCCCAGGGACACTTTCTGCTCAGCGACCTGATCGTTCATCTTCGCAACCGAGCGCGCGTGTCTTTCGGCGAGGAGTGGCGCCCGACGCATGGCGATCTCAAGTACGACCAGTTCGTCCATCACAACGGTCGCTACACGCTGCTCGACTTCGATTACTACGGCCTCGCGGAGACCAGCTACGACCTGGGCAAGTTCTGCGCCTACCTGGTGCCGTCCAATCCGCAAGGCTGGGAGGACACCGTTGCGGCCGAGGCAGCGCGCGTAGGCTTCCTGCGGCGGTATCTGGAGCTGCGTCCGCACGCGACCGTCAACCGGTTTCCGATCTACGAGGCCTTGCAGCTGGCGCTGCGCGCCATGAGCTTCATGTGGGCGCAGCAGCATGGCTGGGAGCGGATCGCGGAGACCTTCCTGGTGATGGCGCACGAACGGCTCTACAGCCGATTTCCCGAGGTATGACGAGGTTAAGAAAGTAAAGGGGGCCTGAGCCGGCGCCGACGATTCCTTTTACAACCTTTTACCCGATCACCGGCAACGATTCCGGCCTGGCGCCGTCAGACTCTGCGCCTGGCCATGCGGATTCTTTCCTGGATCGGAGGCGTCGTCCTGGTCGCGGTCATTAGCACGGCGACCGCCGCCACGCTGCGCACGCACAACAATGCCGCTCAGGCCCTCGCGGCACCGCAACCGGCGGCTGCGGCCGCAGACGGCGGCCGGTCGTTCACTCCCAACCTTCTTGCCAACCACAATCCACCACGGCCGACCCCGTCACCGTCGACCCCACCGAGCACGACCTCCAGCGCGCCGACAACATCGAGACCGGCTCCACCGCCGGCGCGACCCTCGATCGTGATCGGCTCCCAGCAGCAGGTGCTGATCAACAGGGATCGGGCGGCAGCGGGCCTTGCGGCCCTGACGTGGAGCTCATGCCTGCACAACGTCGCCGTGTCCAATGCGGTGCGGCTCTCGAAGCAAGGCTGGGTGCCGCCCTATCACACGAACGGTCCGACGGTCGATCTCGGCTGCCACCTCGGCAACCAGGCCGGCGAGAACGTCGGCTACTGGAGCGGAGGTATCAACGATCCGCAGCTCAACGCGATGTTCTGGGCGAGCCCAGAGCACAAGGCGAACATACTCGGCCCGTACCGCTACGTTGGAACGGCATGGGCGGTGGCTTCCAACGGCGCGGCGTACCTAGCCGTGGAGTTCAGCTAGAGCCCTCTGATGGGGTAACCGGCTCCGAGTAGCCGGATCCAACCCGGCGTTGTCCTCTCGAAGCTCGCCATTGCCGAGCCGGCCAAGGAGGCCGGCTCGAAAGCGCGGGTGCTGAGGAGGAAACGCGAAGGGTGGTTGAGAGCTCAACCGGTCGCGTCCCGCAGAACCCAGTCCACGGCCACCGCATCTTCGGCTGGATCTGGGCGAAGCGAGGCTGGATCGCAGCCGTCACCGGGACCGTGTTCCTGCTGTCCACGTTTTACGTGCTGTGGGCGGTGAAGGATCTGCCGGACCCGAGCCAGGACGTGCTGGCCGCCGGCGATGTCGTCGTGCTCGATCGCAACGGAAAGCTTATCGAGGACTGGAGCCCGGCCGGCCACTACCACGTGAGCTTGAAGCTCAGTGAGATGGGGCCCAATGCGGCTGCCGCGACGCTGGCCGCCGAAGATCGCAACTTTTATCACCACGGCGCCATCGATGTCGGTTCGACCGCGCGCGCAGTTTGGGTTGACGTCACGCACCTTGGCCTGAGGGAGGGCGGTAGCACGATCACGCAGCAGCTGGTGAAGATCCAGCTGCTGACTCCGCAGAAATCGTTCACGCGCAAGCTGCAGGAGTCGGTGCTCGCGGTCGCGCTCGAGGAGCGCTTCTCCAAAGACCAGATCCTCACCATGTATATGAATCGCGTCTACTACGGCCACGGCGCGTACGGGATCGGCGCCGCGGCGCGCACCTATTTCTCAAAGGACGCGAAGGACCTCACAGCGGCACAGGCCGCGTTCCTGGCCGGGCTCATCCAGGCCCCGGCGGCTTACGACCCCAAGGTCCATTACGACCTCGCGCGCGATCGCGAGCTGTACGTCCTCAAGGGGATGGTCACCATCGGCGCCCTGAAGCAGGACCAGGCCGACCAGGCCGCGAACGAGGATGTCAAATCCGAGTTCAAGATCCAGGCCTCGGCGCGGCAGAGCAAGGCGCCGCATTTCGTCGACTACGTTCTCTCTTCGCTGGAGTCGACATTCGGCGCGGCGGCGGTGCAGCAGGGAGACATCGTCGTCCACACGACGCTGGACCTCGACTTACAGCAGGCGGCCGACTCCGCAGTGAAGAACGGCATCAAGGACCTGGCGTGGGCGAACATCAACAACTCGGCCCTGCTCGCCGCGAACCCAAAGACCGGCGAGATACTGGCGTGGGTGGGCTCGGCCGACTACGGCAACGACGCGATCGCGGGCCAGTACGACGTCGTCCTCGCGGAGCGGCAGCCGGGCTCGTCGTTCAAGCCATATGTCTACGAGGCGGCGCTGCGCGATCACAAGATCACCCTGGCGACGGTTCTCGACGACCATACCCAGAGCTTCAACGGCTACGTCCCCCACGACTTCGACAACGGAGGCATGGGCATGATCCCGGCGCGAACGGCGCTGGTCTACTCGCGCAACATTCCGGCCGTCGAGGTGGGCCAGATGGAAGGCATGAACAACGTGATCAACCTCGCTCACGCGATGGGGATCAAGAGCCACCTCGACCCGGGGCTGTCGACCGCGATCGGTGGCAGCGACGTCACCTTGCTCGAGCACGTGCAGGGCTACGAGGTCTTCGCCAACCAGGGCCAGAAGGTCGAGCTGAACGCGATCAAGTCGATCGATGACGGCAGCGGGAAGACCGTCTACACGCACGACGTGCTCGGCCCTCAGCAGGTGTTGACGCCCGCCGAGTCCTACCTCATCACGGACGTGCTCAAGCAGTACCAGTACAAATGGGGCTTCGGCTGGAATCGCCAGATGGCGAGCAAGACCGGCACCAGCGACAACGGCCACGGCCAGATTCCCGACTCGTGGATCATGGCTTACAACCCCGACATCGTCGCGGGCGTCTGGGTCGGCAATACCGCACCCGATGGTGGCGGCGGAATGATCCGCGCCTTCGGCGAAAGCGTGGGCCAGACGATCATGGCGCGCTTCGTCAACGCGCTGCCCAGCAAGATGCGCAGCTGGTACAGCCAGCCTTCTGGAATCGTCCGCGGGTCGTGCGGGAGCCAGCCGGAGATCTTCCTCAGCGGCACCGAGGGCAGCTGTCCATCGGCGAGCCCAAGCCCGAGCGCTTCACCGAGCGAGTCGCCTCTGCCGAGCCCGTCCGGGGTGCCGAGCCCGTCGCCGCTCCCATCGCCTGCTCCTAGCCCGATCCCTTCGCCCAGCCCGGTGCCGTCACCGTCCACCAAGCCTTCACCGTAGGCAGCAAAGAGCGATGCTCGAGATCGCAGACAGCCCTTTCATGAACAGCGTGGATCGCCGCCGGCCCGGCGGGTCGATGCGCGCGTACGTCGCGCGGACGCTGCCCCAGCATTCCGCTGTCGTAGTCAGCAATCGCGCGCCCCACGAGCCGCGACCTGAAGGCGGATTCACGCGTGGCGCGGGCGGCGTGGTCACCGCGCTCCTCACGCTCGCGGAGGTCACGGCCGCCGACTGGGTGTGCTGTGCGCGTAACGATGAGGAGCGGAAGATGGTCGAGGAGCACGGCGACACATGGAATGCGCCACTCCTCCGATCCGAGACGAAGCTCCACTACGTGACGCCGACGCCGGAACAGTACGAGCAGTACTACTCGGTGATCGCAAACCCGGTCCTGTGGTTCATCCAGCACTACCTGTGGGACCTCGCGCAGCAGCCCATCATCAACGGCCGCATCCATCGCGCCTGGAAGGACGGATATGTCGAGGTCAACCGGCAGGTTGCGCAGAAAGTGATCGACGTCGGACGGCAGCTGCCGCACCGGCCGCTCGTTATGGTCCACGACTACCAGCTCTACCTCGTGCCCAAGATGGTGCGCGAGCAGCTGCCGGGAGCGATCATCCATCACTTCATCCACATACCGTGGCCGACGGCGCAGTACTGGAAGGTGCTGCCGAAAGAGATGCGCTCGGCAATCCTCCAGGGCCTGCTTGGCTGCGACATCGTCGGCTTTCAGTCAAGCCTCGATGTCCGCAACTTCCTCATGACGTGCGAGGAAAACGCCGGCCTTCAGGTCGACGAGAGGGAAAAGGCAGTTCTAATCGACGGCAGGGTCGTCTACGCGCGCGCGTATCCGATCTCGATCGACGTGGCGACGACGACGAGGCTCGCGTTCTCGCATGGCGTGATGGTCGAGGAGCGCAGGCTCCGCGACTGGCGCCCCAAGCAGCTCATCGTCCGCATCGACCGGACGGATCCCTCGAAGAACATCGTGCGGGGCTTCCTCGCTTACGAGAAGCTGCTGCTGCAACATCCAGAGCTCAAAGGCGACGTCCAGTTCTGGGCGTTCCTGCAGCCCTCGCGCCAGGACGTGGCGATTTACCGCACCTACCTTCGTCGTGTCCGCCAGGTCGCCGCGCGCATCAACAGCCAGCACGGCCGGGACGGCTGGATGCCTATCCGCCTGGAGTTCGGCGAGAACGTGCGCAAGGCCGTGGCGGCGCTGCGCAACTTCGACGTCCTCCTGGTCAACCCCGTCTACGACGGCTTGAACCTGGTAGTCAAGGAAGGCGCCCTGGTCAATCGCGCCGAGGGGATGATCGTCCTGTCGGAGAATGCCGGCGCCCACGAGGAGCTGCAGCGGCATGTGCTTTCGGTGAACCCGTTCGACGTCGAGGCCACGGCCGAAGCGATCTACCAGGGATTGACAATGAGCGCCGACGAGCGGAGGACGAGAAGCGAAGCCGCGCGGGAGGTCGTGCGCACGAACGACATCTCACGCTGGATCACGCGACAGGTGCAGGACATCCGCGACCTGGTGGCAATTCCCGGCCTCCGGGCAGGGTGATTACCGAACCGACCTGGGCTTGTGGACCCGTGGCCGCCTAGCGACCCAGCCAGTTCGGCGAGGTCGCGACCAGAAAAACCACCGTGACCACGAGCAGGAGCGTGACGGCGGTCCCAAGCGCCACCGCCAGCGTCCAGATCGTAGAGCGAAGGTGCCGGGGGCGGCGACGCCGCCCCCGGTCAACAGCCCCCATTCCGAGACTTCCCCGTGTCGCTTCGATTCAGCCTGAGCGAGGCTTGAGCCCCTCGGACCGGCTGTGCTGCGACACCATGACGCTGCGCGAGAGAGTGATCGCGACCAGTCGCACGAGCCCCAGCGCGATCAGCGAGTAGATGAGGATCGCGAATATCAGAGACAGCTCGAATACCGACTGCCCGCTGACGAATGTCGGCAGCAGACCTTTGAACGGCGCGAGGAAGAAGTCTGTCAATCCATAGGTGAAGCTGGCGAACCCGACATGGGGGTTCGCTCCCAGCAACTTGAGCACCAACCGGATCAGCAGAAGGGCGTCGATGACCCCAAACAGGAGGTAGATGCCCTCCATCGCGCGCCGCGCGGGTGTCGAGCTCTTGACGACGGACGCCTCTCGCACTGGAGCGGCGCCGGTGTCATTCACGAGCGTCGAGGATTCCTCGCGGACGGTGCCTGACGATTCATCGCGAACGTGAGTGCTTTCTTCGTGTTCCATGACGGACCCTCCAGTCGTAACGGAGATCTACGAATGTAAACGCGGGGATGGAGCGGGCCACCCGGTACTCACCAGGCACACCAGGGCCGGCGGCGATCCTGCGCGCCTTCACCACGTTGCGGGGAACACCATCGCGAGCAGCTCAGCGACTCGTCGAGCCAGGAGCTCCCCCTTCAATGAAACGCCGGGGTGCGCTCAAAGCACCGGTCGGTGCGTGGGGCCTATGGATACCAGAGAGGCATCTTCGATAGGGCCTCGTCGCTGTCGACATCGGGCGTCGCTCCCACGCTCAGCTCGTACTGCCACGCGGTCGTGTTGCCGGCGCAGCCGACCTCGTGCGGCTGCCACACGGGCGACCACGCCTTCGTGTAGCCCTCTGTGAGCGAAGGCTCGAAGGACCACAGGTACGATTCAGTCGCGATCTCGGGGCGCGACGCGACGGCGCCACACCAGGCCGATGCGAAGGTGCTGGAGGCGGTGCCGTCACCGTAGTAACCCGGCGCGTAGCCGCCGGCCGTGATGCCGTCGTACCAACCCTGGACGAACGGGCCGTCGATCCCCCCCGAGCACCACGGTCCTGGGGGTTCGATGTCGATGACCAGCACGGTGCCCTTCGGGATGTGAAGGCCTGCGGCGGCCGCGACGGCGTTGATTGCGTAGCTCTGGCCGGTGTCATGGCCGGCGACCGCTGAGCAGTCGTAGTCGTTGAAGATCGGGAGGATGCCCATGTGGTGGCTCGCCGCGGCAGCCACCTCGGCGGCGCCGATGCCTGGGCAGTTGCCGGTGTTGGTCAGGTATCGACCCCAGAAGTCGGGCGTCCCCAGGATCGAGTTGACCTGCGGGTACAGCCCGCTGGAGCCGGCCGCGTCGCCGGTCATCGGCTTACAGGAGTCGACGCCCCACAGCAGCCGGGATGGCTTCACCGACGCAGAGCGCGCCTGGATGTTCGCCAGCGGGACCTGCGCGACGTTCTTCAGGATCTGGCCGGCTGTGGTCGACGTCTTGGGCGGGGCGGGCGGCGCGCCGATGGCGGCCGAAAAAGACGGCGCGGCGCCACCGCCCAGCGTGACCTGGGTGGCGCAGACTCGGCCTGACTTGCACGGCGCGCCAAGCAGCTTCCCGGCCTGGTCATAGATGGCGATGCTCCACGGTGTATTCGTGAGGTCGGCATTGGCGGCCGCCTCGAGATAGACGGTGCCGCCCGCCTGCATATCAGTGGTGCTGGCCGCCAGCGTGACCGCGAGCCATGTCGGCGAGGCGACGTCAGAGGCGGAGTTGACACCGGACGCCGGCGTCGTGGCGGCACTGTCCGCGACGTAGGCCACGATGTCATGCGAGCCGGCCGAGGCGTAGCTCAGCATCGCTCTGCAGGTCGTGCCACTGGTGCAGTAGGTGAGCGGCTTGCCGGTGGTGACATCCCAGAACAGGAGCACAAAGCCCAGGCGGCCGACGTCGATTGACGTGGACGAAGAGATCTGAAGCGCCTTCCCTGGGCCGACGGCGGTTGGACCGGCTTCCAGGCTGACATCGAGCCAGCTCACCTGGATGTCGTTGGAAACGATGGCGGTCTCTACCGGGGGCGCCGTCGCGGTTGGAGGGGTGATGTAGGCTGCGAACGAGTGCACTCCCGCTGCCGCGGTGTAGTCCACCAGGCAGCGGCTCGCCTGCATACAGGCCCCGGCCAGTGTGCCCGTTGTGCTGTCGAAGATCTCGATCGCGTTCGCCGTTCCAGTGACGCTCGCGGATGCCAGAGCCGTAAGAAGGACCGGATCACCCGACCGGCGAAGGGACCGATCGGCCGTCAGGCTGAGGTTGCTGCCTTGCGCAACCGCGGTGCCCAGGGACGCGACCGGAACGCTGGGCATCACCGGTGACGGTCGCGCGGGAGCACGGGAGTCCGGGGCCGGCGAGGCCGGTGAAGTCGTGGCGTCGCATGCAGCAGGTGAGATGAGAATCGGCTTCGCCGGGTCCGCCGGACATGGGGCCAGGCCGTCGGGCACGGACGGCCGGCCTGGGGTGGGGGTCGCGGCGGGGGAGGAGTCACAAGCCGCTCCCGGCCCGGAGGCCGGGCAGGTCTTGCCGCCCGCGGGCAGCGTGAGGCTGGGTTTCTGATCGCTCGGGTTCGAGGCGCTCGATGCTGAACGAGTTAGGCCCGGGCCGCCGTCCGGCGCGGCGGCGAGCGCGATCACGCTCAGGTGAAGGAAGGTCGCCGCGACCAGTAGCGGCAGATAGCCTTTCCTGCAAGACAGCAGGCCACGAATGATCCGACGCGCTGAGCCCAGTTACCCCTCCTTGCGTCACCGGGCGATCAGGCGCCATGCGAAACCTGTCGATAGGTGGCCGGAGAAGGAAAGTTAGGGGCCCGCGAGCAATGCAGCCACTGCGATGCGGTTAATTTGCCTCAACGGTTGTCAAATGGGCCGAAACCGACTCGAGGGGACCCATTTGTGCCCGACCGCTCAGGTTACCTGAGCGTTTTTCGGGCTCACGGTCGTCTGTTTTCGAACCACCGCCTCACGAACTCGGCTGTGAAGCTGGTCTCCGCACCTCTCGAGATCGGGCGCACCGCCTCTTCGGCGAAGCTGGTACTGGTGGTGGAGAGCTCGGGTTTGACCAGCGCCAATCCAGACTGCTGGCTCTCGCGGCCGAGCACGTCGCTGAAAATCGCCAGCGACAGCTCGCGCGGTCCGGACTCTTCATCAAGTGAATCATCCCTCGACCGGCTTGCAGCCTCGAGCGGTCGAGCGGGCACGCCTCGGCCTTGCCTGCTCCCCGCCCAGCCGCCGCGCACGAGATGCCGAACCGTATATGTCACGTCTCTCCGGGCCGGGCTCACGTGTGTTGTGCCGGCGTGGTCGGCGACAAAGCTCAGCGCCCATTGCTCGAGCTCGGCTATCGAATCTGGTCCGCTCACCGTCGGCACGATGCCGCCGATGCCGAGTCGCCTGACGTCCTGGTCGATCGCGTGCAGCAGGCGCCGCGACCGGGCGACGCGCGCCGGCGCCGCTGCGGGTGCGGACCGCGCGTATCCGGCCAGCGACTCTGTGATGCGCAGTATCGGTGCCCAGTCGGGGAATGCCTCAGGCATGCCGTCGATTGCCGATCGGAGCTCGGCGGACCGCGACAGCGAGTACACGAGTCGGTTGCCCGCAGGCTGCATCCGGACGATGCCCGCTTGCGTCAGCAGGTCCAGGGCCTGCGCGACGCTGCCCTTGCCGTAAGCCGCGCCCTCTGCGATCACGCTCGCCGGCTTGGCTCGCTCGCCATCCGCTAGCAGCAACCGCAGGATCTCGGCTCGCGCGGACACGCCGACGAGGGCACGCAGGCGAAGCTGGACCAGGGACGGTCGGCGCATGTCGGGCGCGTCCACAGCCGCGGACGGCAG
This sequence comes from Candidatus Nitrosopolaris sp., assembly GCA_035636885.1. Classification (GTDB taxonomy): domain Bacteria; phylum Chloroflexota; class Dormibacteria; order Dormibacterales; family Dormibacteraceae; genus UBA10449. The sequence goes on from DASPYG010000047.1 coordinate 16,915, forward strand.
CAGTGTCAGGGGATCTCCCCGTGCGGGCCACGGTGCGTTCGTGTGGGCTCGGACGGTCGCCCCGATCCGGGCCAGGGATGCGCGAGCGACGGGGCTTGCTTGGCGCGACAGGTTGCGCATGCGGATCGCGGACGCCAGCCGGTGATTGGCGATCGACCACTCGATGACACGCGAGCGGAGGCGTCGGTCGGCCGACCCGATCCATGCCGTGTACAGGAGCAGGGGCTCCAGGTCGACTGCCTGCCAGGCATGGTGGCGGACCGACCCATCCACGCCCAGCTCTGACCACAGGCTGGTGGCAAGGCCGAGAGCCTGGTCCGCCAGCTCATCGCCAAGTCGCGTCATCGGACGTGCGTTGCCGGGTGGACCGCTATGGGCCGGTGCCGGCACCCAGCACGTTGCCGTACGCCAGCCCCAGCGCAAAGAGGCCCAACAGGCTGAGAAATACGAGCAGGGACGTGCGCGCGTAGGCGTCTACCAGGCCGGCGTCGTCGCCGCCATCGGATCCGGCCAGGCTCACCCGGCGGCTGACGGTGGCGGCCCTCAACGCGAGCCCCAGCGTGATCAACAGGATGACGAAGAGAATTGCCATCAGACGTAACGGCGTGGCCGCTGAGCGGGTCAGCAGCCACGCCATCAATACAACGCCTCTGCGTCCACGATCACTTATTGCGCCGCCGTCAACGCAGGAAAAGGGCCGCCAATACTTGGCTCGGTGACCGCGTTTCCCTTTCAATGGGGAACGCCACGGTGCTGCAGTTTTCGCTGGCGTTGTTCGCGGGCATGGCTGCGGCAATGGTGGTGCCGCCCGTGCACCGCTCGGTGCCGCGATGGATGGAGGCGGCCATCTGGCTCGGCCTGATCGTCACGTGCTGGCTCGTCATCACGAACATTCAGCAGCTGGGCACGCGCAAGCTCACCGAGTCGGCGGCCTGGGGCGCGGACCAGATCGTGAACACGTCGATCGGGCTCATGTTTGCCGGCATGCTCGGGTGGGTCGTGGACCACAGGTTCGCGATCGCCGACGCCGTCGTGCTGCTGGTGGGAGCAGACATCATGGCGCTGGTCCTGATTCGTTCGCACCGGAAGGCGCTCGACCGCCGGCCGCGGATCATGCTCGGCGAGTGGATAGAGCTGCCGCTCCATGGCGGGCCGGTCCCCGCTCCAGCAGCGGCCCCATATGTAATGGACGAGTGGAACCGGCGCGCCGAGCACGGGACGGCGATGCTGGCGGCTGCATTCCTCACCTGGTTCGTCCAGATGCTGATCTGGACCCGAGACGTCGTCATTCCGCAGGCAAAGGTCCGCCAGGCGCGGGCAGTTGAGGCCGGGCGTGTGCAGGCGGCCGCGGGCCTCGAAGCGCTTCGCGAGAGGGCGTTTCAGCTCGAGGCCACGGCGCGATCCTGGCACGCAGAGCACACGCCCGCCATCAACGGCCTTGCGGTAAAGGCGGGGCAGGCACTGGCGGTGGCCGGCGGCGCCGGCCTCGCCGATCTTCAGGGCGAGCGCGCTCTGACGGCCGACCACCCCGTCAACATCAGCGCGCTGCTGAGCGCGCAGTCGATCGGCTGGTACGGGCCGATCGTGCCCGCGCCGTCGGGCTTCGGTGATCCGGATCGTGAGGAAGGGCGGGAGGATGAATCAGATCGACTGGCCTCGTAGGCTCAACGGGCAGCGACGCCGAGCAAGCACGTCCCGCGTCATGAAGAGGGCGAGGCTGCTGCGCCCCGCAGGCTGGCTGCTTCGGGTGCTGGTGCTGATCCTGGTTGCGGGCCCCGCTCTATTTCTGACCTCGCCCGGCTACGTTGCCTTCGCGGACCGGATGCCGGACGTGGCCAAGCTGGAGCAATCGGTGCCCACCGACACGGTTCTGTACGCCTCGGACGGCAAGACCGTGCTGGCCGACCTTCATGCTCCCGGCCACCAGCACTACGAGCAGGCTCTCGCGGACATGGGGACGCTCCTTCCCGAAGCCATCATCGCCATCGAGGACCGCAACTTCTACTCGGAGGCGGGCATCGATCCGGGCGGGGTGGCGCGAGCGGCGCTGATCGACTGGCGAGCGCATGGCACCGTGGAAGGCGCCTCGACGATCACCCAGCAGCTGGTGAAGATTCGATTGGTCGGCAACGAGGCTTCGCTCGACCGCAAGCTGCGCGAGGCGCTGCTGTCGTTCGAGGTCGAGCGCACGTACTCGAAGCCGGAGATTCTCGAGATGTATCTGAACAACGTGTTCTTCGGCAACAGCGCATGGGGCGCTGAAGCCGCGGCGAAGATCTACTTCCACAAGGAGACGCGGGAGCTCGACCTTGCGCAGGCGTCGATGCTGGCAGGCCTGGTTCGTGGGCCCACGGTGTACAACCCGCTGCTCAAATGGAAGTCTGCCAAGACCCGGCAGATGCAGGTGCTCAATGCCATGGTGCGCAGCGGCGCCATCACGCAGTCGGAGGCGATGACCGCTTATGGCGTGGACATCTCACCGCCGGCGCACATGTTCACGCCCACCAACCAGATCGTCGCCAGCAGCTTCGTCCGGTATGTGACGTCACAGCTCGTGAACCAGTTCGGCTCCGACCTCGCGTATGGCGGCGGCCTCAAGGTGATGACCACAGTCAACCTCAAGCTCCAGGACATCGCCCAGAGCGCCATCACGAATGGGATCGCGAGGCTCGCTTACCGGCGCGTGAGCCAGGGTGCTCTGGTGGCGATCGACCCGACCTCGGGCGCGATCGTGGCGATGGTGGGATCCGCCAATCCAACTGCCAATGGCGGTCAGTACAACCTGGCGGTGTGGCCGCCTCGCAACCCCGGCTCGTCCATGAAGATCTTCACGTACACAGCGGCGATCGCGAGCAAGCGATACACGATGGTCACGCGCATCGCGGACGGTCCCTTCACGTACCGCGACCCGATGTCGGGCGAGGCGTACACGCCACGCAATTACGACGGCCGCTACCACGGCACGCTCCAGCTGCAGCAGTGCATGGGCAACTCGCTCAACATTCCCGCGGTCAAAGTCGAGCTCGGGATCGGCGTCTCATCGGTGGTCTCGATGGCGCGCTCGATGGGCGCGCCTCCGTGGCAGCAGCACGGCGCATCGGGCAACCCGGTCTACACGAATGACGATCCCCTCAACACTTATGGTGCGTCGCTGACCCTCGGTGGTTACGGCGAGACGCCGCTGCAAATGGCGACCGGCGCGTCGGTGCTGGCGGCGCAGGGTCTCCTTCGACAGCCCTTCGCGATCCAGAGCATCTCCCGCAACGGCACGTACGTGTACCAGCATCAGAAGGACCTGGGGGTGCAGGTCCTCGACCCGAAGGTGGCGTTCATCATGGAGCAGATCATGTCGAACGACCGCAACCGCGCGATGATCTTCGGCCTGCACTCGCTTCTGACGCTTCCTCGCCGCCATGTCGGGGTCAAGACCGGCACCTCGGACTCGTTCGCGGACGCCTGGACGGTCGGTTACACGCCGCACCTCGTCTCGGCCGTGTGGACCGGCAACCCGGACTGGCGCCAGAAGATGACCAAGGACTCGGACAGCTACGTCGTCGCCGCGCCGGCCTGGCACGCTTTCATGCAGTCCGCGCTGGACACGCTGGGCATCGGCGACGAGTGGTACCCCGAGCCTCCCGGCCTCATCCACCGGACCGTGAGCGGCCAGCCCGCCTGGTTCCTGCCGGGTACGTAGCCCCACGGCGGCGACAAACAGAAGGACGCTGCTGGTGCCAAACGTGCGGAATTTCTTGAGGGGAAGCATGCGTTTGGATCCAAACGTGCGCTAAGGCGAAGGAGAAGGCCTGACCCTACGTCGGCTCGGGTCGGTTCGGGATGATCGCGTCCAGCGCCTGCATGAGGCGGCGGCGAATCGGGCTCCAGGCCGTGGATCGCTCGGTCTGGCGGCGCTCGTAGCGCGGAGCCTTGGCGTCGGCGCACAGTTGACACCCGCAGCCGTGACCTGTGTCGGGCAGCCGATTCCCCTGCTTGTCGAACCTGGCTTGCATCAGTACCTCAACCTCACAATCCGTGGGAGATCGTGTGGACCGCGGTGGCGGTCGGCGGCTTCAGTCGGCCGCCGCCACCAATCCGGGTTCGCTGATGAAGTTGCCCGCATCGCCGTACGAGTGCCGGAGCATCACGCGAAGGCGGTCTTTGGCGACGGCCAGCCTCGACGCGACGGTGCGCTCGGGTATGCCCAGGGACTGGGCGATCGCGCGGTTCGTGTAGCCGTGGTAGTGGCGCAGCACTATGGCGGCGGCCTGCTTCGGCGGCAGCTTGGCCAGCGCCTCGGCGAGGTCGCGATGCTCGATGTGCTCCTGAGGGTCGGGCGCAAGCTCCGGGCGCCCGATGCGCCGGATCACCTCGCCCACCTCGCGGAGCCGCATCTTCCGCTGGTACGAGACCGCCGCGTTGATCGCGATGCGGTGGACCCATGCCTCGGCGGGCGCGATGGGCTGCCACGTGCTCCACTTCTTGAACGCCCGCTCGAACGCGTCCTGGGCGCAGTCCTCCGCCGCCGCTCGATCGCCGAGCATGGCGGTAAGCGTGCCGAGGATCTTGCCGTAGGACGTCTGGTACAGGCGTTCGAAGTCGGCCTCGTTTCCGGGCGTGTACTTCGGCTTCTGCTCGCGTTCGTCTGACTCGATCGGTGCCTTGATCTCGTTCAGCATCTATTGCGAAACAACCCCCTGCGAATTAGGTGCGCACGCTATGTCGCGCTTTCCCCGTCTCTAATCTCCCTCGCGAGGGCCCCTACGGTCACCGTACGGTTGCGCGGATTTTGGGTCGCACACTTGAGGTAGGGGAGGTTCGAACCGAGTTCAAGTAACGGGCTCCGAGCCCGGCGTTGTTCAAGAAGGATGTCCCCAAGCTCAGCAGGCGCCTTTGGCCACCAGCCCGGCGACGTGCTCAGCGCACTGGCGGTCGGACTTGCAGCGGATGCGAGCCTGACCGGTCGCAAGACGCTGAAGGTCATACGCGCGCGATCGCCAGAGCTCGTACGGATGAGCGAAGACACGGGCGAAGACCTGATCGCCACCTCGGTAGGGTTCATCGACGTCTTGCTGACTTCGCTGCGGTCCGATGCTGAGGTGCCCTGGTCCGAGTACGAGCAGCGAACGCGGCAATATGGGCGACTGAAGGCGGCGCAAGGAGTCCCGCTCGAAGCCTTGATCGACGTGCTGGCCGTCTACCGCCGAGCGACGATCGAGCTCATCACCCAGCCGATCGAGGGCACGCAGCGGCGCGATGAGATCTTCGCGCTCGCCCAGTCACGGCTCGAGGACGTCGTCGAGCGGCTGACCACCTGCGTCGTCCGCGGATATCTCGAGCACCTCGACGCCGAGCACCGAACTCGTGAAAGCGAGCTCTACGGTCTCGCCGCCATCGTCACCTCGATGGGTCGCTCGCTGGACGTTGTCGAGACTGCCGAGGTGGCGCTGGTCGAGACGATGGCCGCGCTGCGGCTCAGCGCAGGCGCGCTGTGGTTGAGGGAGCGCGCCCATTTCAAAATGATTCAAGCCGCCGGCCTGGACGCGCAGGACATCGAACCATTCACACGCGAGACCGGACCTCACGTCAAGGCCGCCGTCACGGCGGTCGGGCGCTCCGAATCGCGCGTCGACCGCGGGCTTGGCGGAGAGTGGAATGCGCTGCGCGCGCAGCTGAGGGTGCGGGGCCGGATCGTGGGCGTGATGACGGTCGGAACCAAGATGCCGCGGATTTTCGGGGCATCGGATCTTCTCTTCACGGCCGCGGTCGCCGACCAGGTGGCGATTGCCCTCGACCGTGCGCGTCAGTTCTCCAACGAAGCACGGACAGATCACCTGACCGGGCTCGCCAACCGCCGTGAGTTCGAGAGGATCATGGAGCGCGAGGTCGCTCTCGCGGAGCGGCACAATCGAAAGCTCTCGGTCATGCTGATCGACCTCGACAACCTCAAGCGCATCAACGACCGTCAGGGTCATCGCGCGGGCGATGCCGCCCTCAGGTTGGTCGCCCAGCAGATGCAGAGGGTTGTGCGCGCGTCGGACATCTGCGCACGCATCGGTGGAGACGAGTTCGGCATCGCCATGCCGGAAACGGATCTCGACCGCGCGCGCGAGGTGGCGGCTCGCCTTCAGACCGCGGTGAGCCAAGCCAGCCTCGCCGCGAAGTCGCCGGAGCCGATCGAGATCAGCACGGGGCTCACCGCGTGGAGGCCGGGCCAGGATTGGCAGACGGCTTATGAGGTGGTGGACGGCGAGCTGTATGAGGACAAGCGCCGCCGCAAGGAAGCCAGGCGGTTGGCGCCTCCCGAGGAGAAGCCGGTTGCCCCAATACGGGTTCTCGGCCGATCGCCGGGCCGGCGGCGCCCGGCGGGCGGCTGACCCGCACCGCCGGCGCTACTCGATCAGCGCCAGGTCCCTCGCCTTCACGATCGCCTCGAGCTTGGAGTGAACCCCGAGCTTGCTGCCCAAACTTCGGATGTGCGTGCGCACGGTGGTGTAGCTGATCGATAGCTTCGCGGCGATCTCGCGGCTGGACGTGCCCTCGGCCATCAGCCGCAGCACCTCCTTCTCGCGATGCGTGAGGCTCTCGAGCTGGGTGTCCATCGCCCGCCGACGGTTGAGGAGGGTCGCGATCGTTCGCGGGGTGAAGAGGGTGCCACCGGAGGCGACCGTTCGGATGGCTTCGACCACCTCGGCCGCCGCCCTCGACTTGTGGATGAACGCACTCGCTCCGGCTTCGATCGCGGCGAAGCGCGCACTGTCGCTGTCCTCCCGAGTCAAAAAGATCAACTTGGCGTCCGGCCGGACCTGACGGATTCCGATGCCGGCGTCGGCGCCCGTGCCATCGGTGAGCCGGAAGTCGACGAGAACGACGTCGGGCTTCAGCTCCTGCGCACGCACGATGGAGTCCGCCACCGATGCCGCGCTGCCGACCACCGACATGTCCGGCTGGTCGTTGAGCAGGGCGGCGAGTCCGTCCGCCACCACCTGGTGGTCTTCGACAATGAGAACCCTGATCGGTTGGGCGCTCACTGGACCGAAGGCACCCAGAACTCGACCCTGGTTCCGTTTCCGGGCTCGCTGGTCACCTCGCACCAGCCGCCCGCGAGCAGAGCCCGCTCGCGCAGTGCAAGGAGCCCGAGGTGTCCTGGCAGATGGTCGCGCTCCTCGACCACGAAGCCACGCCCGTCGTCGACAACCGTGCCGTGGATCCCGCCATCGCGCGTGGTCACGGTGACCTGGACGCGCGTGGCCGCGGAGTGCTTCTCGACGTTGTTCAGCGCCTCGGACACCTGCCGGAAGATGATGGACTTGATCTCGTAGGGTTCGTCGTCCGGCAGCCCCAGCTCGATCTCCGCTTCGATGCCGGTCATCGTGCGCATCATCGCCACCCGGTCACGGATGGTCTCTTCGAAGCCGCCGGGAACCTCGAGCGCCGGTGGTCTTACCTCGAAGAGCAGCTTGCGCAGCGCCTGCTCGGCCTGGTCGAGAAGCCTGCTCGCGTCTCCCACCGGTTGGGGGCGGTCGTCGCCTACTCGCTGGAGGTGGAGCTCGGCGGCGGTCAGTTTCTGCAGCGCGTCATCGTGCAGCTCGCTTGCAAAGCGGCGTCGGGCTGTGTCGACGGCGGTCGTCATGTTTCGTAGGAGCAGCTGGCGCGCCTCGTCCACCTTTTGCAGCCGGTAGACGGTTGTGTTCAGGTCGGTCTCCGCGAGCTTCAGCTGCCACACGAGCCCGGCGGCCAGGCCGACCATCTGCAGCACCCACGCGTCCTCCATCGAAAAACCCTCACGCTGCCGCGCGTCGTATGCCGCGACCATACCCAGCCTCTGCTCGCCAGCACGCCACGGGACGCTGATTGCGCTCGACACGCCAAGCACCTCGAGCACCTCGTGGTGCGCCGGGTTGTCCTCCGACATCGCCGCCCTGAAGACATGGTCCCCGTACACGACCTGGCTGGTCAGGTCGTTGCCAAAAGGTTCGGCGGGCGCCGGGTAGAGGCGGGCGATGAATTCCTCGTCGATACCGTGCGCGCCGGCTATCGGCGTCAGAGTCCGATCCTGGTTCAGCTGCCAGAACAGCACCTTGCCCGCGCCCACCAGGTCGGCAACGCTTTCGGTGAGCCCTCGGTAGAACGCGCTGAACGTGGCCCCGGTCCGGGCGTGAGTCGAGACGGCGAGGAGCGCTTTGACGGCGAGCTCACGGGCCTTCTCGATGTTCATCGCAGACCTGGCGCGCTCCTCACCGAGGACACGCTCCTTCTCACTGCGATCGAGGTCCGCCCGCATGTGAACGAGCGCCTCGACGAGCTCCTGCCGGCGCTGCTGGAGGCGCGAGACCTCGAGAGCGGCCGCCACCTGGTTGGCGAGGATCGCGAGTGCGCTGCGCTGCACGACGGTGTAGACGCTGCCACCGGCGACGCCCAGCATGCCGATGACGCGACCGCCCACCTTGAGGTGCAGACCGACGTAGGCGTTCAAGCCTGGCTCGGGCAAGCGCGCGGCGCCGCTCGGCGAGCTGGCCAGCGATGCGGCCGCGAAGAGCTTGTCGATCTCGTCGCCCGAGACGTTGCTCGAAGGGTCGGCCGCGCGCGAATAGACCTGCTGGCGGTCGCCGGCATCGTCGAGCATCGCGATGAAGGCCACCGCGGCCCCGGTCAGCTCGAGCGACAGCTGCAGGGCCTGGTCAGCAACCTGCGCCATGTCTTGAGCGCCGGCCATCTCGGCCGAGGCGTTCTGAAAAGCCTCGATCCGGTCCCACAGCCAAATCTCCGAATAACCCGCGGTCTCCAAGGACAGGAGCCTAACCCCCTAGCGGATATTACGGACGCCCCAGCGTCGCATATAAATGACGCGACCGCCGGGACCCCGCAGATTCAACGGACCGACATCTCACGGTACTCGTGTTGCCCCCGGCGTTTTTCGAAGCAAGGGGCCGAGGCTGACTCCGCTCAGGTCCCGGGAAAGCGCGGAGGGAATAGATGACCGCGGGGACATTCGGGTTCGGCAGCGGCGACGCGTTCGAGCTCGCGCGCATCAACCGGGTCCTCGACATGCTGGCCAGACCGGCACTGACCGACGAATGGCAGTCGCCGATCACACGCGGCGAGCTCCTCGACCTCGGCGTCTTCACGGGCGGGCGTGTCCCGACGCGAAAGGAGCTGATCGAGCGGTTGTGGAATCGCAAGCGCCAGATTGTGCGTCTCGACGCCGGGCTGTTTGACTGCGACACCCCGCCGCCGGTTGCGTGAGATGTCGCTGCCAAATCAATACTCGGCTGCGGGCGCGCGTTTCTTAAATGGGATGGGAGTGAGGGTGCCGAAGCTCGGCAGCGACGTCAGCGCCGCGCCGGTCGTCAAACCTTTAGTGGTCCTCGCCGCGAGATTTCTCGGGCCAGGGCCCCTGCGCCTGAAGATGGTCAAGCTGGCTCACGAGCTCGACGATCGCCAGGCTCGCCGCATAGCAGCGTAGGCGCTGGGCCCGGGTCCAACACGCGCCCAGGCAAAGTCGACCGAGGCCTGCGCTTGGGTAGATCTGCCAATGAGTACTCCAGTCGTAGGAGGCGTTTTCACTACAAATGAACGACTTCGATCGTCGGCTGGAAGCTGAGCTGGCACAGATGCTCGATAGGGTGTTGAGGACTCCTCCGCCCCCTCGCCGGCGGCCTCGAGGGCGCCCAGCCCTCCGTCTCCTCTCCGCGGTGATCGTGCCTGTCGCCCCGCCGCCGCTCGCCGCGGTCCTGGCGGAGGCTGCCGACGTGAGGGTGGACCCGTTCGCTCTCGCCGAGATGCCGGCCGCGGTCGCCCCGGCCCTCGTCAACTAGAAAAACCCCTTCCTTCCTCTCGCGAGGTCGAGCCGAAAGGCTCGACCTCCATTTGTTTCGTTCAGAATTCGTACTGATGGCCTCGGTTGTGGACGTCAGATTCAAGGTCACCCCGGCTGCCGCCCGTATGCCGGCCGCCGACCGCGAGCGCATCCTAGCCAACCCCGGCTTCGGAAAGGTCTTCAGCGAGCACATGGCCATCGCGCGTTGGGACCGCGACCGCGGCTGGCACGACGGCGAGGTGAAGCCGTACGGACCAATCGCCATGGATCCCGGGACCTCCGTCCTTCACTATGCGCAAGCGGTCTTCGAGGGCCTCAAGGCGTACCGCATGCGAGACGGCCGCGTTGCGGTGTTCCGCCCCGAGGCGAACGCCGCCAGGTTCCGCCGGTCAGCCCGAAGGCTGGCCCTGCCAGAGCTCCCGGACGGCGCGTTCGTCGATGCCATCGATCTTCTCGTCGGGCTGGATGCCGTCTGGGTGCCTTCGGCGCCCGAGCACAGCCTCTACCTCCGTCCTTATATGTACGCCAGCGAGGTCAACCTCTCGGTACATCCGTCCGACGCGGTCACATTCGTGCTGATCGCGTCGCCCTCCGGCTCGTATTTTCCGAGCGGGGTCAAGCCGGTCACGGTCTGGCTGTCGGAGGATTTCAGCCGGGCCGCGCCCGGGGGCACCGGCGCCGCCAAAACCGGCGGCAACTACGCTGGCAGCCTGCTGGCCCAGGCGCAGGCCGCCGAGCAGGGCTGCGACCAGGTCGTCTGGCTCGATGCGATCGAGCACAGGTGGGTCGAGGAGATGGGGGGCATGAACCTCTGCTTCGTCTTTGGCAGCGGCGCGAAGGCCAAGCTCATGACACCAGCCCTTACCGGGACGCTCCTGCCGGGAATCACCCGAGACGCCTTGCTGACCCTTGGCAAGGACCTCGGCTGCGTGGTCGAGGAGGGCCGCATCAGCGTGGGGCAGTGGCGGGCGGGCTGTGCGGACGGATCACTGACAGAGGTTTTCGCGTGCGGGACCGCCGCGGTCATCACCCCGGTCGGAGCGGTGAAGTCGGCGCGCGGCTCATGGCCAGTCGGCGACGGCAAACCCGGCGCGATCAGCATGCGGCTGCGCCAGGCCCTCGTCGACATCCAGCGCGGCGCCGCCCCCGACGTCCACGACTGGATGCACCTCGTGCCAGCCTCGGCCTGAAGGCGAGGGTCCTCTAGAGTGGCCTCATCCAGTTTTAGTCATCGCCAGCGGCCAGCAACGGAATCAGGTTCGAAACGTTCGGCGTGCCGAGGCCGGTGGCGGGATCCCAGCCCGGCCCGGCGCTGAAACCCGTGAAACGGCCCCAGCTGTTGTCGCCAATGGTTACGTCGTGGAAAGCGCCGGAGTAGGCGTCGCTCTTGGCGAGGTGATAAAGGGTCTTGTTGATCGGTCCCAGCCGGTGGCCTGCCACCTGCGCAGCGAGGGCCGCGATGCCCGCCCACTGCGGGGCACCAGCGCTCGTGCCGAAAGCGAGCAATCCGTGCCCGTTCCACACGACCAGGAAACCGCTGTTGCGGTCGGCGTCATACGCGACGTCCGGCAGGCCTCTCGCTTTGTTGTTCTTCTGGAACGGCGCCTGGTAGCCGGGGCGACGATAGAGGCTGCTGAAGCCGCCACCGCCAGCTCCCCTGGTCGTGTTCCAGACTGTTTCAGGCGTGGTGGCGCCATTTTTGTTGGCGACGAGATGGGTGCCGCCGACTGCTGTGACCTCCGGGTCCGAGGCGGGCGTCGAGGCGGCGAACATATAAGAGTTCGGTTTGCCATCGCATGTCGGCCGCGCGGGGCCCTGATCACCGGACGATGCGAAGACTGTGATGCCGAGGCGGCTGGCCGCTTCGAAAGTGGCGTGTTGCTCCGCGAGCAAGCCGGGATCTGCGCACGCCTCGGCCTCGCCGAAACTCTGCGTGATGACATCGCCGAGGTTGTTGTCGACGGCGTATTTCAAAGCAGCAACCAGGTCTATGTCGTTTCCGCTTCGGGCCTGGACCAGCACAAGGTTGGCCTTCGGCGCGATGGCATTCGCCCACTCGACATCAAGCGACGTCTCCTGGGACCAACCCATCAAGGTCCCAGCGTTGGCTGTAGCGAAGCCCGAGGCCGGGGGTATCACCCGCAACGACGGAGGCGTCATGCCCCAGAACCCGTCGAACATCGCCAGATCTTTTCCGATGTTCGGGCTCGCAAAGGCATCGATGATGACGATGGTTCTGCCGGCCCCATTTACGTTTGGATCCTTCAGATCTGGGATGCCGTAAGCGGGACGAATGGTGTCGGGCCCAAAGCAGCCGATCGGGATCGACGTCAGGCAGGCGACGGGTGGCGGCGCGTCAGGCTGGAAGTCCCCGATGAATTCGACCTGCGACTCGCTGTCAAAGGCTGGGGTCATGGGGTGTCCGGCCCACACCGGCGCGACCCCCGCGAACAGCAACGGCGTCGCCAGCGCGACGGCGCATACGCGCGCCCATAGGGCGTGCGCCCACATCGAAAACATCCCTCTCCTCCTACGACTCCCGTCCAGCCGGGCTAGATCGTGCCGGAAATTTTAGAACGGGCCGAGTGCGCCAACACGAATTAGTGGATTATTTTTCATACAGGAGGCGGGAAAGGCTGACAACCGCCGCGACAGGGGGCCGCGGCCATCTGGAGGTGTGACTTTGACAGTAAAACGGGTTGTCATCGTGGGTGGCGGCGGCGCCGGCGACGCGGCGGCGTTCGCGCTCAGGAAGCGGGGTTTCGACGGTGAGGTGGCGATCCTCAGCGCGGACAGCGACCGGCCGTACGACCGTCCTTATCTGTCCAAGGAGTTCCTGCGCGGCGAGGTCGAGCTGAAGAAGGTGTTCCTCCACGACGAGGGTGAATACGCCAAGGAGAGGATCGAGCTCCGACTCCAGCAGAGAGTCGTCGGGGGCTCTCTCGCCGACCGCACCCTCTCGCTGCAGGGAGGGGGCGACGTGAGCTTTGACGTTCTCCTGGTCGCCACAGGCGGCACCCCGCGCCGCCTTCCGGACGCTCCTTCAGCAGCCAACGTCATGACCCTACGTTCGCTGCGCGACAGCCAGTCGTTGCGTGACGCCCTGCAACGAGGCTCGCGGCTGCTCCTGGTCGGCGCGGGCTTCATCGGCGCCGAGGTGGGCGCGTCCGCCAGGCAGCTTGGCAAGGAGGTGCTGATGGTCGAGGCGGCGCCGGTGCCGCTCGCTCGCGCCCTGGGCGAGGAGGTGGGCGAGGTGTACGCCTCGATCCACCGGTCCAAGGGCGTCGACGTCCGGACCGGGACCACTGTCAAGGAGTGGCACCTGGAGCGGGGCCGGGTCAGCGGGGTCACCCTCTCCGATGGCCGCCAGGAGGAAGCCGACGTGGTCTTGGTCGCCATCGGCATCGAGCCCAACCTCGAGCTGCCGCGGGCACTGGGCCTGGCGATTGAGGGCACCGGCGTTCGCGTCGACGCGGGCTTGCGAGCCGCGGAGGGCGTGTACTGTGCAGGCGACATCGCGCTCCATCCGCACCCCGTGCTCGAGGAGGCGATCCGCGTCGAGCACTGGGAGGTGGCCAAGCACCACGGGCGGGGAATTGCGACCTCGATCGCCTCGGGCTACGCGGCGGTGACGCGGCTGCCCTACTTCTGGTCCGACCAGTACGACGTCAGCCTCGAGTATCGAGGGCATGCATCCGGCACCGACCGCGCGGTCTGGAGGGGCGACAAGGAGGGCCTTCGCTTCTCTGTCTTCTACCTGCGCGATGGGGTCATCAAGGCCGTGCTGTCGATGAACGACAGCAAGGTCAACGAGACCGGCGGCAAGCTCATCGAGAGCCGAGCGCGCGTGGGTGAGACGACGCTGTCCGACGTCTCGGCCGACCTCGATGAGCTGGTGCCTACCGCCGGCTGAGCGGAGTCACTCCTGCAGCAGCCAGGGCAAGGCTTCAGCCGTGGGGCGCAGAAGGGTCTCCTGCTGCCGCTTGCTGATCAGTCCGTCGGCCAGCAGCCCGAGTGCGGCCGCGAAGGCGGCGTTCTCGGCCTTGTGGCCCATCTCTCCGTGCTCGGCTCGCCACGAGATGAGGGCGCCGCCGGACTCGGTCAAACCGAACAGCGTGCGGCGAATTTCGTCCCATGCAGCACCGCGATCGGCTTGCTCGATCGCGTGCAGCGCGGCCTTCTCGGCCTCGCGAAACGCGGCCAGACCGGTCTCGCCGACGTGCTCATCCCAGCCCTGGGCGACTCGCTCCACCCCGGATGGCGACAGGATGCGGACGTCGTCCATGAGGCGCGCGATGGTGCGCTGGTGTTCTGGGAAGCCATAGCCCTCCGCGTCGACGCCCATAGCTCGTCAAGCCTAACCGGGATTCGGCCTGGCGAGCAGGAACGACGGCCTGCGGCGCCGGCTCAGGCGCAGCCACCACCGGTCGGCGCCGGTGCCACCTTCAAGTCGAATCACCCCGAGCCCCTGGGCGGCCAGGGCGGCACGCAGCGCGGCCATGTCGATGGGGTGATAGTGCTCGGCCAGCTCTGGAAAGCCCGCGCCGGCGTAGTACGCGGCCGATCGGGCCCACGCCCGCGACCGAGCGCTTCGGTCGCGGTATATGGGGCTGTCGAGTGCCACCAGCATGCCGGCCGGCCGAAGGACCCGCGCCGCCTCGCGGATCGCATCGTCCATCGGGGCGTAGTGCAGCGAGGCGATGTACAGCACGCAGTCGACCGTGTGGTCGCTCACCGGCAGGCTGCACATGTCCGCCCGCACCCGCAGGCCAGCATCGCCGGCGTCGATGCTGAGCAGGTCGACGGCGATCACGTCGGCGCCGCCGAGGAAGCGGGCGGCCCAGCCGCCACCGCTGCCGACGTCCAGGGCCACCGGCCGCCCGACGGTTCGGAGGCCGGCCAGCGCAGCGACGACCTTCGGCATCGCCTCGAGCCGAGCCCGCCACAGCCGCGGGTCGCCGCGGTCCGGTTCCTCGTACCCGTCCGGGCCGATCCATCCCTCGCGTTTGCGAAGCGCGGCGTAAGAGGAGGCGAACCGGTCGGCAGCGTGACGCGCCTCGTCGTCGAGAAGGTCGAGGCCGCCGCCCGGCGCGACGACCATTCTTCCGCAGCCCGGGCATTCCGGCTGGTCCGGCGCCGGGGCCGTCCCGCAGCGAGGACACCTCAGCAGGTGATAGAGGTGAGCCCGCTCAGCGGAGATAGGCGGGCACCCAGCTGAACCGCGACAGCGCGATGGGTCCGGGACCGGAAGCTATGACCTGGGCGTTGACCAGCACACCGAGGTAGTAGAGCCACCGGAACCCGTCGTCCTTGACCTCGAAGCCAACCGTCAGCGCCAGGCCGGTGGCCAGGAGCAGACCGAGGAGTCCCGCCCATCGCGTGGCCAGGCCAACAATAAGAAGGATGGCCACGGCGGTCTCGCCCACGGTCTGGGCGACGGCGAAGGTGAACCAGTTCGGCGCCACGAACTGGACCAGGAGCTCGCGCAGCCCAGGAATCGGGTTGTCAGCGCCTGCCGACTCCATCAGCCCCTTGACCCAGCCGACGCCCTGCCACTTCGTGCTGGCGAAATAGAGCCAGTAGAGCCCGACCGTGATTCGGAAAAGGCTCGGCCACGCCCCCACTACGCGCCTCACTGTAGCTACCGTAGGGCGCGAAGCAACGGGTCGGTGGCGAACTCGAATGCCCTCGCCGCCGGCCGCAGATGCAAACGGTTCAGCTTGTGCTGGATGGCGCCTTTGAGAATCGCCGCGCGCAACTTGTTCTCCGAGAAATCGGTGTTGAAGAGCAGACGGTTGTGCCTGACCTTGTGCCACTCGCCTCGCTGCCTGCGCTCTCGCACACGCTCATAGAACCCGGTCCCGGGCAGCGGGTACGCGATTGTGTAGCTCACGTAGTCGAGAGGAAGGCTGCTGGAGAAGTTGATGCTGCGGATCAACGAGTCGGTTGTCTCGCCGAGGTAGCCGACCATGAAGAAGCCGGCGGCCTTGATGCCGGCCGCGACGCACGCTTCGACCGCGGCCCGCGCCTGCTGGGGCGTGATCCCCTTCTTCATCTCCTTCAACACATTGGCGTCGCCCGACTCGATGCCGAAGAAGATCCGCTTGCAGCCGGCGCGATGCATCTGCTCGAACAGCGCCTGGTCGACATGGGTCACGCGACTCAGGCATTCCCACGTCAGGGGCAGGTGCTCGCGCTCGATCGCTTCAGCCAGCTCGAACGTTCGCTTGTAGTTGAGCGTGAAGAGGTCGTCCGACATCCAGATGTGGTCGTAGCCGAGATCGGCGATCTCCCGCATCTCCGCGACGACCGATTCGACCGGCCGCGCGCTGAACAGGTCGCCGAACACCGACTTGTGGCAGAAGTCACAGCGGAACGGGCACCCGCGAGTGGACATGAGAGGCGTGGTTGCGTCCTTCCAGTGCCTCCGCCAGTACTCGATGTACTCTGCGTTCGGGATGTCGCCGCGGTACGGCAGCGGCAGGTGCGACATGTCCTTGCTGCGCACGCGCGGCGTCGTTCGCACGATTTCGCCGTCGCGCTTGAACACGAGGCCGTCGATCTCCTCGAAGCGGCGGTCGTCGACGTGCTCGACGATCTTTACGATCGTTTCCTCGCCCTCGCCCACCGCGACGAGGTCGAACTGGTCGACGAAGGTGTCGGGTTCGCCGGATGGATATGGGCCACCCACCACAGTGAGAGCCTTGCCCCGCACCTGCTCCGCAAGCGAAAGTGCTTCGTCCTGCATCGTGATCATGCAGTAGATGCCGATCACCGAAGGCTGCAGTCGCTCGATCTCGGCCAGGACTTCGCTGCGCTCGAGGAACGTGTGGTCGATATGTCGCACGCTGTAGCCGGCATGCCGCAGCGCCGCGCTGAGGTACATGAGCCCAAGCGACGGCATGATCCAGTGCCGTCCCTGTTTGGGGGCTCGCTGCGGGTAGACGAGGACGACGTCGGCTCGTTCCAAATCTCTCACCTCGATGGCTGAACCAGGATTCTGTAACTGACGTCCCTGATCGAGGGCCCGAGCGTGTAGTCCAGGCCGGCCCAGTCGAAGTCAGGCGGCGCCAGCTCGCGCCCGCCGTGAAGCTGTGCGCTTGCGATGGCCGGCAGCCAGAACTGGACGCCTACGGCCTTCGATTGGAGGCGCGCCCACCCTCCGTCGATGGACACCCATCTCGCGATGGCGCCACCCAGCATGGTCCGGGCGCCCTCGGCGGCCAGGTCATCGAACACGGCCGATTGCTCGTTGAGAATGCCGATTTCGCCCGCACCCGGATCCAGGCGCGCGATGTGTACGTCGACCGCGATGCCTGTGGGGTCAACCGTGTACGTGACCTCGATGGTGCCGCGTGACGCGATCGCCACGAACGCGTAGTTGTGAGCGGCGTCGCCCCCCATCTCATCCATCGCGTAGGTGCGTTGCCAGATGGTGCTGGTTCCTGTGGACAGGTCCTCGTTCGTCGCCGTTCTCGAGTACACCCACCCGTCGGGGTAACGGAGGATGGGCACCCCGAAGCCCATGCCTTCGCCGGAGACCTCGTTGCCGCCGACCTCCAGCACGATGCCGCGCGCGAGCGGGGCGATCTTGCCCGGCCCGGCGTCGCCCTCGATGCAGGCGGCGATGCCAGGGATGATCGACTGCGTCTGCAGCGCCGCCCCCAGCCGGTATGCAAAAACCGGCTTGCCGCCCGCCACCTTGTACTGGGCCTCCTCGCCCAGCGGCTTGAACGGCGGGGTGGCGTGGCCTGTCGCAAGGTCGGGGAACAACCCGGTCGCCGGGTAATAGCTGATGCCCTCGAGCACTATGTCGCGAACCTGGTGGGAGGTCATCCATGCGATCGCCTGGTTGCGGTCGGCCGGCAGCACGCGAGAGCCGGCGATGTCTGAGGGCGCCCGCCCGCTGTAATACGCGACGACGGGGGAGTCCGTGATGAGGATGCCGGGGCCGGCCGCCGCTCTCCCCGCCGCAACCAGGCCGGCGTTGTCGGCGCCGAAGCTCGCGTACAGGGGTAGGAAGCCCAACACAAGGAGCCCGGACGCGGCCGCGACACCCATGACGGCGGGCCAACGCACCCGGTCCAGCGCGGCCGCTGCCAGCAGCGCGAGCGACGGCAGCGCCGGGTAGAGGTAGCGGTGGCTGCCGGTGTAGGCGCCGGCGGCGACCAGTCCGAACACCGCTGCCAGGTAGACCAGGGCCGGTCCGTGAAGGAAGCGGAGCGCGGCCATCTCGCCAGCGGATCTCGGCCGGCGTACGGACGAGACCAGGCCGACCAAACCCAGCGCAAACAGCGGCAGGGCAGCGAGCCCGTACGTTCGCGCCAGCTCGAGCACGCGGGCGAGTGCACCGCCGGGCAAGCTGCCCCGCGCGGAGGCGGAGAGCACCTCGACGGAACCGCGTGCGATCGAGTGGGTCGCGGGGCCATGGCCGAGCTGCACGAAGACCAGCAGCGCGACCGCGGGCACCGCCCACACGGCGGCCGCCATCGGCCGCGCGGCACGCCGACTGACCAGGGCATGGATCTCCTCGATGACGACGAACGCAATGACAGCGCCGATCCAGATCCATGCCTTGGTCGCGGTGACCGCGGCCAGCGCCGCCAGCAGCGCCGCGAGCCGCATGCGGCGGCGAATCGCGGCGAGTGCGGCGCCCGCCAGCAGGGCTGTCATCAGCGGTTCGACCACGGCAGAACCCGAGGTCAGCAGGAAGACCGGATTGAGCGCGAGCAGGACCACGGCCAGCCGCCCCTGGCGGCCGTTGGGCGCGATCCAGTAAACGCATGCGAGGGTGCCGAGCCCGAGCAGCGCGCCAAGTGCCTTGAGGGCGGCCAGCTGATGCCATCCGAAAACACTCAGGACCGCGGCGCCCAGCACGTGGTAGCCAGGCAGCCAGGTGTCCTCCATCCCGAAAAGCGGGTCGTGAAGGTGACCGGTCTGGGCGAGGTTGGCCGCGATGAGCCAGTGGCCGTACCCGTCCTCGAACGGTTCGGGCAGCTGGGCAGCGAGCAGAAGCAGAATCCCGCATAAACCGAACAGTCCCAGCAGGGGCGTCGCGACGCGAATGGGCGCAAGCGCGCGAGCGCCGAGCCGGCGCAGCGCCACCACCTGGAGGAGGTCCGCCGCGCTGAGGGCGGCGACCGTCAGGAACCCGAGCCCGAACATGCTCGCGTAGACCGCGACGAGGCCCTGGCCCATACCCAGCGCCGCCGGCACGATCGCCAGCGCGCCGAGGCCGACGATACCTTCGGCCAGTGCCCGCGGATCGCCGACCTGGACGTACGCCTGGTCGCGCCACTCCTGGCCGCGCTCGACGATGCGGTGCTTGGGCGTGCGCACGAACTCGCCTCCGCGTCGCGTCGCGCGCACGAGCGCGATCAGAGTGTTCAACGACATGCCGGCCCCCACCACCTGGCACAGGAGCGCCGGCACTCCCGCCCACCACCGCCGCCCCTGCCGGGTCTGCGCGACCATGAATCCAATCCAGGGTGAGGCGCCGACCAAGATGGCGATGACAGTGGCGTCCTTGATGTACCAGGGCAGCTCCAACCTCTCGTGGGCTGCGACCACCAGGAGCAGCGGATAACACGCGAGCTGGACCAGCATTACGGGTCCGACTCCGTAAGCGACCAGGTGTATCGCGGCCTGGAATTTCACGGCGAGGCGGTTTCGGCTGCGCAGGACCGGGCCCAGGAGAAGGAATGCGGACTGGAAGCTGCCCGTCGCCCATCGCGACTGCTGGCGCCGGTAGGCGTCGATTGACACGGGCAGCTCCTCCGGCACCACGAGGTCTTCGACGTACGCAGCTTTCCACCCACGGAGCTGCGCGCGGTAACTAAGCTCGAGGTCCTCGGTGAGCGTAGCCGCGCTCCACCCGCCCGCATCGTCGATTGCTTCGCTGCGCCAAACCCCCGCGGTACCCGTGAAATTTGTGAAGTAGCCCTTCTGAGAGCGCACGGCCTGCTCGACCAGGAAGTGGAAGTCGATGGCCAGCGCCTGCAGGCGCGTGAACCACGAGTAGCCCTCGTCGAGGTGGCCCCAGCGCGCCTGCGCGAACCCCACGCGTGGGTCATCGAAGACCCCGAGCATGCGGCGCAGGAAGTCGCTCGGTGGCATGAAGTCGGCATCGAAGACGGCGACGAACGGAGCGGAGGTGAGGATCAGCCCGTGCGCGAGCGCCCCGGCTTTGAAGCCCTCGCGCGTGCCGCGCCGGACGTGGGTGACATTGGTTCCTTTTCGCCGCCAGTGCGCGGCGCGGCGGCTGACGATGAATGAGGTCTCGTCATCCGAGTCATCGAGCAGTTGCACCTCGAGGCGGTCACGCGGCCACTCCATGGCGCACACCGCGTCGATGACGCGTTCGGCGACGTAGCGCTCGTTGTAGATGGGGACCTGCACACAGACTCTCGGCTCCTCGCCGCGCGCGACCGCCGGCCGTGTCGAGGGGCGGATGCGTGTCGAGCTCCATGTGAGATAGAGGAGGTTCAGCCCGAAGCACAGCAGCGCAAGGCTCGTTGTTGCGAGGACCCCGATCGTGATCGAGGCGATCACGTCGGGCCGGTCTCGTCGAACAACGTGTACGGCCGCATGGTGGCGCGCACATATGCAACCCGCGCCAGTGCCTCGGGCTTGTCCCGGCGCGTCCACTGCATTAAGCGCCATGCAGCGCCGCCGATGTTCCTCGCGATGCCGTCGAATGCGGCCGGGAAGAGCCAGCCTGGAAGCCACGGTCGCGCAGCGGAGTCGATGGCCAGGACAGCCGATCGAGATGCGAGCTGGGGGAAGTGGTCCAGGAGCGCCGGGTTCGCCTCGACGACCTCCCTGACGACGTCAAGGCCGAAGACCGGTTGTGACATCAGCAGCTCGAAGGCCATGTCTTCGTCCTGGCGTGCCAGGGGATGGCATTGAGACCGCTCCAGGATCAGGTTCGCGGTCATCAGCCGCGGCGCGAGCGGACGCCGCGTGAGATCGTCGACCGGTTTGGCTCGGTGACGTAGGGCGTGCAGGATGCCAAGCGCGTTGACGGCGACGTACGCGAGGTGACGCCGGCCGTCGTCCACGATCAGGTTCAGGTCCACGTCGTCGGACGCCCTGAAACCTCCGCTGGCCAGCGAACCTGCGATCGAGACGCTGCGGATGAACGGCGCGACCTTGACCAGCGTGCGGACGAAGCGAACGGTCATCTCCAGGTACCGCGGGGCGTCCGAGGCGTGGTCCGCTGCCCGCGACCGGATGGCGACGGCGCGCGTGCCGTCCGAGCGCTGGAGCACCAGATCGTGGGTGAAGGTCAGATCAGCTGAAGCGGCGACCGCCCAGCGAACGTCGTCTTCGCCGACGGCCCCGCCCAGGCATAAGCTCGCCAGCCGTGGCGCGTCGAGCGCGAAGCCGCGCCGTGACAAAAGTGCCACTGTTTGCCGGACGCGATCCGACGTGGACGAGGATTCGGCTGGAGTATGGCCGATCACGGCAGCGCCTCCCAGACCCGGACTGCTCACCAGTCCGATACGACCTCAGGTTACGTGGACCCCTAACATCAACGTTTGGCGCCGCCCGATTCACCCCTTCAGGAGCAGCCATGACCGCCGACGGACACTTCAAGGTCCCTACCCCCGTCAACGAACCCGTGCGCTCGTACGCGCCCGGCGATACCCACCGCAAAAGCCTCAAGGCACGCCTGGCCGATCTGACCGACGCCCACACGGAGGTCCCGATGCAGATTGGCGGCGAACGGCGATGGGGGGCGTCCCGCGGCGACATCCGCTCGCCCCATCGCCACGAGCTGGCGATCGCCGAATACGCGGTCGGCTCCGACAAGGATTTCGACGATGCCATTGCGGCCGCCCTGAAGGCGCGCAAGGCATGGGCCGCGACGTCCTATCAAGAGCGAGCCTCTGTGCTCCTGCGGGCGGCGGCGCTTCTGGCGGGCCCATGGCGCGACACCATCAACGCGGCGACGATGCTGGGGCAGTCGAAGACCGTGCACCAGGCCGAGATCGACGCGGCGTGCGAGTCGATCGACTTCTGGCGCTACAACGCCTTCTTCGGCGACCAGCTCCTCGGGCAGCAGCCATACAACGACGGCACCGCGTGGAACCGCCTCGAGTACCGGGCGCTCGAAGGATTCGTCTTCGCGGTCAGCCCGTTCAACTTCACGTCCATCGCGGCCAACCTGCCGACGGCCGCGGCGCTGATGGGCAACACCGTCGTCTTCAAGCCCGCCACCCAGACGCTGCTCGTGACGCACTTCTTGATGGAGCTCCTCAACGAAGCGGGCCTGCCGCCGGGCGTCATCAACATGGTCAGCGGCAGCGCCGCGAAGATCTCCGAGCAGGTCCTCGCGCACAGAGAGCTCGCGGGCATCCACTTCACTGGATCGACCGAGGTGTTCCAGGGCATGTGGCGCACGGTCGGCCAGAACGTCGACCACTTCCGCACCTATCCGCGACTGGTCGGCGAGACAGGTGGCAAGGACTTCGTCGTCGCTCACGAATCGGCGGACTCCGACGTGCTACGCACCGCGCTCATCCGCGGCGCGTTCGAATACCAGGGCCAGAAATGCTCGGCCGCCTCGCGCGCCTACATCCCGCAGTCGATGTGGAAACGGCTGCGGTCGGAGATGGCCGACGAGGTCGACTCGATCCCGCAGGGCGATGTCGCCGACTTCCGCAACTTCATGGGCGCGGTCATCGATGGCAACGCGTACGCGAAGCACATGAACGCCATCGAGTTCGCGACGAAGTCGGACTCGGCGAAGGTGGTCGCGGGCGGCAAGGGCGACGACAAGGTCGGTTGGTTCGTGCGGCCGACGGTCATCGAGACCACCGACCCCGACTTCAAGCTACTGAAAGAAGAGCTCTTCGGCCCCATCCTCACCGTCTATCCATACGCCGACGGGAAATACGAGGACACCCTCGAGCTCGTCGACCGGACCAGCCCTTACGGCTTGACCGGCGCGATCTTTGCGCGCGAGCGGCAGGCGATTCGCAAGGCGTCGGAGACGCTCGTCAACGCGGCGGGCAACTTCTACATCAACGACAAGCCGACTGGCGCGGTGGTCGGGCTGCAGCCTTTCGGTGGCGCTCGTGCATCGGGCACCAACGACAAGGCCGGCTCCATCCTCAACCTCATCCGCTGGACGAGCCCTCGCGTGATCAAGGAGACGTATGCGCCTCCGACTGACCACCGCTATCCGTTCATGGACGCGGAGTAGGAGCTAAACGGCAACAGAAACGGTTCGGTACGAACCCGACGGGCCGGTGGTGGTGGTGACCATCGACCGGCCAGCGGTCCGGAACGCCGTCGACCCAGACACCGCGGGCCGCCTGGTCGAATGCTTCGAGCGCTTCGACGCGGACGATGCCCTGTTCGTGGCCGTACTGACTGGCGCGGGAGGGACGTTCTGCTCGGGATACGACCTGAAGGCGATCGCGCGCGGAGAGGCGATCCGCATCGAGGAAACCGGGCCCGGGCCGATGGGCCCCACGCGAATGGGCCTCGACAAGCCTGTGATCGCTGCCATCGAGGGGTTCGCCGTTGCCGGCGGGCTGGAGCTCGCGCTCTGGTGCGACCTCAGGGTGGCGGCTCGCGACGCGACGCTGGGAGTCTTCAACCGGCGGTTCGGCGTACCACTGATCGATCTAGGCACCATCCGGCTGCCCCGGATGATCGGTCAGGGCAGGGCGATGGACCTGGTTCTGACCGGACGCCCGGTGCCGGCGGTCGAGGCCCTGGGAATCGGACTGGTCGAGAGGATCGCGCCGCCGGGCGAGGCGCTCACCGAAGCCGTCGCGCTGGCGCGGCGGCTCGCTGCCCATCCGCAGGGCGCGCTGCGGGCGGATCGCCGGAGCTTGCTGCGGCAGTGGTCGCTCGACATGGACCAGGCGATGCGGCAGGAGTATCGAGGCGGCATCGACGTCCTCGCGTCAGGCGAGGCTCAGGAAGGTGCGCGCCGCTTCTCCGGAGGCGCCGGCCGCCACGGCGAGTGAAGTGACTGTCTTGACAATTACTGTCTAGACAGTTATCATCCCGATGGTGGGCGTGAGGGAAGCGGATCAAGCTGTCGAGCCCGAGGCTGACGAAAGTGTCGTCCCCCTCGTGTTCCAGACGGCGCGCGATGTGCGCACCGCTCTACAGCGCCAGCTTGCGAATCACGGCGTCACCGCTCAGCAGGCGATCCTTGCCCACCTGTTGAGACGGTGGGAGCGCAAAAAGAGGCCGAGCCCGGTTCAGATTGCGTCCCGCCTCGGTACCGACGGAGCGGGAATCACCCGACTCATCGACCGCCTCGAGGCCAAGGGCGTTGTCGTTCGGCAGAGCATCGACGGTGACCGCCGATCCATCTCCGTCGAGCTCACTGCCAGCGGCCTTGCAATCGTCAAGAAGGCGGCGCCTACGATGCAAGGTGTGCACAGGCAGCTCCTCAAGGGTTTCACGTCGGAGGAGGTCAGGAACCTGACCGGCATGCTGCGGCGGCTGCGAGAGAACGCAAAAGGACTGAGCAAGTGAGCATGAAGGACGGAGAAGCCGTGATCCAGGCCACAGGTCTGGTCAAGAAGTACAAAGAGGTCGAGGCCGTGCGGGGTATCGATCTCGAGGTCCGCCACGGCGAGATATTCGGTTTCCTGGGGCCGAACGGCGCCGGGAAGTCGACCACGATCTCGATCCTCTGCACCCTGCTCACGCCGACAGCGGGCACGGCTCGCGTCGCCGGCATCGACGTGGCTCACGACCCGGCGCGCGTGCGCCAGCGGATCGGCCTCGTCTTCCAGGACCCTTCGCTCGACGACCAGCTGACAGGACGCGAGAACCTGGAGTTCCACGCCTGGATCTACAGCGTGCCGTCGAGCGAACGCGGGAGGCGTATCGACGAGATGCTGGCTCTGCTGCAGCTGAGCGACCGCGCCAACTTGCAGGTGCGCACCTACTCGGGAGGCATGAAGCGCCGGCTCGAGATCGCGCGCGGCATGCTGCACCAGCCGCAGATCCTGTTTCTCGACGAGCCCACGCTGGGCCTCGACCCGCAGACGCGGCAGAGCATCTGGGCTCACCTCAACGAGCTGCGGGCCAACAAGGGCATCACCATCTTCATGACCACGCACTACATGGACGAGGCCGAGTTCTGCGATCGGATCGCCATCATCGACCAGGGCAAGATCGTGGCCCTGGGCACACCGGACCAGCTGAAGGCAATGGTCGGAGGCGATGTTGTGACGATCACCTCCAGCCGTCCTGACGAGGCCGCGGCGGAGATCACGAAAATGCTCGGAGTCGCGGCCGTACGCGACAACGGAAGCCTGCGCATGGAGGTTCCTGACGCCAAGGTCTTCGTGCCGCGCCTGGTGCGCGAGCTCACCGCCCCGGTTGACACCGTCACGCTCAGGCGCCCGAGCCTGGACGACGTCTTCTTGAAGTTGACGGGCCACGCCATTCGCGACGAGTCAGCCGGCACGAAAGACCAGATGCGTGCGATGGCCAGCAGATGGATGGGGCGGCGCAGATGAGCGTCAAGACCGCTTCCCCGGGCAATGTCGCCGCGACCGCGGCTGTCGAGCCCATCGACATCCGCATGGCAAGCCTGCGCGCAATCTACATCATCTGGTACCGCGACATCCTTCGTTACTGGCGTGACCGCTGGAGGCTGGTGGCGTCCCTTGCGCAGCCGCTGTTGTTCCTTGTCGTCTTCGGCTCTGGGCTGAGCTCGGCGTTGGGACGCGGCTCGCTGTTCGGAACGGCGGGCGGTTTCTCCTACATCCAGTTCGTGTATCCCGGCATCATCGGCATGGCGATCCTGTTCACAGCGATCTTTGGCGCGATGTCGATTGTCTGGGACCGAGAGTTCGGCTTTCTCAAAGAGGTCCTGGTCGCGCCCATCGACCGGTCCGCGGTAGCGATCGGAAAAGCGCTTGGCAGCACGACGCAAGCGATGATCCAGGGCCTGATCCTGCTGGTGCTGGCGCCTTTCGTCGGCGTCAAGCTCAGCTTCCTGACCGTCATCGAGCTGATTCCGCTGGCCGCCGTGCTCGCGTTTGGGCTTTCGACATTTGGGGTTGCGCTCGCGTCGTCGATGAAATCGCTACAGGGCTTCCAGGTGGTGATGAACTTCCTGATGATGCCGATGTTCTTCCTCTCGGGCGCTCTGTTCCCGCTCACCAACCTGCCCGGCTGGATGACCGTCTTGACCAGGCTGGACCCGGCGTCTTATGGAATCGATCCGCTGCGTCGCGTTGTGCTGGCGGAGTCAGGGCGATCCAGCGCGCTGGTCGATAGTTTCGGGCTGACCATCAACGGTCAGGTGCTGCCCATCCCGCTGGAGGCCGGCATCGTGCTCGCGTTTGGCGCGGTCATGCTCGGCATCGCCGTCGTCATGTTTCAGCGCCGCGACTGACAGCACCACCAGCATCACGATCTCCCCGGCTATGAGCGGCAGAGGGCCCCATTCAGCGATCCCCTCGACTGCAATGACGAGCGCGAGCATCAACGCCCACGACCATCGCGGCCTCTGCGGGATGCGTAGATAGAGCCAGGCCGCGAGCCCCAGCATGACCAGGTCGTCGATGTGGAGATATGGGCTCGCGAGCAACCCGCCCACGATCGCAGGTACGAAGATCCACTCTGGTGATCTCTTGCGAAATCGAAAGACGAGCACGAGCGCCCAGACCGCGATGGCGGCCTCCAGCAAGCGGGTAACAGTCAGGTCGCCGATGTACGGAGCCAGGGTCAGCTCTCGGTTCACAGGCACGCCGGCGGCAAACGCGAGCCGCTGCTCGTACGTGGCGATGCCGCCTGGCCCGACATTGAGCGCCGAGGCCGCCGCCAGCAGTCCGATCGCGACGACAGCGCCGGCGAAGGCCCGGTAGCGGCCGGCGACGAGAAGCGCCACCGGCACGAGGTAGCCGAGCTGTGGCTTGAGCACGATCAGCCCCAGGGCGAGCCCGGACTCCAGCTGCCGCCCTGAGCGCTGCAGCGCGTAGGAGGCGGCCACGCCGAAGGCGACGAACATGCCTGGCTGCCCGAGCTGAAGGCCGTAGATGACTGGCAGCCAGCCCAGCGCTGCGACGAGGTAGATGATCCGCCAACGTCCCGAACCCGGAGCCGCGAGATACCAGGTCCCCGCGAGCGCCGCCAGCAAAAACGCGCTCCACAGCCAGTAGGCGACGGGATAGGGCAGGAGGGTGAAGGGAAGGGCGAGCCAGGCTACTGGCGGAGGGCTGATGTACCGCGCCAGCTGCGCGATGCCGATGCCCGAGCCCATCGCGTCGAGCTGGGACTGCTGGCGTCCGAGGTCGTAGATCGACGACCAACTATGGGTAACACCGATCACCGCCGCGGCGTAATAGAAGGTGAAGTCGTTGTGGAAGTGGTCCGAGGCGTAGGCGACGGCCCACTGGTAAACGTCGAAAGCCGCGAACAGCACGGCCGCGGTCGCGCCCGCGGCGATGCCGAGGTTCCGCCACCGCCTCGCGTCGCCCATCGACGCGGATGGTATCCGTAGGTTCCCGTACCTTGTACTCGGCATGGCGTCACCGGGATTCGAGCCGCAGGTCCTGGAGCTGAAGGACGGGACCAAGATCCACGTTCGGCCGATCGTCCCCGAGGACGAGCAACTGCTGATCGATGCGGTCGCCGCGATGTCGGAGCGGACGGTTTATTTCCGGTTCTTCTCGCCCCTCAAGCGCCTCCCGGATGCGCTCGCGCACCGCCTGGCCGTCGTCGATTACAACGACCGATTCGCCATCGTCGGCACCACGCACAAGCCCGGGGGCAAGGAGCGCATCGTGGGCGTCGCGCGCTACGACCGCGTGCTGAAGACCGACGTTGCGGAAACGGCGGTCGCCGTGGTGGACGAGTTCCAGCGCCGCGGGTTGGGAAGTGCGCTGCTCACGATCCTGGCCAGGGTGGCGCACGACCACGGGATCAAGGTGTTCACCCTGATCGTCCTCCCCGAGAATCAGCAGATGCTCGGGTTGCTTCGCAAGATGGGCTGGATCCACCAGGCCAAATTGACCGGCGGCGTTTACGAGATCACGTTCGACCTGCCTGGCGATCTATGACCGTGGATGCGCAGCTGCTGGCCTTCGCAGGCGTTTCGCTGCTGCTGGCGGTGACGCCCGGGCCCGACATGGCCGTCGTGACCAAGAACGCGCTGGCGCACGGGCGCCGCGGTGTCCTCCTGACGACGACCGGCATCGCGCTTGCGCTTTCGATCTGGGTCACCGCGACCGCAGTTGGTCTTTCGGCGGTGCTGCGAGCGTCGGGTGAGCTGCTCTTCGTGCTCAAGATCGTCGGCGCCGCCTACCTCGCCTACCTCGGCATCCGCGCGCTGCTCGAGTCGCGTCAGCGTCCAGCGGACCTGCTCGCGAGCACGCCTGCCCCGGCGCCCGCGCATGCCATCTTTCGCCAGGGTTTCCTCTCGGCACTCTCGAATCCGAAGCTCGGCGTGTTCTTCGTGACGTTTCTGCCGCAGTTCGTCGCTCCCGGGCAATCTGTGCTGCCGCGTCTTCTGGAGCTCGGCTTGATCTTCGCAGTCATCGGGTGGACGTGGATGAACGTCTACGGGCTGCTCATCTCGCGCATCCGAGACTTCATCACCGCGCCTCGCGTTCGGCAGTGGATGCAGCGCGTCACCGGTGTGGTGCTGCTTGGATTCGGAGCGCGGCTGGCGTGGGAGCGGGTCTAGTCCTTTGAGGCTTCGCTGCACCGACTAGCTATCGCGCTTACTGCCTGCCTTATTCAAATGGAACTGGAATGACTTGAACAATGGTCGCCGTGGGGGCCCATATTCAATCCTCGTTGCTGAGCATTGGAAGATCCGGAGATTTACGGCCGCCGTTTGCGACTCGCGACCGCCTCAAACGTCTCAATTCAACTTCAACTTATTAAGGGTCGGCCGGCCGTCACTCCAATACGGATGAGACCAAGGGCCCGCGTCAAGTAGCCACTCGAACTCGTTTTTGCCTATCGCGCCTGATTCATCAAGCACCTGAATAACCTGACGATAGGTTTCGGAACTCCACTGATAACCCGATGCGCCTTTCTTACGCCATCCAAGAGCTTCGGATGTGAAAGCTTCCTCGGTGCACTTTGAGAAGCTTGATCTGTGGGTTCTTAGCCACCGCGGATAGAAAGGGTTTAGCGCTTGTCTTGAACTCTTCGAGCGATAGGCCGATTTTGATGACATGACCGAAGACAGGATCCTTTACATCGATGTGATCCGGTTATCGAAGAGCCGCAGTTCAATGGTCCAATGACGGAATCTGGAAGCCGGCGGATCATTCGTTGGAACTTGGCGCCGCCGTACGCAGCTCTGCCGTGGCGCTACTCAATCCCTCTGAGCTCCTCAGGCCTGGCCCCACTGGAACTGCTGGCACACGGCGTCGAACTCCTCGCCTTCTGGAATCCCGTTTGGATAGTTCTTGGGATCGGCGGGGTTGACGCCGAGCATCGCGACCGTGGTGCCGCCTTTCGTCGCCGCGATGACGAAGAATCGCACCTTGGTTGCGGCGCCGTTGGAAGCGATGAGGTTGGCTGAGTACACGACCCCGATTCCGTCCTGGTCGCCGATGTGAGCGCCCTTGAGGTCGTTGACGTGGGCGACGCTCTGCCACGTTGACGACGGCAGCGCGCTGATCACGGCCTGGACGACCTGGTCGAGGGGCTGTCCCGACTTGGAGCCCGCGACCTGCAGCAGCCCGAGCTTGGTGGCGAGGCTGACGCCCTGCGCGTCCTGGCTGCGCACCGTCCAGGTGGGGTCGTAGTCGACCTGGTAGCCGAACGCCGAGCTCCTGTATGTCGCCGGCGCGGCCAGAGGCGTGACGATCCTCGGTCCACAGTTCGAGGTGCACGTGCTGTGGTTGCCGATCACCTGCGAGACCGCAAATGCGCTCAACCCAATGGTCACTACCGAAAGGATGGCCAGGAGGCCAACCGCGACGGCGATCTGCGTTCCGCTGTACCTGCGCATGGTGGACTGCGGCTGCGCAGGCGCGTATCCGTACGTGCGGGCCGGGCTGGTGGCGGCCTGGACGGGATACTGTGGCGCGCCGCACCGCCCGCAGTAGGGAGCGTTCGGAGCGATCGGTGCGCCGCAGCGCCCGCAGAATCCTGACTGCATCATTCCCTCGGGTGCCCGTGCATGCGGGTCGGCCGTGCTGCCGCGCGAGCGACGCCGCAGGCGGGACAGAACGCCATCGTCGGCACGATGCGGTGGCATTCAGGACAGGGTGCGTCAGGGCCGATCTCGTGGGCTGCGCCTTCCGCGAGCAGGGACCGGTGGATGACGAGCCTGACGTACATCAGCAGCGCGACCGCCGCCAGCGCTCGCAGGCCGACCTGCAGGACGAGGTCCGGCACGGTGACGGACAGGATGCCGAGGGCGACCTGCGCGCCGACGGCGACGACCACGGTTGCCTGCAGGCTCGCCTCCCAGCCGCGTCCTGCTTTGCGAAGGTCGTAGCGCTGCAGCCAGAGAGCGGCCGCCACGACCGAGGTGGTGCTGGCGTTGATGAGCATGAACAGGATCCCCGCGGTGAGAAGGCGGAGCGCCCAGTCGACTGTCGATCCGCTGCCGACCAGCGGGCCCGCGAGCAGCGGCCAGGTCGCTGTGAGCGTCGTCGCGAACGTGAAGCCCAAAGCCGAAGCCGCGCCGAAGGTGAGCCCATCCAGCGGCTCCCGCAGCGCGGCACGGAAGAAGTAAAGGAACGCGGGTCCAGCCAACATCAGGGCCTGGGCGACGATCGGGATCACCACTCCCGCGAAAACGAAGTTGGTTCCGACATCACCGCTGATGGCGAGCCGGGCCACGGCGCCGCCCGTGAGAAGCGTGAACACGTAGCCGAGGATGGCGCCCGCCACCATCGTGGTCCCGATCAGGAGCCATGGCTCCGACTCGTACACCTCGACCTCGTAGAGGTAAAGCAGATAGAGCACCGGCAGCAGGAAGACGGCGGCTATCGTCGCCGGAGCGAACAGATGCAGGGCGGCGAGGATGACCACCGCAGCAACGCCGGCGAGCAGCGCCCAACGAAATGCGCCGCCGCGGCGGTGGGGAAGGTGCGGAAAGAGTGTCGAGACGATGGACAGGTGCACGACCGGCTCCGAGGGAACCGCGGCGAAGGCGTGCTGCCTGGAGGCGACGCCCCGCGTCAGGTGGGCCCCGCAGTGACCACAGAACTCGCCCGCCGGAACCATGTTTTCGCAGTGCGGGCACAGGACCAGCTCCGGGCCGGTGGGCGATTCGGAAGCCTTCGACTTACGGCGATCCGCCTGCCGCCTCTCGCCGCGTTCGTCGGTCACGCTCCCCCTCCTTTTATGTAGGTGATCCAGGCGGCGTCGAGCGCGGCGCCGTCCATGCTCCCCCAGCCGGTGGCGAAGTCCCAGCCGGGCATGGCGTCGAAGGCCAGGTTGTTGCCGCCGGTGACGTCGTGGAACGGGCGTGCGGGCAGCCGGGAGGCGTTCGCCCCCATCCAGTAGATGGCGGGGTTGGCGAAACCTGTCTCGCGCAGGCCTTTCCGCTTGAGGTCCTGGTCGATGAGCGCGACGGTCGCAGCCCACAGCGGCGCGGCTGCAGAAGTACCGCCCGCCTGGCCTTCATGCCCACCGAAGACGATATGAAACCCGGTGGAAGGGTCGGCATTCGCCGCGACGTCGGGCACCTGTCTGAGGGCATGTCCCGCGGCCTGGCTGACGACCTTCTGGTAGTCGGGGACGGCATAGAACTGGCTCGCGCCGCCGCCGCTTCCGCCCTCAGCCAGCGGCGCGCCCCAGGCCACTTCCTTGAAGTAGACCCCCTGGACCGACTCGAAAACTGTGGTGCCGCCGACGGCTGTGACGTTCGGCAGAGTGGCCGGGAAGCTGGTGGCCGGCGCCGCGGCCACGCCGCACGTGTAGGCGCCGCCGTCCCCGCTGGCGACGAAGTGCGACATACCTTGGGCGGCAGATCGGTTCTGGATGCTCGCGTACTGGTCGCGATGGCCGCTCGGCGTGTCCGATTCGCACGCGCCCAAGCTTTCGGAGATGACGGAGCCGAGGTGGTCGCTGACCATCTGGTCGAATGCGCGATCGGCGTGCGCGAAGTCGGGGGCTGAGAAGTAGACGACCATCTTCGCCGCCGGTGCGACCTGGTGGATGATCTCGAGGTCGAGCGTGGTCTCGCCCTGCGGCTTCTCGGGCGTGCCCCATGACGTGTCGCGCTTCAGCGTCAGCAGCGGATCGTACGGAGGCAGGCCGAACTCGGCCGCGAACTTGTTGAGGTCGGTGAGGTTGGGGAGGTCGTCGATCTCAGGGAGGACGACTGTGATGCCGGCGCCGTCGAGCCCGGCATCGCGAAGCGGCTTGAGGTTGTAGAACGCGAGCACATCGGTCGGCGTCAGGCCGCCCGGCCGCACCGCATACGTCCGCTCGTGGCGGTAGCTGTCGAGGCCGTTCACGCTGGTGATCACGGCGGCAAGGACGGGTGCGAGCTTTGGCGTGTCGAGCGAGGCATAGAAGGTGGCGCCGCTGGGAAGCTGATAGTCCTCGATGTCGATCGCGAACATTGCCGCGACCGCGGGAGCCGGCCCGCCGGCCGCTATCAGCGCCGAGCCTGGGCGCCATGTGGCCTTAAGGCCGTTGGAGGTCAGCACCTCAACCGCCGCCTTGACGCGGATCGGATCGGGTCCGAATCGCATGACGTATTCCTCAGGCGTCACAGTTCGCCCTGAAGCCACCAGCCTGGCCAGCTCGTCGCCCTGACGGACCTTGAGGCCGAGGCTCAGGTCGACGTGGGTCGCCATCCCCGACGGACCTAACTTCGCAGCCTGCTTGATCGCGGTCGCGAGCGGGACCGGTGTGGGGGTCACGCTGTGTGCTGGCGGCGCGGGCCTCGCCGTTTGCGCAGGGCTGCAAGCTGTCGCGCCAAGGAGCGCCAGCGCGGCGAGCGCACCCCAGACCCTGGTCACTGGAACACAGCTTCCCAGACCTCCGACTCGAATGACAACTCGAATCCAAGCTTGGTGTATGCGTCGAACGCACGGGTCTGGTTCCATCCGTCCACGTACAGAGAGGCCGACGACGCACCATTCGCGCGCAGTCGCAGGAGCGCCTCGGCCACCAGCCAGGTGGCCAGGCCCTTGCGCCGGTGCTCGGGCACTGTACCGACCGAGCTCACGACGCCGACCGGCTGCGGGCGTGCATCCTCGATGTAGTTCTCGAGCTGGGCGAGGGTGACGGCGGCCGGCACCCCGCCGTCGGTCGTCGCCATCAGCATCAGATGAGGTGGCCGCCCGGTGACGAGCTCTGCTTCGTAGCGCGGAGAGAACCGCCAGTGGTCGGCGAATGATCTGTTATGCATGTCTGCCCAGCCGCCTGCAGGGACGACGTTTCCGTCACGCAGCGCGAAACCTGCCACCGGCCGCGGAATGGGCAGCGCGCCCGCCAGGCTCACGTCCATGCGCCACCATGGGCGGACGTAACGCGCGCCCATCTCAGCGAGGCCGTCGCTGTGGCCTCGCCCGCACCACACCTGCGCTGCGACGGCGCCGGCCGCCCTAGACAGGTCGAGGCCCCATCGCAGCAGGTCATAGCGGATTGCGGGCTGCCCGCAGGCCACGGACACCTGCGTCACGGTGCCGCCCGGGGTGGGGCGGCCGGCGACGAGGACCGCGGCTTCGATCCCATGCTCGCCATCGACCATCCTGGACCGGGCGCCCCAATCGAATCCGACCAGCAGCCGCTTCATGTGCGGCTCTGCTGGCACGCAGTCCTGCCGGCCGGCGCGGACCTCGGCGTGCCACAGCTGTAGAACCGCCGGCAGGTCCTCGGCGATACCGGGTCTCACGCGATAGCTCGTGCCGTGACCTCGCTGACCTCGGGCAGCGCGCGGCGAATCTGTTCCTCGAGCTCGGTCTCGACCTGGTGCGCCTGCTCGAGGCTCACGTCGCCCGCCAGCTCCGCCACCACGTGCGCGTGAATGCGGTTGTGCCGATCGCTGAGCTCGACGTCGACGCAGCGCTTGACCGACGGATGCGACTCCACTACCTCTCGCATGCGCTCGGCCAGCTGCACGCGTCGCTGCGTCACGTCCTCGCCGCGCACCACGTGCGGTTCCATCGGCTCCAGGTGGATGTCGATGCGCGTGGCGTCAGGGAGCTCCGTTCTCAGTGTTTGTTCCAGGCGCGCGCTGGCCAGCGATGCCGCGGCCAGGGTCATGTCACCGGGGAGCTTGGCATGCATCGTGAGATGCAGTGAGCCATCGCTCTCCCGCTCGACCGTCACGTTGTGAAGATCGCGCACGCCGCCATTGCGGGCGGCCGCGGCGTGAATGCGCTCGACCAGGTCGCTCGGGCGTGATTGGCCTTCGACCAGGACCGTCAGGTCGAGCTCAGGGAGCACAGACAGGGCCGCCTTCTTGACGCCGTCCACCAGGCCACCCGCAGCCTCGAGGGGAAGCATCCGCGCGGTGGCGATGCTCGCGTCGCCCAGCAGCTTCGGGCCCGAGCGCCGGACACGCACCGAGCGCACTTCGCGGACGCCGCTCACGCCTTCGATGGCGGAGCGCAGCTTGCGTTCGGCGCCGGCCGGTGCGCGATCGATGAGGATGTCGCCGGAGCGCCACGCAAGCACGACGGCAGCGCGCGCGATGATCGCCGCAACCAGCAACGCCGCCGCCGAGTCCGCCCATTCCAGCCCCATCCGTACGCCGGCAAGGCCCGCGAGCACCCCGATCGTCGCCAGGACGTCGGACCATCGGTTGGTCGCGTCCGCAAGCAGAGCGTCACTGCCAGCCTCGCGTCCGACCCGTCGCAGCACGGCGGCACGGCCGAGCTCGATCGACAGCGTGACGACGAGAAGCGCGAAGGCATAGCCGGCGGCGTTGACCGCGCCGCCTCCGATGGTCAATCGGTGCACGGCCTCGAACCCGATGCCGGCGGCCGTGATCAGAAGCAGCACGCCTTCGGCGAATGCGGCCAGGTTCTCGGCGCGCCCGTGGCCATACGGGTGCTCCTGGTCGGCCGGCTTGCGCGCCGTGCGTACCGCGACCAGCGTAAACCCGCTGGCGGCCAGGTCCAGCAGCGAGTGCACCGCCT
This sequence comes from Candidatus Nitrosopolaris sp., assembly GCA_035636885.1. Classification (GTDB taxonomy): domain Bacteria; phylum Chloroflexota; class Dormibacteria; order Dormibacterales; family Dormibacteraceae; genus UBA10449. The sequence goes on from DASPYG010000047.1 coordinate 51,790, forward strand.
CGCTGATGATGCCGAGGCTGCCGGTCAGCAAGCCGACGATCAGCTTGCCGATGACGATCGCCACGCCGATGACGACGGAGGCGAGCGCAACGAGCTCCGGCCGGCGCCCGAGAACCTTCATGGTCCCAACTTTAGAGGTCGCCTTTGGGGCGGGCCTGCTGTTACTTCAGCATTGCCGCGGACGCGAAGAGCTGCTCTTCGGATCCGAGCGCGATGAGGAGGTCGCCCTCCTCCAGCCGCAGGCTGGGACCGGGGTTGACATGCAGCGCGCCATCCCGGCGGCGAATCGCCAGCAGCTTCGCCGCGTTCGGATTCAGCAGCCCGGCCTCCTCCACCGTCTTGCCCACCGCCGCCATGCCCTGCTTGACCAGCATCTCCTCGACGAGGATCTCGGCCATCCCGTGGTGGAGCGTGTCGAGCACGTCGACGAGCGCCGGTCGTACGGCAAGCTCCGCCATGCGATGGCCCGCCATCTGGTAGGGGGAGATGACACGGTTGGCGCCGGCCAGCTCGAGGCGGCGGATGGATTCGGGGCGGCCCGCGCGCGATATGAGATAGAGGTCGGGCTTGAGCGCCCGGGCGGCCAGGATGATGTAGACGGCCCGCTCGTCCGAGTCCACTGCGGAGATGAGGCCTCGCGCGCGCTCGATGCCCGCCAGCCTCAGGATCTCCTCGCTCGAGGCGTCTCCTTCGACGTGCAGCCGGTCCTCGTTGCGCAGCCGCACCACCGCCTCCTCCGTCTGGTCGATGACGGCGTAGGGGATGTGGTGCTCCTCGAACTCGGCCACGATCTGGGTTCCGATGCGGCCGTAGCCGCAGATGATGAAGTGATCCCGGAGGTGGTTCAGCGAGCGCTCCAACTGCCGCTCTCTCCTGTAGTTGACGAAGGTGTTGTCGGTCAGCGTCTCCGCGAAGACGCCGAAACCGTAGAGCATCGTACCCACGCCGACGACGATGAGCGTGGAGGTGAAAATCTCGCCCGCGTTCGACAGCTGATGGATCTCCATGTAGCCGACCGTCGAGATGGTGATGATCGTCATGTAGAAGGCGTCGAGGAGGTTCCACCGCTCGATGAGCGTGTAGCCCGAAATGCCGTAGAGGATGACGACCACCAGCAGGACCGCGGGCAGCCGGAACCGGCGCAGCGGGTGCGGCAGACGCCTTCTCACCTAAGCCGGCGGCGCCGCCCCAATGTCTTCGGCCTCAGCCGCCCCCGCCTGGACCTTCCAGCCCGGGCTTGGTCATCTTGCCGAGGTCGAGCACCTTGTTCAGCACCGCCTCGGACACGCCTCTAACGCGCGCGAGCTCGCGGATCGACTTGCCGGTGCGGATCGATTCCTTGGCGATCTTGGCGGCCTCGTCGTAGCCGATCACCGGATTCAGCGCGGTCGCGAGCATGGGGCTGCGTTCCACCAGCTCGGGCCCGCGTTCGGTCGACTGCAGCCCTTCGATGCACCGCTCCCGGAAGTTGCGGGCGGTCGCCGCCAGCAGCGTGATCGACTCGAGGCCGGCGACCGCGGCGACCGGCATCATCACGTTGAGCTCGAAAAGGCTCCCGGACTGCCCGCAGAACGTGATCGTTTGATCGTTGCCGAGGACTCGGGCCACCACCATCGTCAGCGACTCGACGATGACCGGGTTCACCTTGCCCGGCATGATGCTCGACCCTGGCTGCGTCTCCGGCAGGCGCAGCTCGCCGAGGCCGGCGACAGGCCCTGTGCCCATGAGGCGGATGTCGGACGCGATCTTCCACAGGCTCACGGCAATGGTGCGCAGCGCGCCATGCGCGGCGACCGGCACGTCCAGCGTCGCCTGTGCGTGAAAGTGGTTGGAGGTTTCGTGGATCGGCACGCCCGTCGCAGTGGCCAGCCGCGCACACGTGAGCCGCGCATAGCGAGGATGCGCGTTGAGGCCGGTCCCGACAGCGGTGCCGCCGAGCGGCACGCTCGTCAGCTCCGCAACCGCCGCGCGCGCGCGGCGGATCGACTCCTCCACCTGGCCCGCGTAGCCCTTGAGTTCCTGGCCCATGCGGATCGGCGTGGCGTCCATCAGGTGGGTACGGCCGGTCTTGACCACCGGCCAGAACTCCTTGCTCTTCGCCTCGAGCGCTTTTTGCAGCTGCTGGAGAGCGGGGATCATCTCGTCCGCGATCGCGACCGCCCACGAGACCTGGATCGCGGTCGGGATAACGTCATTGGACGACTGGCACAGGTTGACGTGGTCGTTGGGATGCACCAGCTTCGACCCGCGCGCCCCACCGAGAATCTCCGTCGCACGGTTGGCGATGACCTCATTGGCGTTGGTGTTGGTGGACGTGCCCGAACCGGTCTGATAGACGTCGATTGGGAAGTGGTCGTCGAGCTTGCCGTCGACGACCTCCTGCGCCGCCTTGACGATGGCGCGCACCCGGCGCTGTGACAGCAGACGGAGTTCGCCATTGGTCTGCGCTGCCGCCTTCTTGATCAGCCCAAGGGCGCGGATGAACCGGCGCGGGAACGGCTGGCCCGAGATCGGGAAGTTGAGGACCGCCCGCTGTGTCGACGCTCCGTAATAAGCGTCCGCCGGAACCTCCATCTCGCCCATTGAATCTTTTTCGATTCTCGTCTCCACCTCCCCGCCATGCGGCGAGGTTGTCACCGTCCGCTGAGCGGGCGCTGACCGGAGGGGGTGCCCACTTCTTGTACGGCGCTTCATCGCCACCGCAGGGATTGTAAGTTTTGCTCGGTATGCGGTTGGCTGCGGTCGACATCGGAAGCAACACGGTTCACGCGTTGGTTGCCGACGTCGTTCGCAACAAGCTCGAAGAGGTCGCCCACTACGTCGAGATGCCAGAGCTCGGAGCGCGGGTCGCCCGCACGGGCTCGATCGGCACCAAGGGCCGCTTCGCGATCCGCGCCCTTCGTTCCGTCGTCAATCGAGCCCGCAAGGATGGGTACGACACCCTGCTCGCGGCGGCGACCGAAGCCGTCCGCGAGGCCAGGGATGGTGAGGCGTTCGCGCGCCAGGCCAGTGAGGCCATCGGCGCGACCGTGCACATCATCTCGCCCAAGCGCGAGGCCGAGCTCAGCTTCCTGGGAGTCGCCACCTACCATGCCGCCCGGCGCGAGTGGGCCATGGCCGACCTGGGCGGCGGTTCGACCGAGGTCGTGATTGCCCGCGGCCGCGAGATGCTGCGCTCCGCGGCGCTTCCGATCGGGTCGGGCGTCCTGTCGAGCACGTATCTCTCAGATCCACCGAAGCCTGAGGAGCGGGCCCGGCTGCGCAAGGCGGCGCTGCGAGGATTGACCCAGGCGCCGGATGGCGAGGTCGACCGGTTTGTGGCGACCGGCGGCACCGCGTCCAACCTGCCAATGGTGCTGTCCCGCCGAAACCCACCCACCGTGCTCACCATCGCCGACCTGCTCGCCTGCGAGAGCCGCCTGGATGCGGGCAAGGCTGCTCAGGTGGCGAAAAAGCTCGGCCTGGAGGCGAACCGGGTGAGGGCGATGCGCGGCGGTGTCGAGGCGCTGCTGCTCTTCCTGGACTGGTACGGGCTGGCGGTCCTCCAGATCAGCCACCAGGGCCTCCGCCACGGCATGCTCCTGGCCTACCTGGAACGAGGAGATGCCTGGTGGCGCTAGGCTCCGCAGGCGGCGCCGATTTGGAGCGTTATGCCGGTGGGTAGGATGAAGTCATGGAACGCGTGACCGACCACGGAGCCACTCTCAAGAAGGCTTTGGCCCTGACCTGCGCCATCCTCCTGGTCGAGCTTGGGGGTGGTATCGCCTCGCACTCCCTGGCGCTGCTTTCCGATGCCGGCCACGTGTTCACGGATGTGTTCGCCCTTGGCCTGGCCTGGTTCGCCGTCGAGCAGGCGAAGCGTCCCGCCGACAAGCGTCGCAGCTACGGCTACCAGCGCGTGAGCATCCTTGCCGCGCTGGTCAACTCGGTGGCCCTGGTCGTGATCGTCATCGCCATCGCCATCGAGGCGGTGCGAAGGCTCGCCCACCCGGAACCGGTCCAGGGCGCGATCGTCATCCTGGCGGCCCTGATCGGGCTCGCCATCAATGCGTATGTGGTGGTCGGCCTGCGCGGGGACGGCCGGAACCTGAACCTGCGCGCGGCGCTCCTTCATGTCACCGGCGACATCGGAGCGTCGGCGGGCGTGGTCGTGGCCGGCACCGTCATCCTGCTGACGGGATGGCTCTACATCGACCCCATCCTTTCACTGGGTATCGCCGCCCTCATCGCGTTCGGCGCCTGGCGGATCGTGCGCGAGACCGTCAACCTTCTCCTCGAGGGCACGCCCACGGAGGTCGACCTTGGCGACGTGATGAGCGAGATCACCTCAACAAAACATGTGACCGGGATGCATGACCTGCACGTCTGGGCCCTTTCTTCAGACGAGATTGCGCTCAGCGTCCACGTCGTGCTGGAGGAATGCCCGCTCGGCGACGCGGAGCACGTGGTGCGCGACCTGGAGAGCCGGCTGTGCAGCCGTTTCGACATCGGGCACACGACCATCCAGGTCGAGAGCTGTCACCCGTGCGGCGAGATCCACCACGGGGTCGGTGAGCACAACCATCCCCACGAGCACGTGGTGCTCACGAGCACCGCCGGCACCGCTAGCCCATCGAGCGCGCGGGCAGTGCCTCCTCCTGTCGCAGGATCCTCCGAGCGAGGGCGATAGCCGCGGCGTACGTCGAGTCCATGCCTCGGTAGCTGAGGCCGCGGGCGCCCAGCGTGCGTGCTTGGGTATACGGCGTATCGGATGCGTAGAAGACGATGCCGAGGTCGAACCCGACCTTGGCCATGTTCACGCTCTCGCCGAGCGGATACCGGTCGGGCTGCGTGATCTCGTAACACGCATCTAGATACGGACCCGCCTCCATCTCGACGACCGTGTAGCGGCCCTGGTAGTACATGTCTAGATAGTCGCGGTTCTGGAGGAAAGTGCCGCGCACGGTGACCGCGCGCTGGTTGTCGAGGGCCGACCCATAAACCAGGTTGGGCTGCACATCGGCCGCGGCGATGCAGTTGTCGAGCCAGTACGTGTTGCCCGAGTGCTCGTTGTAAACCGCGTTGGGAATCATCACGTCACCGACCTCAGCGTTGAGGGTGGCCGCCTTGCCGAGGACATAAACGCCGGCGACCCAGGCGCTGTGCTCCGCGACCTGGCGGAGGATGTGATACGCGGCAAGGCCGAGCGGGTAATCGACGTTTACGATGCAGGCGCTTGAAGCCCGCAGCTTGGCCTCGTCGACGGGCCCGACCCGCGGGTCGATCGCGGCGGGGTCGAGCTGCGAGATCTTGAAGACCTGCGTGGCCGAGTCCACGCCGGTGCCTTTCGCGGGGATGTGGCGGATGCCGTTGGCCTTCTCCATCTCGGCCCGCCGGCTGCGCAGGCGGTTGCGTTCGGGATGCTGGTCGAAGAGCTCGCGTGCGCCGTAGTACATCCAGTTGTATCGCGACGCTCTGCTGTGGCCCGCCTCGAGCTTGCGCCGCTCCTCGTCAAGCTCGGGGTCCTTGGTGCGGACGAAATCGAGGATGTCCTTCTCGAAGTGGCGCGCGACGCCTGTGAACACATTGACCAGGCTGTGAGCGTTCGACGACACGAAGTAAATGGGCGCTTCGCGCATTCCCATCTCGTCCATCGCGGCCGCGATCGGCTGCCACCACCGGCTGGCGTTGCGTGCGTAACCGAGATGGCTGCCGCCAATCAGGCGGATGACGATCAGGCACTCTTCGCGCTTGATCCGGGCCAGGTTCGCGTCGAACTCGTCGCCCCACGTCTGATGCAGGCGCTGCCAGTCCTCTTCGCCGGCGCCGACTGCCGCGCGCGCGTCGGCATCGTTGAGGGAAACGTCCTGCAGCAGCCGGTGCATCTTGTTCCACTCGATCTGAAAGGCGACGAGCGTGGGCACGAGGTCGTCGATGTCGGAAGGTGACGCGATGAGCACCGCCAGGGTGTCGCCCTTCTCATACCACTTCCGGCGGCGAGCCGGAGCCTTCACGGCCTGCCAGCTCAGGATGTCGGCCCCGATCACCGCCCGAAAGCCCTGTGGACTCTGGCCCATGACCACGCGCCGGCTGCGGACGATCGCGGTCGGCAGGCGGCGGATGGCGTAGAGAAGTGCGCCCATGTCGACCTGCGGCTCGGCTGCCAGCGGATGCAGCACCGAGCCCATGGCGAGGTGCGCATGGACGAGCGAGTCGACTTTGATGTCGCCTGAGCTCTGCAGCATCGTCGTGTACGTGCGTACGTAGAGCTCGACGGCTTGCTTCCCCGTCCAGCCGGTGCGCGGGGGCGACTCCATGGGACGAGTCTAGTGGTGCGTTGAACAGAGCTCTGTCTCCCCACCCGGCCGGCTCGCTTCGCGAGCGGGCCGACCTCCCCACATGGTGGGGAGGTGAGGGCAGAGCTCTGTCTCCCCACCCGGCCGGCTCGTTCCGCTGGGGTCCCCGCGCCCACGGCGCGGGAGGCAGCCTCCTCACATGGTGGGGAGGTGAAGCCAGGACTTACAAAACCTTTACGCCCATGTGTGGAAATCGGGGGGCGTTTCGAGGTCTATTTAGGGCGTGATCAAGAGCATCGCGACCTTCCGCCACCTCCGCGTCCTCGGGTTCGCCGCCGGCGCCGTCGCCATCGCCGCCGGAACGGTGTGGATCACCGCCTCCGCCGCGGGGTTGAACGCCGCTTTTCGCCCGCCCCCATCGTCCCAAGCCGTTGACGCGACCGCCGGCTCTAGCGGGCAGGCAGGCAAGGCATCGGCCGCGTGCACCAATTTCATCACGCATTTCGCATCCGATCTGGGCAGCACGCAGAGCAAGGTCGCCGCTGCCTTCCAGAAGGCAGCCGGCCAGACGATCGACGACGAGGTCAAGAATGGCGACCTCACGCAGGCTCAGGCCGACACCCTCAAGAAAAAGGTCGCCAGCCAGACTCCCTGCGCCCTGCTTCCCGCCGCAGGCGGCAAGGGAACGGCCACGGACCTCGGCGCCTACAAGCAGGCGCTGCTCAGCGCCGCCGCTTCCGCGCTCGGGATCACCGAGCAGCAGCTCAAGGCCGACCTCGCACAGGGCATGACGCTCTCGCAGGTCGCCGCCTCGCAGAACCCGCCGGTGACCGAAGCCCAGTTCCGCGCGCGCCTCATCACAAACCTGACGCCGATGCTCGACGCGGCGGTGGCCAAGAAGACGCTCACGAGCGCCCAGGAGAAGGCCATCATCCAGAAGGTCCAGACCGGGCCGCTGCCCTACTGGAACACGCCGATGCGACAGCCCAAAAAACCGACCGCCGCGAGCCCGACCCCAACCAGCTAGAGCTGGCTAGCGCTCCTCGCCTTCCTCGGGTGGTGCGCCCAGCCTGCGCATGAGCTCTTCGAGGAGCTGGCGCGTGTCCGGATCTGACATCAGGCGCTGCTGCATCTCTTCGGCCGAGCGGCGGATCTCCGGGTCGGACATCAGCCGCTCCGACATCGCCTGGAAGCGCGTCGCCATGTCGTTCATCGACGCCTCTTGCGCGACCTGGAGAAGGATGGGTTGGCTGGCGGCGGCGACCACCGCCTCAGCCTGGACGCGGATCATCTCGATGCCCTTGCAGCCAAGGCACTCGCCCTTGAGGCCGCAGTGGCACAGCTGCGGGCGAAGGCGATCCAGCGCCGCGTGCACCTCGGACATGTCGGCCGGTCCAGCCATGGCGACTAATCTACGCCGGGCCGGAAGCCGGCCTGATATAAAGCCTTGCAGGGGTCAGGATGGACCCGACCTCTGCGGGGAGACCGGCATCCGGCTATGCGGCTTGAGACCGTCGGGCCTAGACAGCGGCCCTCGCCCTTTGACTGAGGCGGCGATTGGGTTCCAACGGCAGAGACCGGAGATGGTGCATCAGCGGACGCTGGTCAGAGGTAGCGAGAACCACTGGGGTCGACCAAAAACAAGGAGGGCGCCATGAGCGCTGTGGTCGGCATTGATGTGGGTGCGTATAAGCACGCAGCGGCGGTTTGCAGAGCAGGAAAACGGGAAGCCGAGCGGGGTGTGTTTCGGCTCTCTGCCGACCGGGCTGGGTTCGATGAGTTGGACCGCTGGCTGGAGCGCCAGGGTCCGGTCGAGCGCGTGGTCCTGGAATCGAGCGGTCACTATTACTGGCCGCTGGCGAGTCACCTCCAGCGGCGTGGCTACGGGGTGTCGGTTGTCAATCCGCTGCAGGCTAAATACTTTGCCAAGAGCCGGTTACAGCGAAGCAAGTCGGACCCCGCCGACGCCCGCACACTGGCGGCATTGGGTATGAGCGAGGAACCGCGGGTCAAGGACCCGCTGCTAGGAGCCGAGGCCAAGGAGGCGGCCCGATTTTGGGGCGGCCTGGTGAAAGAGCAGGCACAGATCCGCAACAAGCTATTGCGGCTGGTAGAGATTGGCTTCCCCGAATTGCAGGAGTGCTTCGAAGACCCCCTATGCGCGACCGCGCTGGCTGTCCTCCGAGAGGCGCCGACGGCGCGCGCAGCTGCCCGCAAGAGGGTCTCAACACTGGCCGAGACCACCAGGCCGGGCGGCCGGCGTCGGTTGGGCGAGAACAAGGCCCGCCGACTTCACGAGCTGGCCGCGAAGACCATCGCACCGCCGGAACTAGATGCCCAGATGGGCTTTGAGGTGGGGATGCTGATTCAGCAGTTCGACCTCCTCGACAAGCAGATCGAGATTGCCGAGCAGCGGGTAGCCGAGGTCCTCGACTCGGAGCTCGCCAGGCGGCTGCAGACGATTCCGGGCGTGGGTCCAGCGCTGGCCGCCACATTCATCGCTGAGATCGGCGACATCTGGCGCTTCGAGGATTTCGACCAGCTGGCCTCGTACGCCGGCATTCACCCCAAGGAGATGAGCTCAGGCACCAAGGGTCAGAACCCCGAGACCCGCTGGCGCATGGCGAAGACCGGCAACGCCTATCTGCGCTCGGCCGCCTACAAAATGGCCGTGATCGGAACCCAGCACAACCCCATGATCCGCGCTCACTACCTGCGAAAACGAGCCCAGGGCAAGAGCGCGATGAACGCCCTTGGTCACTGCATGTCCAAGGCCCTCGCCATCATCTGGGGAGTGTGGCGTTCAGGTCTCGACTTCGACCCCACGCTCGGAGGTCCCAGGACTTGACAAGACCCTATGGGTTCTGGGCCAGCGCCGAGATCAAAACCAGCAAGCCGATGACCAGGACGATGCATCCGACGACCCCGCCGATGATCAGGACGACGCGACCCATCTAAACCTCACCCGGCGAGCTTGCCACGGCGCCGACCAATTTCATCCCCATCTCCGTTGATTTGGCGCAGGGAATGAAAGCTTTGGACGTCGATCTGGTCATGTACGCCGGGCGTCAGGCAGCCGAGGGGCGCTTCCTTAAAAGGAGGGCGGTCCGCCGCTTCCTGACGCTGATCGTTGCCGGGAGCCTGTGGCTGGCCGCCGCGGGGACCGTGCAGGCTGCCACCGCCGGCAAGCTGGACGCGAACTTCCAGCCCTTCACCTTCAACGTCCAGACGGCGACCAACCGGCAGATGCTGGCGCAGACATTCAAGGCCATCTCGACAGGTCAGATCGACCAGGTTTCGCTGCCGGAGGCCGTCACCTTCGGCGGCAGCGGCGACATCTACGTCGTCCCGGTCGATGCATCCACCGGCAAGCCCAGCACTTCCTACAGCAGCACGGCGCACTACTCCGGATTCGTCAACTGCTGTGCGTGGGTGGACTACACGATCACGCCCAAGTTTGCAGTCACCGCCACCAGCCAGTACGCGATCGTAGTGATGCCATCGGTCGGATCGTTCAGCTGGACCGTCTCCAAGATCCTGGACTACCCCGACGGCCAGCTCTGGATGGGCAACAAGCCATCGTCCTGGTCGTACTTCACGAACATGGGCTACGACTTCCCCTTCAGGACATATGTCGTCGCGGGTGCCGCCAACCAGGCTCCCGCGATCAGTGTCAACAACGCTTCGGTCCCCGTCGGGGAGGGCGCCGCTCCATCCAACAGCGGAACCTACGGCGATGCCGACGGCGACACGGTCACGCTGGCCGCCACCACCTCGGATGGCAGCGCGGCCGGGACGGTCACCCCCAACGCCGCCACGGGAACGTGGTCGTGGAAGGGCGCGCCGGCTGACGAAGGGACGAGCCAGACCATCACCATCACCGCCTCCGACAGCGCCGGCCTGAAGACGCCGATCACGTTCACGACCGTGGTCGGGAGCGTGACGCCCAAGGTAGCCATCTCCGGCGCGCCGGCCAGCAGTCCCGAGGGCAAATCGATCACGCTGACGGCTTCCGCCTCGAGCGACAGCGCCGAGGACAACGCGGCCGGCTTCAAATACGTCTGGGTGGCGACCAAGAACGGAGGCGCGTACGGATCTGGCACCGGCGCCACATTCGCCGTCAAGCCGAACGACGAAGGGGCTTACGTTGTGACGCTGCAGGCGACCGACGACGGTGGCCTCACCGGGACGGCGTCCGTGTCGATCGTCGGCGCCAATGTGCCTCCCACGGCTTCCTTCGTCAGCGTTACCCAGCCGACAATCGTCATGGTCTCCCAGGAATCGCTGACCTTTACGGGCACCTTCTCGGACCCAGGTGTGCTCGACAGCCATACGGTCACGTGGAAGTTCGGTGACGGCGGCTCGTCGACGACCGCGATTCCCGCCGGCGGCCCGACCACCTTCTCCACCACGCACTCCTACACCAAGTCGGGTTACTTCTACGCCGACCTGACCGTCACCGACGACGACGGCGGGGCGTCCAGTACGGTCGGCACCACGGTTGACATCCTGAGCCCGGCCGAGGCGATTGGCAGGATCGGCACCGTCGTGCAGTCCCTGAAGGGCCTCAACGCCGGCCAGAAGAGCAGCCTCCAGGTCAAGCTGAACGCGGCAACCGACGCCTACGCGCGCGGCAACGCCGGGGCGGCATGCAATCAGCTCGGCGCCTTCGTCAACGAAGTCGATGCCCAGCAGCAGGCGGGCCACATCACTTCGACCGAGCAGGGCATCCTGACCAGCGCCGCACGCGCGACCCAGCTGTCGATGGGCTGCTTCCGAACCCTGGTGGAGTTCCTTAGCGGCCTCTAAACTCCGGCCCGTGGCCCGGACCGAACTCCCGCCGGCCGACCTCCTACCCGTCCGCCGCGAGGCGACGCTCGAGTATCGATTGGTTCGCCTGTTCGGCGTGCCGCTCCTTCGCCTCGTCTTCAGATTCGACGTGCGTGGCAAGGAGAACATCCCGGGTTCTGGCAACTACGTGCTCATCGCCAATCATCTGAACTGGCTGGACGAGTTCGCGCTGCTGCTCCTGTTCCCGGTCGAGCCCCGCATCCACTTCCTCGCCGACCCGACCATCCTGGTCACGCGCAAGGTCCAGTGGTTCATCGTTCGCCATACCGGAGGCTTCGTGCCGGTGGATCGGGATCGCCACGGCGATCGCGCCCTCTTCCACCATGTGGATCGCGCGCTCGAGGTCGGAGGCTCGGTGGCGATCTTCCCGGAGGGCAACTACGGCCCGGGCGAGGGCGAGCTGATGCCCTTCAAGAAAGGGTTCGCCCATTTCGCGATCAAGGCGGGCGTCCCGGTGATTCCGGTCGCGCTGTCAGGGACCAAGGATCTCTGGTTTCGCAAGCGGATCGAGGTGGTGATCGGGCAGGCGATGAGCCCCGTCGGCCAGACGCCGGAATCGCTCACGGCGGCCGCGTTCGAGCGCATCAGGGCGCTCATGCCCGCCTATCACGAGCAGCCGGGCCGCAAGCTCCTCCGCCGCCGGCTCACCAACCTCTTCTGACGGAAGTAGAATCGCGCCGATGGACCTCAAACCCGTCGGCATTTTCGAAGGCATGTCCCCCGGCGAGCTCAAGAAGGCCGCCAAGTCGATGCGCGAGATCCGGCATCCCGAGGGAGCTAAGATCATGATCCGCGGCGAGGGGGGTGTCGGGTTCCTGGTCATTCTCGAGGGTGAAGTCGAGGTCGACACGGCTGATGGCCGTCACCGCACCCTTGGCCCGGGGGAGCACTTCGGAGAGATGGCGCTCCTCGACCACCAGGGCCGCAGCGCCAGCGTCACCGCGCGCACCGACCTCGTCGCGGCAGCGGTTCCGGAATGGGGATTCAAACCGTTCCTGCAGGACCATCCCGAGGTCACCTATCGGCTGCTCGAGACCATGAGCCGGCGCTTGCGCGAGGCGGAAGCGGGCAAGGCCTAGCCGGCAAGCTGGGACACTAGACGCATGGCGCTTGCCCGCGTCCTCTGTCCCACCACCATCGGTCGCGAGTCCGAGCTCTCCTCGCTCGAGGACGCGCTCCTTGCAGCACTGCGTGGCGACGGCGGCGTTGTCATTCTCGGCGGCGAGGCCGGCATGGGGAAGACGAGGCTCGTCAACGAGCTGACCGCCCGCGCCTTACGGCTGCGCTGCGCGGTCATGTCGGGCGCATGCAGCGAAGCAGAGCTGTCGCTGCCATACCTACCGTTCCTGGAGGCGATCGGCAACCGACTGACGACTGAGAACACACAGCAGCTCAAAGACCGCCTCGGTCCTGCCGCCGACGAGCTGGCGCAGCTCTTTCCACAGCTGGGGCGAGCCTCGGCTCCCGGCGGCGATGCCACGCAGTCCAAGCTGCGCATGTTCGAGGCCATCCTTCTCCTCCTGCGCGACGCCGCCCGCGACCGTGCGCTGCTCCTGGTCCTCGAAGACCTCCAGTGGGCCGACCCTGGCACGCGCGAGCTCCTCGACTACATGACGCGCCGCCTGCGCTCCACGAACGTCCTCGTCCTCGCCACCTACCGGATGGACGAGATGCACCGCAAGCATCCGCTGGTGCCGACCATCCAGGGCTGGCGGCGCTCGGGCTCGGCCGAGTTCATCGAGCTACAGCCTCTCTCGACCGACCAGGTGGGCGAGATGGTGCTGGCGATCTTTCAAGAGGTTGGGGTCAGCGACGAGTTTCGCGATTTCCTACAGGAGCGCAGCGAGGGCAACCCGTTCGTGGTCGAGGAGATGCTTCGCGACGCGGTGGACCGCGGCGACATCTTTCGCACCACGACCGGCTGGGACCGAAAGTCCCTGACCGAGATGCGCATCCCTCGCACCGTGCGAGCCGCCATCCTGCACCGGCTCGAGCGGCTGCGCCGAGAAGAGGTTGATGTGCTTTTCGCCGCCTCAGTCGTCGGCCGCGCGGCGGACGTGAAGACGCTCATCGCCGTCACCGGCATGGACGAGTCCGCGGTCTACTCGTCGCTCGAAACATGCGTGGCCTACCAGCTGCTCGAGGAGGACGATCGGACGCCCGGCAAGTTTCGGTTCCGCCACGCGCTTACGCGCGAAGCGGTCTATGAGGACCTGATCATGCCGAAGCGACAGCAGTTGCACGCTCGCGTCGCCGAGGTTTTGGCCGCGCGGCCCGATGCCCCGGCTGTCGACCTGGCGCACCACCTGCTGGCGGCCGGCCGGTACGACGATGCGGTCCCCATCTGCGTGGCGGCAGCCGAAGCCGCGACTCAGGCGCGCGCCTACCGTGATGCGGCCGACATGCTTGAGCGGGCTGCGCCGCACGTGAAAGACTCGGTGGAGCGCGGCCGCCTGCTCTGCCGCGCCGGCGACGCCTACTGGAACAACACCGAACCGGAGTCCGCTCGCCCCCTTCTCGAGGAAGGCATCGCCAACCTCGAAGCGGAAGGCCTGTCCGTTGAAGCCGCAGGCTACCGGCTGCTGCTTGGCCGCTGCTACTGGGAGCTGTTGCGAAGTGATGCAGCGCGCACCCAGTTCGAAAAAGCCCGGGATGTGCTCGAAGCTGCAGGCCCGAGCGAGGCCCTCGCGATTGCGTACATCAGGCTCTCGGGCCTGGCCACCTTTGATCGCGCGAGCGTCGCGAGCCTCGAAGATGCGAAACGCGCCGCACAGATCGCCGAGCAGGCACGTGCGCAGAGGGCGCTGGCGTGGTCATGGAACTTCTTGGCGTTGGCGGAGGTCGGCCTTGGCCGGGTCAACCAGGGTTTCGGCCACCTGGAGGACAGCTACCAGGCGTCGGTCAAAGGAGGCTACTTCTTCCAGGCCGCCAATGCCGTCTTCAACGGCGCGTGGCTTGCCGTGCACCTGGGCCGGGGGAAGGAGGCCCAGAAATGGTTCGATCGCACCAATCCCGCCCGCCACGAGGCATGGCCGATCTACATCCAGTCGATCATCACTCTCCAGCAGGGTCGTGTGGCGGCCGCCTTCGAGCTCGCGCGCATCTCCTTGCAGAGGGCGCGCGATGCCGGCAACGAGAAAAACATCTGGCGAAGTCTCTTGATCCTCGCGCACGCTCTTGCCGAGGGCCTGCAGGGGGACGAGGCCGCCGCCGAGCTGCCGCCCTTGTCCAGCCGAGTCGAGGGCCAGGACGCCGTCTACGACATCACACCTCGCGTCCGGGTCCGCCTTGCGCAAAGCGACGCGGTTGCCGCGCTTGCGGATGCTCGGTCCGCGCCGGCCAATATCGGCGATATCGGATCGCCGCTTGATGCGATGTCGGAGGCCGGGTCAGCCGACCCTGGCTGGCTCCGCTCGGTCCTCGATGCGCTACCGGCACAGGGTGAGGTGTTGGACTCGCCGCGTCTCGCGGCAGCGCGCGGCAGGCTGGCGCTGTACGAAGGTAGGATCGATGACGCCCTGGCTGAGCTGCGGAACGCGGTGGCCATCTTCGAGGCAGGCGGCTTTGACCTCGACGTCTGGCACTTAGGCCGGTCCCTCGCCGAGGCGGAGGCTCGATCGGGCGACCTTGACGCCGCCCGCCGGCGGCTGATCTCCATCGCCGCCGCCGCCGCAGCAGGAGGAGCGCGCCTGGCGGCCAAACTTGCGCGCGAGACTGCCGCCAGGTTGGGGGTGGAGGTCGCGGGACCGCCGGACCAGGTCGACGGTAGCCGTGACGCCGATCTCGTCACCACGGGCGAGCGCATGGTGTCGGTGCTCTTCGCCGACGTCCGCGACTACACGGAGCTGAGCGGCCGCAGCACGCCCGCCGAGATGGTGGATCGCATCGCCTCGCTGCAGCGCTGGGCCTCGCAGGAGGTCGCGCGCCGTAAGGGCATCGTCGACAAGTTTGCCGGCGACTCGGTCATGGCCACCTTCAACATCTCTGGCCAGAGCGTCGACCACACGCTGCAGGCTTTGCAGGCGGCCATCGCCCTCATCGACAAGGCCTCGCTGGTCGGCCTCCCGGTCGGCGCGGGCGTGGCGGTGGGGCCGGCCGTGGTGGGCCGGCTGGCCGAGGCGGCCAACGTCAGCGTGCTCGGCGAGGTGACCAACCTTGCCGCCAGGCTGCAGACCCAGTCGGCGGCAGGAGAGGTGACGATGAGCGAAGAGGCTCACCGGCGAGTGCAGGACTGGCTGGCCGCGCGGGGAACGGCCGTGGAGCGGGTGGAGCTCGATCTCAAGGGCTTCGGAGCACCCGTTGTGGCGTACCGGGTGAGGGCGTCGGCCGAGGCGGGTTTGACCGCTTAATGGCTACTCGAAGTCGCCGCCGGCGTGCTAAGGTAACGCCTCTCCCGGTTTCCTGAGCCGTCCCCTAGACGCCCTCGCTCCGAAGCTCAGGCCTGAACAGCGCCCCAGGGGTAGGGCGACTTCTAGGACAGGAGCGTCAAGGGGTTTGGTCCCGCTTCTCAGAGCGGTCGTGGTCTGGAGCGTCGTCCTGGCGACCGTGATCCTGCCGCACATCGAGCAGGCGCCGGCCGTGTCGACCACAGCCGTCACCCAGATCACCTCATATGACCGCAGCTCGGCTCTCAGCCAATCGAAGGCGAAGCATGCGCAGCATGAGCAGGACGCCCAGGTGACCCAGTGGACCGCGGAGCTGTCGCAGGGCCTGGCCCAGTACCAGGCCGAGCAGCAGGCTCTGGCCCAGGCCCAGGCGATCGCGGATGCCCAGTCTCAGCTCAACAACCACCCGCCGCCCCCGCCGTTCATCGCGAAGATCATCTACGACGCCTTCAGCCCGCTTGGGGCGCGGGCGCTCCAGTGGGCGATCAACGTCGCCTACTGCGAGTCGCGTTACCACCCGAACTCCGTCAACTCGGACAGCGGGGCGTCGGGCCTGTTCCAGTTCATGCCGGGCACGTGGTCGGGGACGCCGTGGGCCCAGCAGTCGCCGTTCGACCCCGTCGCAAACGCCCAGGCCGCCGCGTGGCTGTACTCGCACTACGGCCCGGGCCGGTGGACCTGCCAAGGCTGACCAAATAAGTTCCCTCCCCACGAGGTGGGGAGCCTAGTCCGGGGTAGTAACCGTGACCTGCAGCTGGTAGATCGGCTGGAGGCTCGTCGAGCCCTTCAACTGGAGCGGCTCGTACTCCACGACCTCGAGGCGGCTCGGCAGCTCCTCGCGCGTGGTCTCTGACATCAGGACCTTGGCCGGCCGCACCTTCGAGAGGTAGGCGCAGTTGTTGACGGGCACGCCGATGAGCGTGAACTCCAGGCGCCGCCTCGAGCCGACGTGCCCGGCGACCACCTCGCCGGTGTCGAGCCCGATCCCGACGCTGATCGCCGGCCGGCCCGTGCCCACCAGCTCGCGGTTGAGGCGGTCGATCTCCCGGATCATCGCCCTGGCGGCCGCCAGCGCCCGCGGGGCGTGGTCGTCCATGCGGTTGGGCGCCCCGAACACGACCAGCATGCCGTCGCCCTGGAACTTGTCGATGTTGCCGCCGTGCTCGAGCACGACCTCGATCATGCGGCTGAAGTAATCGTTGAGGAAGATCACGAGCTCCTCGGCCTCCATGGTCTGCGTGAGGCTGGAGAAACCGGCGATGTCGGAGTTGAGCATGGTCACCCGCCGGCGCTCGCCTGGCAAGAGCATGTTGTTGCGATCAGAGCGCTCCAGCACGTAGTCGGTGACCTGCTTGTTGACGTGCAGCTCGAACAGCTGGCGCAGGAACTCCGAGCGCTCGTACTGGCGCGCGTTGTCGATGGCGATGGCGGCGAGGTCGGAGATCGCCTGCAGGAACTCCTTGTCTTTCTCTTCGAAGATGGAGGCGCGGAACGGGTTGTCGACGTAGACGGCGCCGATGACCTTGTCCTTGGTGACGAGGGGCACGGCCATGATCGAGCGCAGGTTCTGCAGGATCACCGACTGCTGGCCCTTGAAGCGGTCGTCCAGAGTCGCGTCGGTGGAGACCACCGCCTGCCCCGTCACGACCACCTGTTCGATGACCGTCCGCGAGCCCAGGAATGCCCGGGTCTTTTCGGTGTCAGTCTCGCCGCCTGCCATCTTCACGGACATGGTTCCCGTGATCGGGTCTACCAGGACGATGAAGCCTCGTGATGCCCTCATGAGGGTGATCACGCGATCCATGACCTTCCGCAGCACGACGTCGAGGTCGAGCGATGAGCTGAGGTCTCGCGCGAGCTCGTACAGGAGGTGATCGCGCATGCCGAGATCGACCTGATGGGCCATGGTGCTGGGTCAGTCTAACGGCGCAACTCGCGATTCCTTCTCCCATAAGGTGAGGTTGTCGACGGCCGGTAAACTCGACTCCCAGTGTCCGTAGTCGAACCGACCACACCCGAAGTCGAAGCTTTGCTCGCGCGTCTAAATCCGCCTCAGCAGGAGGCCGTCACGCACGGCGAAGGCCCGCTTCTGATCTTTGCCGGCGCCGGCAGCGGGAAGACCCGCGTGCTCACCGCGCGGATCGCCTATCTGATCGCCACGCGGAGGGTATGGCCCGACCGGCTGCTCGCCGTGACCTTCACCAACAAGGCCGCGCGCGAGATGCGCGGGCGCGTCGCCGCGCTGGTGGGCGAGGGGGCGGAGAAGATGTGGGTGGGGACCTTCCACTCCACCGCGGTCAAGATCCTGCGCCGCGAGGCGGCGCGCATCGGCATCGTCCCGAGCTTCGTGATCTTCGACGAGGACGACACCCGCGCCGCGCTCAAGCGCGTCCTCGAAGAGCTGAAGCTCGACCCCAAGCGGTACCCGATCGCCGGCCTCAGCAACGCCATCTCGCAGGCGAAGAACGAGCTCAAGCGGCCGGAGGATTACCCGAACCGCAGCTACCACGACGAGATCGTGCGCCGGGTCTACGAGTCGTACCAGGACGTGCTCCGGCGCTCCGGCGGCCTGGACTTCGACGACCTGATCATGAAGCTGGTCGAGCTGTTCAACACCGACGAGGAGGCCCTCACCAAGTGGCGCGACCGCTTCCGCCACGTCCTCGTCGACGAGTACCAGGACACCAACCGCGCGCAGTACGTGCTCGTCAACCTGCTCGCGCAGGAGCACCGCAACGTGGTGGTGGTCGGCGACGACGACCAGTCCATCTATCGCTTCCGCGGCGCCGACGTGCGCAACATTCTCGACTTCCGCAAGGACTATCCCGACGCGCACGTCGTGCGCCTGGAGCAGAACTACCGATCGAGCCAGGCCATCCTCGATGCCGCATACCAGGTCATTCGCACCAACCCGGAGCGGGCCGAGAAACGGTTGTGGACGAGCCGCGCCGGCGGCGAGAAGGTGATGGCGACGCAGGCCTACAACGAGATCGAGGAGGCGGAGTTCGTCGCCGATGAGATCGAACGGCTGCGCAAGACCGAAGACCGCGGGTACTCCGACTTCGCGATTCTCTATCGCACCAACGCACAGTCACGCTCGTTCGAGGACGTGCTGGCGCGGCGGCGCATCCCCTACCGGCTGGTGGGCGGCGTGCGGTTCTGGGAGCGGCGCGAGGTCAAAGACGTGGTCGCCTACCTGCGCTTCTGCTTCAACCCCAAGGACTCGCTGAGCTTCGGCCGCATCGTCTCGGTGCCCTCGCGAAAGATCGGCGGTGTCACGGTGGACGCGTTGAGCGCCCACGCGCGCGAGACCGAGTCCGATCTGCTGACGCTGCTTGCGGTCCCGGAACGCGTGCCCGGCCTGCCTCGGCCATCCATCGAGCCGCTCAAGAGATTCCGCGTGCAGCTGGAATCAGTGCGATCGACGATGGGCGTGCTGCGGCCCAGCGAGCTGCTCGACCACGTGGTCGAGGTGATGGGCTTGCGCCAGCACTACATGGACGGGACGCCGCAGGGCGAGGCGCGCCTCGAGAACATCAACGAGCTGCGCGGCCTTGCCGAAAGCTTCGACGATCGCGAGCCCTCGCAGGGACTCGAAGATTTCCTGGCCGAGGTCGCGCTCGTGTCCGACGTCGACGCCTACGACGAGAACGGCGAGGGCGTGACCTTGATCACGCTGCACATGGTCAAGGGTCTGGAGTTCCCGGTCGTCTTCATGGTCGGGATGGAGGAGGGCCTGCTGCCGCACCAGCGCGCGCTCGACGAGCACGAAGAGAACCCGTCGCGCGTCGGCGCCGCCACGGAGATGGCGGAGGAGCGCCGCCTCTGCTACGTGGGGATGACTCGCGCGAAGGACCGGCTGTACCTGAGCTGCGCGTTCCGCCGGCACCTGTACGGCCGCTCGCAGCCTGCATTCCCGAGCCGGTTCCTGACCGAGATCCCGCAGTCGATGCTGGCGGCTCCGCGCGGCAGTGCGCCGGTGGCGCCGCCGCGGCAGGGGTATCGCGAGAGGTACCAGGAGCGCCAGGTCGAAGCTGCTCCCGCGCCCCCGCCGGTGCAGCGGTTCGCGAGCGGCGATCGCGTCTCCCACCCGGCGTTCGGCACGGGAACGGTGGTCAAGAGCACGCTCACCCGAACCGACGAGGAGCTCGTCATCAAGTTCGACAGGGTGGGTCTCAAAATCCTCTCCGGCATGCTGGCCCCGCTGACGAAATGAGCAAGAAGAAGGCGGCCCCGGTCGCGAAAAAGAAAGCGAAGGCGGACGATCCCGCCGCGCACGCCGAGGAATTGCGGGAGCAGATCCGCCATCACGAGCATGCGTACTACGTGCTCGACCTGCCCGAGATCTCCGATGCCGAGTTCGACGCGCTGTTTCTGGAGCTGCGCCGGCTCGAGGAGGAGCACCCGCAGCTCGTCACGGCCGACTCGCCTACGCAGCGGGTGGGCGGGGAGGCGTCGGAGCAGTTCGCGAAGGTTCGCCACCGCTCGCCGATGCTCAGCCTTCAGAACGCGTTCGACGGGGACGAGATCCGCGCCTTCGACCGGCGCGTGCGCGGCGCCATCGGCGCCGACGTCCACTACTGCGCCGAGCTGAAGATCGACGGCCTTGCGATGAGCCTCACCTACGAGCACGGCCGGCTCGTGCGTGCCGCCACCCGCGGCGACGGCACAGTCGGCGAGGACGTGACCGCCAACGTGCGCACCATCCGCAGCGTCCCGCTCACCGTTGAGCCGGTCGCGGGCCTGCCCGACGTGTTCGAGGTGCGCGGCGAGGTGTACTTTCCGATCGCCGCCTTTGAGCGGCTGAACGCGGAGATGGAGGCGCAGGGCAAGGCCCGCTACGTCAACCCTCGCAACACGGCCGCGGGCAGCGTGCGCCAGATCGACCCCGGCGTGACCGGCTCGCGAGACCTGCAGACCTTCATGTACACGCTCGACCCAGGCGGCCCGTGCCGGTCGCAATGGGACGTGCTCGGCGCGCTCGAGAGGATGGGGTTCCGCGTCAACAAGCACCGGCGCCGGCTGACCGGCATCGACGATGTGATCGAGTATCACGCCGAGTGGCAGCGCAAGCGCCACGAGCTGGAGCACGAGATCGACGGGATCGTCGTCAAGGTCGACCGCTTCGACCAGCAGCTCGAGCTCGGTTTTGTCGCGCGCTCGCCGCGTTGGGCGATCGCCTTCAAGTACGCGCCGGAGCAGGCGGAGACCGTGGTCGAGGAGATTGCGTGCTACGTCGGCCGGACTGGCGTGCTCACGCCGGTGGCGCACGTGAAGCCGGTCATCGTCGGCGGCGTCACGGTGCGCAACGTGACGATGCACAACGAGGCGCAGGTCAACGAGAAGGGCGTGTACGTGGGCGCGCGCGTTGTCATCCATCGCGCGGGCGATGTGATCCCGGAGATCGTGAGCGTGAAAGAGCCGAAGCAGGGCTGGCGCATGCCTGCCACGTGCCCGGTTTGTGGGGGAGAGGTCGTCCGCGAGGAGCCGTACATCGCGCATCGATGCATCAACCCGTTCTGCGGTGCGCAGCGCCTGGAGCGGGTGCGGCATTTCGCAAGCCGCGGCGCGATGAACATCGACGGCCTCGGCTACGCCACCATCAACCAGCTCATCGAGCGCAAGTGGGTCGAGGATCCGAGCGACCTGTATCGCCTTACGAAGGAGCAGGTCGTGCAGCTCGAAGGTTTCGCCGACAAGTCCGCGCAGAAGCTGCTGACGAAACTCGCCGACAGCAAGCGTCCGTCGCTCGGCCGCTTCCTTTACGCAATGGGCATCCCGCAGGTGGGCGAGGCGACCGCGGACCTCCTGGCGGTGGAGTTCGGGACCATCGAGAAGCTGAGCTCGGCGAACGAGGAGCAGATCGATGCTGTGGAGAGCGTGGGCTCGAGCATGGCGCACGAGGTGCGCAGGTATTTCGATGGCCATGGGGGAGAGCTCGTGGGCCGATTGCTGGAGGCGGGCGTGCAGCCGCAGGCGACCGAGCCGCCCGGCGAAGGGCCGTTCACGGGCAAGACGTTCGTCTTCACGGGCACGATGGACGCGATGGGCCGGCCCGATGCCGAGGCGCGGGTGCGAAAGCTCGGCGGCAAGGCGGTGTCCAGCGTGAGCGCCAAGACCGACTACGTGGTCGCAGGGCCGGGGGCAGGCTCGAAGCTCGAGAAGGCGCAGAAGCTGAAGCTCAACATCCTGGACGAGCAGCAGTTCCTGGAACTGATCCGGGAATAGGTCCCTGCCTCCCCACGCAGTGGGGAGGTCGGCAGTGCCGAAGGCACTGCCGGGTGGGGCGACTCAACTGCCAATTAAGCTAGTTTCGTGCCGCTCACCCGCGCGCAGGTCCGCCACGTCGCGCAGCTCGCGCGAATCGCCCTCGAGCCCGGCGACGAGGAGTTCTACGCCGAGCAGCTGAGCGGCATCCTCGAGCACATCGACCGGCTGCAGCAGGTCCCCACGGACGACATCGCGCCGACCGCCCAGGTGGTCGAGGTCACGAATCCACTGCGCGAGGACGTGCCGCGACCAGGCCTCACGCAGCAGGAGGCGCTCGCCAATGCGCCGGCGCCCGTCAACGGCTTCTTCCGCGTGCCCTCGATTCAAGAAGAAGCATGAGCGAGCTGACCGAGCTCACCATCGCCGAGGCGGCGCGGCTGCTCCGGCTGCACTCGATCTCCGCGGCCGAGCTCGTGACCGCGCATGTTGAACGAATCGCGAAGGTCGACCCGCTGGTGAAGGCGTTTCTGCGCGCGACGCCGGAAATGTACGAGAAGCAGGCCGAGGCGGCGGACGAGAAGCTCCGGCGCAGGGAGGGCGGGCCGCTGACAGGGATCCCGCTCGCGGTGAAGGACGTGCTGTGCGTGAAGGGTATCGAGACAACGGCGGGATCGAAGATCCTGCGCGGCTTCAAGCCGCCGTACACCGGCACCGCGGTGCAGCGCCTGTTCGACGCGGGTGCGGTGATGCTCGGCGTGACCAACTGCGACGAGTTCGCCATGGGCAGCTCGACTGAGAACTCCGGCTACTATCCGACGCACAACCCCTGGGACCTCGACCGCGTTCCGGGTGGAAGCTCGGGCGGCAGCGCCGCGGCCGTGGCCGCGGGCGAGGCGATGATCGCTGTGGGCACGGACACCGGCGGCTCGATCCGCCAGCCGGCCGCGGTGTGCGGCGTCGTGGGCATGAAGCCGACATACGGCCGCGTCAGCCGCTACGGCCTCATTGCCTTCGCATCGAGCCTCGACCAGATCGGACCGTTCGCACGCTCGGTCGAGGATGCCTCGCTTGTGCTCGACGCAATGGCGGGCCACGACCCGCTCGACGCCACCAGCTCCGACCGCCCCAACGACGTGCGCAAGGACTTCGACAAAGGCGTCAAGGGCATGCGCCTCGGCATGCCGCGCGAATACTTCGATGTCGAGGGCATGGAGCCGGGCGTGAACAAGGCGGTGCGCGGAGCGATCAACGCCCTGGAGAACGCGGGTGCGGAGATCGTCGACGTTACGCTGCCGCATACCGACTACGGCCTCGCCGCCTACTACATCATCGCGCCGGCCGAGTGCTCGTCGAACCTCGCGCGGTTCGATGGCGTGAAGTACGGGATGTCGGTGCAGGACGTCGACAACATCACTGAGATGTACATGCGCACGCGGCGCCAGGGATTTGGTGAGGAGGTTCGCCGCCGGATCATGCTCGGCACGTACGCGCTCTCGAGCGGCTACTACGACGCGTACTACCTGAAGGCGCAGAAGGTGCGCACGCTCATCAAGCGAGACTTCGACGACGCGTTCAGCAAATGTGACGCCATCGTCAGCGCCACGTCGCCGGTGGTCGCGTTCCCGATCGGCTCGAAAACCGACGACCCGCTGTCGATGTACCTCTGCGATGTTCTCACGCTCGGCGGCAACCTCGCGGGGCTGCCTGGGATCAGCGTGCCGTGTGGGACGTCGCAGGGACTGCCGGTGGGTCTGCAGGTGCTGGCACCGCAGTGGCGTGAGGACGTTGCGCTGCGCGTCGCGCGCGCGTACGAGGTGGCGAGCGGCGTGATGGCCGAGGTCGCGAGCGTTGCCTGATTCGCAATGGGAAGTGGTGATCGGCATGGAGGTTCACGTGCAGCCGCGCACGCGCACGAAGATGTTCTGCGGCTGCGCCATCGGCCAGCTCGGCGACCCGCCCAACTCCAACGTCTGCGAGGTCTGCATGGGCATGCCGGGCGTGCTGCCTGTCATCAACAAGGCCGCGGTCGAGGCGTGCCTGAAGACCGCCCTGGCCCTCAACTGCGAGATCCCGCGCCACACCAAGTTCGACCGCAAGAACTACATGTATCCGGACCTCCCGAAGGGCTACCAGATCAGCCAGTACGACCTGCCGATGAGCGTCAACGGCCACCTCGAGCTGGGCGACCGCCAAGTGCGCATCCGCCGAGTCCACCTCGAGGAGGACACAGGCAAGCTGATCCACGCGGGCGACAAGCTGCACAAGGCCTGGGAGTCGTATGTCGACCTCAACCGGGCGGGCGTCCCGCTGATGGAGATCGTGAGCGAGCCCGACCTCCGGTCGGCCGACGAAGCGCGCGACTACGCCCAGGCGCTGCGGACCCTCCTGAGGACCATCGGAGCGTCCGAGGCCGAGATGGAAAAGGGACAGCTTCGGGCTGAACCGAACATCTCGATCCGTCGTTATGGATCTGATGACCTGGGGGTAAAGACGGAGCTCAAGAACATCAACTCGTTCCGGGCGCTGCACCGGGCCATCGAGTTCGAGGTCAACCGCCAGGTCGAGGTGGTGGAGTCGGGCGGGACGGTGGGCCAGGAGACCCGGGGCTGGTCGGAGGCCGAGCAGCGCACCTTCTCTCAGCGCAGCAAGGAGTTCGCCGAGGACTACCGGTACTTCCCCGAGCCAGACCTGCCGCCGCTGGAGCTGGATCGGCCCTGGATCGAGGCGCTCCGGCGAGCCCTGCCCGAGCTGCCCGCCGCGCGGCGAGCGCGCCTGGTTTCCCAGTACGCCTTGCCCGCCTCGGACGCCACTCAGATCGCCGCGGAGCGGGAGCTAGCCGACCTGTTCGAGGCGGCAGCCAAGGCCAGCGGAGACAGCAAGCAGACCGCGAACTGGATCATCGGCGAGGTGGCCCCTCGCGGAAAGCTACCAACACCAGCTCACCTCGCCGAATTGGTAACGCTGGTGGCGACCGGCAAGATCACTCGCGACCAGGGCCGCGAGGTCCTTGGCACGTCGATGGAGAACGGGCACTCACCGGCCCAGATCGTCGC
>DASPYG010000048.1:0-23666 GCA_035636885.1 Candidatus Nitrosopolaris sp.
CGCGAGCCGCTCGCCGACACGGGCCGGGTCCAGGACCTGCTCGACAGCCTCTTCGAGGTGCAGGAGCGACTGTTCAGGTGGCGCTTCCCCGACTGGGACGACACGGACGAGGATTTCGAGTATTAGCTCTGGCCTCCCCACTTGTGGGGAAGTCCTTCCTCTGGGGCCCCCGCGCCGCGGCGCGGGAGAGTGCCCCGCCGGGATGGGGGGATGGACTAGCTAGAAGCGAGGGTCAGCACGAGGTCGGTCGCATAAGCCGTCAGGAACCCGAGCAGGAGCCCCCACGCGAACGACGTCGGCGTGCTCAGCCGTCTGCCGACGTGGAACAGCTCGTTGACCACGTAGAGCAGCGCGCCGGCGGCGACGGCCAGGAAGGCCACATAGAAGTAGTCGGATGACGCCAGGTAGCCGATCCACGTTCCGATGAAGGTGGGCCCGCCGCCGATGAGACCGGCGAGACCCAAGAAGCCCCACGACGCCGGCTTGGGATCCATGGTCATCGGTGCAGCGATGCCGAAGCCCTCGGTGATGTTGTGCAGCGCGAAGCCCACCACCAGCACGCCGACGAACGCGATGGCGCCGGCGCGGGCGGATTGACCGATGGCGAGGCCTTCCGAAAAGTTGTGCAGGCCGAGTCCGATGGCGATCGCGAGCGACAGGCTGCGCGGGCTGGGCGTGTGGTCGGCGTGCCGCAGGCGCCCGAAGAGAGCCCGATTGAAATAGACAAGGCCCAGGAGACCGGCGCCGATGCCGACCGCGAAGATCAGGGCCATAAACACGAACGGCCCCACCCTCGCGTTGGTGCGAACGGCGACCAACGCCGTCTCCACCGGGCCGCTCGCGTGGCTCAGGATGTCCCAGAGGATGAAGATCAGGATCCCGGTGGCGAACGCGTTCAGAAATCCCTGGACAGACTTGGGGAGTCCGCGCATTCGGGCCACGGGCAGGCCGAGGAAAATGGTGACCCCGGCGACAGCTCCGAGGGCGACAGCTGTGCCCTGGCTCATAGACTCATAGACTCTTCACGGGATTAGTACGTGCGAAAGGCGCAATTAGATAAGTCTAACGGGGGGCATTCGGCGCCTTCCGAGGTCATCTCCCGATACCTCGAGGCGCTGTACTACATGTGGTCGGAGGGAGAGCCGCCGCGCAGCGCCCGCCTGGCCGACTGGCTGGGCGTGAGCAGGCCGACCGTGACCGCCGCCCTCCGGCGCATGACACGCGATGGGATGGTGAAGATGAACGGCCACAAGGAGATCGAGCTGACGGCGGCCGGGCGGCGGGCGGCGGAGTCGATCGTGCGGCGACACCGCATCATGGAGCGCTGGCTCACGGACGTGCTCGGCCTCGACTGGGTGGCGGCCGACGCCGAAGCGGCGCGGCTGGAGCACGCGATCTCACAGGTGGTCGAGCAGCGCCTTTACGAGGTACTGGGCCGGCCGCGCACCTGCCCGCATGGAAATCCCATCCCGGGGCACTCCACCGCCTCGGCAAAGGAGAGGCGGCTGGCCAGCCTCGCCGCCGGCGACCGCGCCGCCATCTCTCGAGTTTCAGAGGTTGCGGAGCGGGAAGCGCCTTTGTTGCTCGCCTACCTCGACGAGAGAGGGCTCATCCCCGGGCGTGCGGTCGACGTCGTCGAGGTCGACGGGATCGGACGCACGATTCGCATTCGCGCTGGCGAGCGTGAGGTGACCCTCAGCCACGACACGGCCGCGAAACTCTGGGTCGTCCCGGCCTGAGCGGCTACGCGGCTTGGGGCTGGGTGCAGAACGCGCAGCGCGTGGCCGTGATCGGAATCTCGCTCAAGCACTCGGGGCACTTCTTGGTTGTCGGGTCCGCGGGCGGCTCCTTGCGCGAGCGAGAGACGAGCTCCGTGTATGGAACGACAACGAGGTAGTAGATGACGGCCGCGACGAGGACGAAGGCTACGACCGCATTGATGAAGTCCCCATAGAGGAACTTACTGTTGTTGATCGTGAACGTCAGCGCTCCGAAGTCGGGCTTGCCGAAGATAGCCGCGATCAGGGGCGTCACGAGGTCCTTCACTAAGGCAGTGACCACGGCGCCAAACGCCACGCCGATGACAAAACCCACCGCCAGGTCGACGACATTACCGCGCAGCAGGAACGTTTTGAAGCCGCTCAACCCATACCTCCAAACTAACTTTCCGAAATCGCGAGCACGACCTTACCGAACTGCTCGGCGGCGTCTAGACGCGTGAGCGCCGCCTGTACTTCATCCAACGGATAGATCGAATCAACCACCGGGCGGAGGCCGCGATCAATGGCTTGCAAGATGGCCTCGAACTCGGATGCGTTGCCCATCGTCGAACCGAGCAGGCTCGCCTGGCGGAAGAACAGGCGCGGCATCGTGATCTCGGCCTTGACGCCGGAGGTCGACCCGCACGTGACGATGCGGCCGCCCATCGCAAGCGAGCGCATCGACTCCTCGAGCGTGGCCGGGCCGACATGCTCGAACACGACGTCGACGCCGTCCACGGTCGCCGCGCGTACCGATTTGCTGAAGCCCGACGAGTCGAAGGCGGCTTCGGCGCCTAGCTCGAGCGCGCGATTTCGTTTCGCTTCAGAGCGGCTGGTGACGAGAACCCGCGCGCCGACGTGCCGCGCGATCTGGATCGCGGCCACGGCGACGCCTGCGCCGGCCCCGATGATGAGCACGGTCTCGTCAGCCCGGAGCTGGGCGCGCGTCATGAGCATTCGCCATGCCGTCAGGAAGGTCAGCGGAAAAGCGGCCGCCTCCTCCCAGCTGAGCGTGGCCGGCTTGCGAAACAGGCTCCGCGCGTCGACGTGGACCAGCTCGCACGCGGTGCCGTCGGAGTGCTCGCCGACCACACCGAAGCGAGGGCAGCGCACGTTCTCTCCGGCACGGCACCATTCGCATTCCCAGTCGCAAAGGGTGGGGAAGACGACGACCTCGTCACCAGGCTTCCACGCGGCATCGCCCGACTCCTGAACGACGCCCGCGCCGTCCGCGGCGATCACCCGTGGTGGGTTGATCCGCTGCGCGCCATGCGCCAGCCACAGGTCCAGGTGGTTGATCGAAGCTGCTCGAACGGCCACAGCGACCATTCCGGGCGCGGGGTGGGTGGTGGGTCTTTGTCGGATCCGCACGCCAGGCGGCCCGATCGGCTCCTCGAAGACGGCGGCGCGGCCCTGGCTCAGAACCGGTGAGTACGCGAGTTCGTCGGCCACGATTTGCGAAACTTAACCAATCCGCAGCCCGTTGTATGGCGGCGGCAGGCCAGCCTTGATGCTCATGCGTCTCCGTTATCTGCTCGCGTTAGCGGCCGTGGCGCCACTGCTCATGCAGAGCGCACCGGTGGAAGCCGCACAGGCGCTGCCGCCGGGCCAAAACAAGCAAGGCCCGTACGTGCGCTGGGCATACCCCAGCCAGATGACGTACGGACCCATCGAGACCGGGACCGCCGACAGCGGCGAGGGCCCGGCGGCGGGGGCGTTCCTGACCCTCCCCTTCATGGGGCCGCATTACATAACGTCGCTGTTCGACCACTGCTATCCCAATTACGGGGTCGACGGGCGCGTCTGCAGGTACGACGGGGCGCAGGCGACCAGCCACAGCGGAGGCCCCGACCCAGGGTTCACCGAGGGCTACGCGCAGACACCCGGCGGCCACGACTACCTCTACTACGACGGCCATGACGGGTATGACTACGGACTCACCTATGAGCCGGTGGCCGCGGCAGCCGGCGGCACCGTCATGCTCGCGAACTGGCTGGATCCCAACTGTCAAACCTGCTTGAGCGGCAAGACGATCGAGATCAACCACGGCAACGGCCTGCTCACGTTCTACGGGCACCTGTCGCGCATCGACGTCGTGAAGGGTCAGCACGTGCGCCGCGGGCAGGTGATCGGCCTCTCCGGCAGCACGGGCACCGCCACTGGTCCGCACCTTCATTTCGGCGTGTACTACGTCAACGGCAAGGGCCCGGTTGACCCATACGGCTGGTCGGGCTCCTATCCCGACCCATGGTCGACCGACCTTGGCGACCTCTGGGTGTCGGGTTCGCCTCGGTTTGCGAGCGTTCCGCTGCCGTCGGTCAGCGTCGTCGCGACACCGGATCCCACCGATCCGAAGGCGGTCGATGTGTCGTGGTCGAGCCCGGGTAGCGGTGTCGTCTTCCAGGTCTACGTAGTGACGCAGGGCGGGGAGATGAAGCCCTGGCTGCGCCGGACGGCGCCCGGCTCAGGGGTCTTCCATGGCCGCCCCGACCAGTCGTACTGGTTCTGGGTGTCGGTTACGACAGACCTCGGATGGACCGATGCCGCGGGCTCCGTGTCGATCCACACGCCGGCCACCAACCATGGACAGGGTGTATAGCAGGCCGCCCTGCCGCCGACCCTAGAATCAATCAGTTTTGATCGCCGAGGCCTTCAAGGGCAAGACCATCCTGGTCACCGGCAGCACGGGATTCCTGGGCAAGTCGATCGTCGAGAAATGTCTGCGCTCGATCCCCGACGTCGGCCGCATCAACCTCGCGATCCGGTCGAGCGCGCGCCGCCCCGCGGCCGAGAGGCTCGAGCGCGAGGTGCTTTCGAGCCCGGCGTTCAAGCGCCTGAAAGACCAGCTGGGTGAGGCCCGATTCGCAAAGCTCGCCAAGGACAAGCTTGCGGTCCTGGAGATCGACCTCGGCCGCGACGGCCTCGCCCTCAGCGACGCCGGGCGCGAACAGCTGCGGTCGTGCGACATCGTCATTCACTCCGCGGCCGCGGTCGAGTTCGACAATCCCGCAGATCTCTCCGCGCAGACCAACCTGCTCGGCGCGGCCCGCCTGGTCGAGGCTCTGCAGAAATCGGGCGCGCGCCCGCACCTCGTGCACATCTCCACCGCCTACGTGGGCGGAATGCTGCGCGGGCTGGTGCGCGAAGAGCCACCGCTCGACCCCGGCCTCAACTGGCGACATGAAGCCGCGGTGTTGACGAGCCTTCGCAGTCCAGTCGAGGAGGAGTCGCGCCGGCCCGAGATTTTGAAAAAGCTCCGGCGAGAGGCTCAGTCGCGCATGGGCCCGGCGGGCACGCCCGCGGTCGCACGGGCGACAGAGCGCCTACGCGATCGGTGGGTCAAAGATCGCCTCATCGAACGCGGCCGCGTCCACGCGAACTCCATGGGCTTTGCCGACATCTACTCGTTCACGAAGGCGATGGCGGAACACGCTGTCGTGGAGCTGCACGGTGATGTGCCCCTCTCCATCGTGCGGCCGTCGATCATCGAGAGCGCTCTGGAGGAGCCGTTCCCGGGCTGGCTCGAAGGCTTCCGAATGGCGGAGCCGCTGATTCTCGCCTTCGGCCGCGGCATCCTGCGCGACTTCTCGGGCCTGCCGGACTCGCTGCTGGACATCATCCCGGCCGACTTCGTCGTCAACACCGTGCTCGCGGTCGCGGCAAGCCCGCCTCCGGACTCGAAGCCGCGGGTTTATCACGCCGCCTCAGGAAGTCGCAACCCGCTGCGGTTCCGGCGGATGACAGAAGAGGCGACTGGCTACTTCACAGAGCATCCTTTGCGCGATCGCTACGGGCAGGCCATCGGTACTCCGACCTGGACGTATCCGACGCGCGGCGAGCTGGCTGCAAAAGGCGAGACGGCGCTGCGATTCGTGACCGCCGCGCAGTGGGCAGTCGAGCGGCTGCCGCTGGGCGCGAGCGTGGCCGAGCTGTCCGACGATCTCAACCAGGAGCGTGAGCGGCTCGAGCGCGGCCTCAACCTGATCCAGCTGTACGGCGTCTACACCGAGGTCGACTGCATCTTCGACACGCGGAACCTGATGTCCGTATGGGATCGAGTGCCGCCCGCGGAGCGCCAGGAGTTTCCATTCGACGCCTCTCTTTATGACTGGAAGCACTACTTCCAGGACGTCCACTTTCCGACAGTGGTCCGTATGTCACGTGCAGAGACGGTCGCGCGCAAAGGCCGCCAGCCGAGCGGGAGCACCGCGCTCAAGCCGGAAACGAGCTCGGTGCGATCAGCCATGGAGCGGCGCGGCGGACGCGCCGACGTGCTGGCGGTGTTCGACGTCGACGGAACGCTCGTCGAGACCAACGTCGTCGAGTACTTCCTCTGGATGCGCCTGCGCGCGCAGCCGGTCGACGAGTGGCCCGCGTTCATGGCCCAGATGGCGCGCGAGGCGCCCCGCTGGCTCTATCTCGAGCGCCGGTCTCGCGCCGAGTTTCAGCGCAGCTTCTACCGTGAGTACGACGGGCTCGACTACGAGGTCATGAAACGCCTCGGCCGCGAAGCTCTCAACTCGGTGACGCTCAGGCGCATCTATCCCGAGGGCATGCGCCGCATCCGAGAGCACAAGCGCGCGGGTCATCGGGTGCTGCTGCTGACAGGCGCGCTCGACGTGGTCGTCGAGCCGCTGGCCGAGCTGCTCGAGGTGGAGGTGGATTGCGCGCGATTGTTGGTGAGGGATGGGCGGATGACTGGCGACCTGGAGTCGCCACCGCCCGCAGGCGAGGCTCGCGGCGTCCTGCTCGAGGAGTACGCGTCGCGCAACGGGTTGGTACTGGCGGACAGCTTCGCCTACGCCGATTCGCTCTCCGACCTCCCGATGCTGGAGCTCGTCGGCACTCCCGTGGCCGTGAACCCGGACGCCCGCCTGTCGCAAGTCGCGGGGCAGCGCGGGTGGCGCGTGGAGCGGTGGCGGATGGCCCCGGGCAACTGGCGCCTGCCCATGCCCGACCCGCGCTCCCCTGAATACAAGGAGGCGGTCCGGCGATGAGGCTCGGGAATTCACCTCCCCACCCCGTTGGGAGGTCGGCGCGGAGCGCCGGGTGGGGAGGTACGTGCTAGCCCTTCAGTACCAGAGGTCGATCCCCTCCTATGTCCTGGTCCGAGCGGCCGGCGGGGGGCCCGAGGTCGCCACCAGCGCGCTGTCGATGCTGAAGCTGGGCGATGTGGCCGAGCCCGAGCTCCCCGCGCCCGGCTGGGTCCGGGTGATGCCCACGCTGTCGGGCATCTGCGGCTCGGATCTCTCGGCGATCGGCGGCCACGCGTCGCTCTACCTCGACCCCTTGACCAGCTATCCGTTCGTGCCCGGCCACGAGGTGGTGGGCACGCTCGAGGATGGAAGCCGCGTGGTCGTCGAGCCGGCCCTCGGCTGCGTTGTGCGCGGCATCGAGCCGCCCTGCCCGCGCTGCGCCGAAGGCCGGCCAGGCCTGTGCTACAACGTCACCGAGGGCCCGATCGAGGTCGGGCTCCAGACGGGTTACTGCGCCGACACGGGTGGCGGATGGGGCGAGGTCCTGGTCGCGCATCCGAGCCAATTGCATGCGGTGCCGGCATCGCTCTCCGACGAGGCCGCGGTGCTCGTCGAGCCATTCGCGTGCTGCGTGCATGCGGCGCTGCGCGGCGGCGCGACAAAGGACGACATCGTCGTCGTGCTCGGGGCGGGCACGATCGGCCTGCTGACGGTGGCCGCGGTCCGCTTGTTCACCAAGCCCAAGCGGCTGATCGCCGTGGCGAAGCACCCAACCCAGCGCGACCTTGCCCAGAAGCTCGGCGCCGACCAGGTGATCAATCCGTCCGACGTCTTCCAGCGCATCCGTTTCGCGACCGGCGCGCGGCGCCTCGACGGTGTCGACCGCTCGCTGCTGCTGGGCGGCGCCGACATCACGTTCGAATGTGTCGGGCGCGCGGGCAGCCTCAACGACGCGGTTCGCTTCACTCGCGAAGGCGGGACGGTGGTCGCGGTGGGGATGCCGGGCGAGGAGAAGGTCGACTGGGCCGCGATCTGGCAGCGGGAGCTTACCGTGATGGGCGCGTATGCATACGGCGCCGAGCCAAAGCGCAAAGGCAAGCGCACGTTCGCGCTCGCGATGGAGGCGGCGCCCGACCTCCACCTCGAGCAGCTCACCGGCCCGCTGTTCGGCCTGGGCGAGTATCGCGACGCCATTGCATACGCGATGAGCGCCGGCCGTCTGGGCGCGGTGAAGGTTGCGTTTGACCTGCGAGGATTAAGAATCTAAATGCCACGTCCCGGAGCGGTCATCGAGGTCGATCGCAACACCCCGCCGGTGCTGTTCCAGTTCGGCGAAGGGGTGCGGCTGGAGCGGCTCCCGCTTGGCGCACGTATCGTCTACCCGCCCGACCCGCTCGAACCGATCGCGCATGCCGAGCGGGCCATCAAGCGCGCTCTCGGCAAGCCGCTCGAAGACGATCCGCTGAAGGCGCTGCTGCGCCGGGGCATGAAGCTCACCATCGCGTTCGACGACCTCTCCCTGCCCCTCCCGCCCATGGCCGCCCCGGATGTCCGCCAGCTGGTCATGGAGGAGGTCATCGACATGGCCGCCGAGGCCGGTGTGGAGGATATCCACCTGATCGCGGCTCTTGGCCTCCACCGGCGCATGACGGCCGACGAGATCCGGCACATAGTCGGCGACCGCATCTACACGACCTTCTGGCCCGACCGCCTCTACCAGCACGACGGCGAGGACCCCGCGGCCAACGTCTACATCGGTAAGACGGCGGAGGGCGAGGAGGTGACGCTGCACAAGCGCGCGGCGGAGTCAGACCTCGTCGTCTACGTGAACCTCACGCTCGTGCCGATGGATGGCGGCCACAAGTCGATGGCGACCGGGCTCGCGAGCTATCGCGGCATTCGCGCCCATCACAACGTCAAGACGCTCCTGGGCTCACGCTCGTACATGAACCCGCCGGATTCAGCCCTGCACCATTCGTGCATCCGGCAGGGCCAGCTCATCGAGGACACGGTGCGGGTCTTCCACATCGAGACCACGGTCAATAACCACGCTTTCCCGGCGATCGCGAACTTCATGCAGAAACGCGAGACCGACTGGACCGCCCAGGACCAGGCGATGTTCCTGGCCACGAAGCAGCTCACCGACCTCGCGCCACCAGCCGTCAAGCGCAGCTTCTTTCACGCGATGCGTGCGCCATACGGCCTGACAGGAGTGAATGCGGGCCAGGTGGACGCGGTGCACGACAAGACCCTCGAGAACGTGCGCAACCAGATCAGCGTCCGCGTGGAGGGCCAGACCGACGTGGTCACGATCGGAGTTCCATACCTCGGGCCGTACAACGTCAACGCGCCGATGAATCCGGTCCTGGTGGTGTGCATGGGGCTCGGCTACCTCTTCAATTTCTACCGGCACAAGCCGGTGCTGAGGAAGGGCGGCGTGGTCATCCTCACGCACCCATGCCGGTACGAGTTCGACGCGGTGCAGCACCCCAGCTACATCGACTTCTACGATGAGGTGCTCGCGGATACGACCAAGCCGCTCGAGATCGAGGCCAAGTATGAGCAGCGCTTCGCGGAGGATCCCTGGTTCCGGCAGCTGTACCGCAAGTCGCACGCCTACCACGGCGCGCACCCCTTCTACGCGTGGTACTGGGCAGCCCACGCCATGGAGCACGCGGGCGACATCATCATCGTCGGCGGCGAGCGCGACGTCGTCCACCGTCTCGGCTTCAAGTGCGCGACCACGCTCGAGGATGCGTTCGAGATGGCGGAGCAGACCGTCGGCCGCCACCCGAGCGTCACGCACCTCCGAATGCCGCCCATCATGCTGTGCGACGTCGAGTGAGGCATGAAGGCCTGCCTGGTGGCTCTGGCTTTGCTGTCGGCCACGTGCACGCTGGGGGCGGGCGCCGCCTCGCGCGCCGGGCCGGCGAGCGCCAAGGGGGTCGTGCTGCAGGCAGGCGACATCCCCGACGTCAGGAAGTGCCCGCAGAGTGACCCCTGGGCGGCCCTCATGCTTCGAGGTGAGCCGGAGATGCTGCCGACCGGTTTTGCGACCTGGTCGGATTTGAAGGCCTCCGGCGCCACCGACGGTTGGCTTTCGCTCTATGCCGACAGCGAGCTCGACTGCCCGCTGCTGCTCGGATCCGCTGCACCGAAAGGCCGGCTCGTGTACACGGCCGTCATCAAGTTCAAAAGCGCATCTAGTGCCGCGGCGAGCTTTGCATCCGGGTCGCAAACTTTTCCCGTGGCCCCCGACTTCGCCGATCGATTCGCGGCGGCCGGCGGCCTGGTGACCAAGGGCGCGAGCACGGGGTTTGGTGAGAACTCGGCGGTCGCGATGATCTCGTTTCGTGGCGTGCCCACGTACGTTGCCTTCTGGCAGAACCAGAGCTTCGATGCGGTTGTCTATGCGGACAACCTGTCGGCGTCCGAGGCCTCCACAGCCGTCACTCGCATGAACAGCAGGATCCACTGACATGCCGTGGTACTCCGGAGATCGCGGCGTCGTTCAGATGGCCAGCGCGGTTCGGGACATGGCCCGCGACGTAAAGCGCGTTCGCCGAGGGTGGCACTGGGACACGCCCCGACCACGTACCTGGCCGGAGCAGGGCGCGGTAGTGCCCGCATCCGCAAGCGACCTCGGATGGGCGCGCCAAGAACCTGTGCGCAGCCTGCGCTGGCTGATCCAGCGAGGGCTCCTGCTGCCGTTCACCGAGGTCATGGCTCATCCCAAGGTGGAAGGTCGGGAATGGGTGCGCGAGCTCGAGCGCCCGGTGATCTTCGCACCCAATCATTCGAGTCACGCGGACACATCCCTGATGCTGCACGCTTTGTCGGATAGGGCGCGCGATCACACCGTAGTGGCGGCCGCCGCCGACTACTGGTACAAGCGTCCCCTTCTGGGCAACATCGTCGGACTGTTTCTGAACACGTTCCCTTTCTCGCGGACCGGAGGCGCACAGGCGCAGCTCAACAGTGCAAGCCGCCTACTGAAGTCGGGCTGGAACCTGGTGTATTTCGCGGAAGGCAGCCGCTCGCCCGATGGTCGCATCCAGGAGTTCAAACCGGGTGTCGGCTTCCTTGCCAAAGAGACCGGTACGCCGGTAGTGCCCGTGCACATCCGAGGCGCGCATGGAATCATGCCCAAGGGCCAGAAGCTTCCTCTCCCCGGTCCAGTGCGTGTGCGGATTGGAAAGCCGATGGTGCCCGCGCCGAAGGAAGGCTCGCGAGAGTTCACCACGCGGGTGGAGAGGGCGGTGCGAGCTCTCTCTGCGGAGCCGAAGCAGGCCGAGATCCAGGGCGGCTGGATCGAGCGCTGGCGGGCGTTGAAGCCGCGCGAGCCGGAGTTCAGCGATTAGGAAGTAGCTCGATCTCGAACACCGGATGGTCCGGCGCGATGCGCCTCAGGTCCCCCTCCGGAGAATCGGCGCTGACGCCGCCGAAGAACACGCCGACCTCGAACTTCCATCGCTCGAGGTAAGCGCGGAGGATCGGGACCTTCTGCTCGTCTGGAATCTCGCGTGCTCGAAATGGCTCGACCCGATTGCCGACCATCAGCTCACCTTCGCCGGCCTCGCGCAGATTGCGCACCCACTGGGTCAAGCCGCGAGGTGCGACGAGGTACTTCGTGCCGTTGTAGGTCAGCAGGTTGACGGGCGAGGTGCGCCACTCGCCTGACTTGCGTCCTCGAACGCGCAGGATGCGTGAGCCCCAGACGCTGATGCCGGCACGCGTCATCGCCGCCACAAACGGGTTGAAGATGGTGCTCGTGAACCAGCCGGGCTTGCGGTAGTAGGCCATTGGCAGCTTCTACCATATGCCGCGATGACTTATTCGATCGTGGCCCGCGACAAGGAGACCGGTGAGTTCGGCGTGGCGGTCCAGTCGCATTACTTCCAGGTGAGCCCGGCGGTGCCGTGGGCGCTCGCGGGTGTTGGTGCGGTGGCAACACAGTCGCAGGTCAACATCAGCTACGGGCCGCTGGGCCTCGACCTGATGCAGGCGGGCTACACCGCCGAGCAAGCGCTGGCAGCATTGACGGCCGGCGATCCGCTCGCGGATGTGCGACAGTGCGCGATCGTCGACGCCACCGGCGCCGTGGCCGCGCACACCGGCGCCAAGTGCATCCCGGAGGCCGGCCATCTTCTCGGCGATGGGTTCAGCTGCCAGGCGAACCTCATGGAGAAGGACACGGTGTGGGCTGCCATGGCCGACGCGTATATGTCATCTGACGCGCCGCTGGCCGAGCGCATGATGGCGGCCCTCGAGGCTGCTGAGGCCGAAGGCGGCGACATTCGCGGTAAGCAGTCGGCGGCGATGGTGGTCGTCACCGGCGCTCCCACAGGACGATTCTGGGAGGACCGGACCATCGATCTCCGCGTCGAGGACGCTCCCGAACCGCTGCCCGAGCTGCGCCGCCTGCTCCGCGTCAAGCGTGCGTACATGGCGCTTGGTGACGCGGATCGCATCACTGAGGCCGGCGACGCAGGCAAGGCGATGTCGGTTGCGGAGGACGCGATCCGCATGGCGCCGGAGATGGCCGAGATCCGCTTCTGGACCGGCCTGGAGATGGCGATCAACGGAGACGTCGACCGCGGCTGCGAGCTGCTGGCCGAGGTCGTCCGCACGAAAGGCGAGCGGTGGGTGGAGACGCTGCGCCGGCTGGCGCTGGTCGGCCGCGTGCCCGCGGACTTGCTCCCAGTGCTCGAGGCGCGCCTCGCCGCCGCAGTTCACGGCAAGTAGACTTCACGAGTCTTGGGAAAGTTCAAGAGTCAGCGCAGAGGCCCGCGGCGGCCGGAAAAGGCTCGCAAGCCGGAGAAAGACGACGGCGGCCAGAAGGAACAGGCAGTCGTCATGGACGCCGTCGTTTCACAGGCGCTGCCCAACGCGATGTTCGAGGTTGAGCTCGAAGGCGGCCACAAGCTCATCGCGTACGCGGCGGGACGCATGCGCCGCTATTTCATCCGCATCACGCCCGGCGACAGGATTCGTGTCGAGCTGTCGCCTTACGACCTCACGCGCGGCCGCATCGTCTACCGCTACCGGGAGTGAGTCAAAGGATCCTGGACGCCCTTGGCGCCGCAAGGGTCTTCGACCTCGAGCAGCCGCGCTTTGCCGGTGCGCCGACCCACCCGGCCCACGCGCCAGGGTTCAACTATTTCCTGCACCGCCACCATGCGCGTGGGGCGCCCGAGGCGAGAACGAGCGCGTCAGGAATCGTCGTGATGCCGGAGCACTCGGGCACTCACATCGACGCCCTTGCACACCAGGCCGAGAACATGATCCTTCACGGCGGCGTGCATATCGACTCTGGGGTGCAGACTTCAGTGGGCTTCCGGGTCCATGGCATCGACACGCTCGAACCGCTGGTGTGCCGCGGACTGCTGTTGGACGTCGCTCGCACCCAGCTGCTGCCGCCCGACCACGCGATCACGCGCCAGGAGCTCGAGCACGCGGCGCGCATCGAAGGCGTGGAGGTGCGCGCGGGAGACGCAGTCCTGGTTCGTACCGGATACGGGGCACTGTGGACCGACGCGCCTCAGTACCTGCGTGCGGCCGGCGTCAGCGCCGGAGGCTCGCGATGGCTCATCGAGCGGGGCGTGCGGGCGGTCGGCGCCGATAACATCGCCTGGGACGTCACCAGCGGACCGCTCGATCCCGAGGTCGGCGTGACCCTCCCCGGCCATGTGCTGCTGCTGGTGCGGGCGGGGATCCCGATCATCGAGAACCTCAACCTCGAGGAGCTCGCCGAGGCACATGTTCACGAGTTCGCCTTCGTGTGCCTGCCGCTCAAGATGCGTGGGGCCACGGGCTCGCCCGTGCGCCCGATCGCCCTGGCCTGAGCCGCCCTGAAACAGAAGCGGCCGGGTCGAAACCCGGCCGCCGAAGACAGCTTGGCCTCGAGAGCTAGCGGCGACCGACCGTCTGGAAGCAGTCCAGGCAGTAGACCGGCCGGGCCCCGGTGGGCACGAACGGCACCTGCGTCTGTTTGCCGCAGTTGGAGCAGATCACATCGTGCATGACCCGCGCCCTGCCGTTGCCCTCGGTCGAGCGGCGCGCCGCCCGGCATTCCGGACACCGGCGGGGCTCGTTCTGGAGCCCGCGCGACTGGTAGAACTCCTGCTCCCCGGCCGTGAAGATGAAATCACGCCCACAGTCACGGCACTGCAACGTCCTGTCCGAGAAACTCACCGTCTGGCCTCCCCTAAAAGTCGCTCAGAGGCCCCGGACGTGGTTGACCGGTCTACCCCCTCTAGCGTTGCGGGGGCGATTTTAACGCGGTTGCCGGTAATTTGGAGGTGACGGCTTTTTAGGCGGGCACCCGTTCGCGTTCCTGGGCTGCGTCATCCTCTGGAACCGGGTCGGCGAAAGGCTGGGCCGCAGCGCCGGAGAGCGGCACCTCCTTGAGGAAGACCGTCGAGACCAGGGCCGCGATCAGGATCAGCCCGGCGAACAGGTAGATGTCGTGCAGCGTGTCGGCCAGCGCCAGTCGGATGGCAGCGGCGACCGGTCCAGGCAGCTGGGACAGCGCTCCCGGCTGGAGGATAGCATTGGCTCCGCCAGACGGCAGGTGCGCGAGCACCTGTGGCGGCATGTGCAGTGCGGCGATCCTTGTGTTGAGGTACCCGGGCAGCCGGTTGGCGAGAACCGCCCCCAGGATGGAGCTTCCGACCGTGCCACCGAGGTTGCGCCAGAACTGGATCTGGCTCGAGGCCACACCCATGTGCTTGCGCGGAAGGGCGACCTGGACGGCGGTGAGGTAGAGGGGGAAGGTGGTGCCGATGCCAAGTCCGACCACGACCAGGGCCGCCACGACGCGCCATTCCGGGGTGGTGGGCGTGATCAGCGACAGCAGGTACATCCCAAAGATCATCACCGCGACTCCGAGCGTGCCCAGGTAGCGGTAGTACTTGATTCGGCGCATCACAAACCCGGTCGCGGTGCTCGCGCCAAGCAGGCCGAACATCATCGGGGTGATCAGGGCGCCTGAGTTGGTGGCGCTGATCCCGAGCACGCCCTGGAACACGAGCGGCGTGAACAGAATCGAGCCGAACATGCCGAAGGCGGTGAGGAAGCCGACGATCATCGAGACGCTGAAGGTCGGGTTCTTGAACAGCTCGAGCGGCACGATCGGGTTCTCCACCCGGCCCTCCACGAATATGAAGGCAAAGAGCATGGCGGCCGCAAAGGCGAGCAAGCCCATCACCTCAGGCGAGGTCCACGCGTGGTCGCGTGTGATCGACAGCGCGATCAGCAGCGGGACGACTCCGGCGGCCAGCGTGAGGGCGCCCCAGAAGTCGATGTCACGCCACGACGCCTTCGACCGCACGTAGGGAAGCCCCGCCACCACGACGGCGACGGCGATGATGCCGACGGGGATGTTGACCTCGAAGACCCATCGCCAACCCCAGTGGTCGGTGATGAAGCCGCCGGCTGTGGGGCCGACGATCGAGCTCAATCCGAACACGCCGCCGAAGACTCCCTGTACGCGCCCGCGCTGGGCGGGTGGAAAGAGGTCGCCGATGACCGTGAACACGGTGGCGAACAGCACACCACCGAAGATGCCCTGGATGCCGCGGAACACGATCAGCTGAGTCATGTCCTGGGCGAGGCCGCACAGGGCCGACAGGACGACGAATCCGATCATCCCGGCGAGCAGGAACGGCTTGCGACCGAACAGGTCGCCCAACTTCCCGCCGATCGGGGTCATCGTGGTCGACGTCACGAGGTAAGCGGTGGTCACCCACGCCAGGCGGTCGAGCCCGTTGAGCTCGGCCACGATTCGCGGGATCGCCGTCCCGACGATGGTCTGGTCGAGGGCAGCCAGCAGCAGCGCGAGCGCGGTGCCCGCGGTGGCCAGAATCACCTTGTTTCGCGAGAGTCCTTGTGTGATCACTTCCCCAGCTCCTTCCTGGCGTTCACCACTAGGTGCAGGCACAGATGACGAAGCTGCGCAAGGTCGTCCTTGCTGAACCCTTCGACCATCTCGAACTGGTGGTCGATGCCCTCTTTCCAGACGGCTTCGATGCGGGCACGCCCGGCCTCCGTCAGCCGCGCTCGGATCGATCGCCTGTCGGACGCATCGGGGACGCGCTCGACGAGGCCGTCACGCTCAAGGTGGTCGACGAGTCCCGTGATGTTGCGAGGTGTGTACTCGAGGTCCAGGGCCAGATCACCCAGCGGGGTGTCGCCGCAGCGATACAACCGAAACAAGACGCCGAGGCGGCCCTGGGTGAGGCCGTGCTTGTCGGCCCAACGCTCCTGCAGCAAGCCCAGCATGTGGCCGGCGATCTTCAGGGCGCCGAGAGCCTCGACGGCGCTCATGTCGACGTGCAGATCCTCGAAAAGCTCTCGCATCCGGACGCTGTACAGGCGTCCCGACTCGTCGCGGGCCAGCTCATGGCTGGCTCCAAGCTCGCGAGGAAGAGGGGGCATTGTGGATTGGTTCATGGTGTCTTGGTTCATAGTGAAGGACTTCATTATCACCCTATACAGGGATTCGGCGCAAGGTATTCTCGATCCCGAATGTTTGCCGCGCTGGGGCAGGAGACGGAGTTCTGTCGGTGGGTCGGCCTCCTGGGCGGGCAGGCCACCCTGGCCGCGCCGACCCGGCGAGGCGGCTGGGCGGGCGCCGCGTTGGTGTACCTCCAGGCGCAGGTGCTCCTCGACTCGCCCCGAAAGGCTGAGTTCCGGGCCACAGTCGATGCTGCCCGGCGCGACGGTGCGCTCCTCGCGATCGAGCTGGGCGAAGCGGACTGGGTCAGCACGCGGGGCGGACCTCAAGCGGCGTACGAGCTGGCCGCGATCCGCCCCGACATCCTTCTTGCGTCGGAGGCCGCAGCCTCCGAGCTGGCGGTGCCGCTCGAAGGGATCGCTTCAGTGCCGGTGATAAGGCTCCCCTCTGGCGGCTGCAGCGTGCACGGGCGGCGGCTTTCAGCACCCAGACCCGCGCAGGATGCCACCGCCCTGGCGGCCACATTCTGCGTCGCGCTGTTGGAAGGCTCGGCGCCGGTCGAAGCCGCCGGGCGTGCCGTTCTGGTGGCGGCGCAATGATCGTCGACGGGCACCTCGACATCGGCTGGAACGCGCTTGCGGACGGTCGCGGCTTCCTGGGCCCGCCCGCGCCACGCTACCTGATCAGCCGGCCGGCCCTCGCCGGCGCCGGGGTTGGTCTCGTGTTCGCGACCCTGTACACGGCGCCTACGCTCGCGAAACGGGCGATGCGCACGCGCTATGTGTATGAGAACGCACACGAGGCGCATCTGATGGCCCGCTCACAGGTCAACTACTACCGCGCCTGCGACCTGCAGCTGATCCGAGACTCGAAGGAGCTCGAGCGCTACGTCCGCGGTTGGAGGCGTGGCCAGGTCGCCGCGGTGTTGCTGATGGAGGGCGCGGACCCGATCGAGACTCCAGGCCAGCTCGGCGCGTGGACCGACATGGGGCTGCGGATCATTGGGCCGGCCTGGAGCCGCACGCGCTACAGCGGTGGCACGCGCGCCCCCGG
This sequence comes from Candidatus Nitrosopolaris sp., assembly GCA_035636885.1. Lineage (GTDB taxonomy): Bacteria > Chloroflexota > Dormibacteria > Dormibacterales > Dormibacteraceae > UBA10449. The sequence continues at coordinate 17,247 of DASPYG010000048.1, forward strand.
CGGCCTCACCAAGCTTGGGGTCCAGCTGCTGAAGGCAATGCGGCGAAAGCACGTGATCCTCGACCTCAGCCACATGGCCGACCAGGCGGTGGCGGATGCCTTCGATCTGTGGCGAGGTCCCATCATCGCCTCGCACAGCAATGCGCGCGAGCTGGTTCCGGGCGACCGCCAGATCACCGAGGCCACGGCGGCCGAGATTGCGCGCCGCGGAGGCATCGTCGGCATCAGCTTCTATCCGAACCATCTTCGTTCTAGGGGCCGGACGAGCCTGGACGACGTCGTTCGCCATGCGGTCCACCATGCCCGGGCCACCGGAGGGCCGGAGCATGTGGCCCTCGGCACGGACCTGGATGGCGGCATCGATTCGAGATACGGGCCCATCGGTGACCTGCGGGAGCTCAAGGATCTGCGCGGCATGCTGCGCAGGCATTTCAGCGCGAGTCAGGTAGACGGCATCATGGGCGAGAACTGGATCGGGTTCCTGCGGCGATCGCTTCCCCTCTCCCCGCAGGGGAGGGGGCCGGGGCGAGGGGCGTAACTGCCTACAACGAGTCGACGAGCTTCTTCGCGCTGACGAAGGCGAAGCCCATGCCGTGGCCGTTGAAGCCCGCGCATATGTAGACGCCGGGCATGCCTTCCACCGGACCGACGAACGGCAGGCCCGACTCTGTGAAGCCCATCGTGCCCGCCCATCGATGCGTCACCTCAGCCTCGGCGCCCATGCGCTTCAGATGCGCGTCGAGGTGCGCCTGGATCGGCTCCGTCGGCCTCTCGTCGTAGCCGACCTCAACGTCGTAGGCGGTGTCCCGCCAACCTCCGATCAACACCTCACCCGTCGGCAGCTGCCGCCAGTAGCGATACCCGAAATGCGAATAGGTGGGGAGATCGCACAGGCGGGCTGCGTCAGGCCCGCTGGCCAGCATCTGCGCGCGCCGGGGCTGAATGGCCACTTGCGGCAGCAGCAACGGCGTGTATGCGTTGGTGGCCAGGATGACGCAGCCGGCTCGGCACTCGGCCCCTTCCGCACTCACCAGAACGTCAGTCGAAGTGGACTCGATCGCGGTCACGTTCACGCCTTCGCGAATCGATCCCGGCCCGGCCCGGCGCGCCAGTGCTCCCACCGTGGCCGCGGGGTTGACCTCGCCATCGCGCGGATTGACCAGGCGCCGGCCGTCCCAATGGGCCTCGAAGCCATCCTCGGTCAACAGCTGCGCGGATTCCGCGAGCCTGGCCGCCTCGTCCTCGCCGGAGGCGAGGGTCGCGCTGCCCAACCGGCGATGACCGACGTTCTGGCCCGCGACTGCTTCGGTCATCGCCGCGTGGTTTTCGAGCGTCATGTGCCAGATGTCACCCGCGCGCGCCCGGCCGTATGCGCGCACGGCATCCGCGTAACTGTCGGCCACTCCGGCCAGAAGAAAGCCTGCGTTTCGCCCGCTCGCCCCCGATGCGATGTGGTTGCGCTCGACCAGCACGCCTTGCCTGCCGCGAGCGTGCAGGTGATGGAGGAGGCTGGTGCCGGTGATGCCACCGCCGATCACGAGCACGTCCGCGCGGTCCGGCAGCTGTCCGGGGTAGCGCTCAGCAGGCCGCGGCCAGTACGGCGTGGTCATCAAAGGTCGAGTTTGGGGACCGAATAACATTGAGCTTCGGCATGCAGTTTGATAGCTACGATGTCCTGGTGGTCGGCGGCGGGCTTGCCGGCATCAGGGCGGCGATAGCCGCCGTCGACGCCAACCCTCTGCTCACTGTCGGAATGGTCTCGAAGGTCTATCCGATGCGCAGCCATACCGTCTCGGCCGAGGGCGGAGCCGCGGCCGTGCTTCGTCCCGAGGACAGCTACGAGAACCACGCTTTCGACACCATCAAAGGCTCCGACTACCTCGCCGACCAGGACGTGGTCGAGGCATTCGTACGCGAGGCGCCAATCGAGGTTATCCAGATGGAGCACTGGGGCTGTCCGTGGAGCCGCGATCCCGATGGCAAGATCTCTGCCCGTCCCTTTGGAGGCATGACCACGTGGCGTACGTGCTTCGCCGCCGACAAGACCGGGTTCCACATGCTCCACACCGTCTTTCAGACATCCCTTCAGTTCAAGCAGATCCACCGCCATGACGAGGTCTTCGCCACCAAGCTCCTGATCGAGGATTCGCGGTGCTTGGGCGTGATTGCGATCGACATGCGGAGTGGTCGATTCGAGGCGATCACGGCAAAGGCGGTGATCCTCGCCACGGGTGGCCTCGGACGCGTCTACGCGTTCACCACCAACGGCAACATCTGTACCGGCGACGGTATGGCCCTCGCGTATCGGGCGGGAGTCGGGCTCAAGGATATGGAGATGGTGCAGTTCCATCCCACCGGGCTACCGTTCACGGGCATCCTCATCACCGAGGCGGTGCGCGGCGAGGGTGGCTTCCTCGTCAACAAAGACGGTGAGCGCTTCTTGAAGCGATACGTCCCCAACAAGATGGAGCTTGGGCCGCGCGACATCATCTCCCGCGCGATGACGACCGAGTTCGAGGAGGGCCGCGGCTTCGAGGGGCCGCATGGCAAGTACATGCACCTCGACGTGCGACACCTCGGCGAAGAGGTGATCGATCGCAAGCTGCCGTTCATGCGCGAGCTGGGGCGAGAGTTCGTCGGGATCGACATCGTCAAGGACCCGATACCGGTGCGACCCGTGCAGCACTACATGATGGGCGGGGTCGACGCGGACATCTCCGGCACCACCCCGGTCCTGGGGCTCTATGCCGCGGGCGAATGCTCCAACGTCGGGTTGAACGGTGGGAACCGGCTCGGGTCGAACTCGCTCTCCGAATGCCTTGTGTTTGGGGCCGCCGCCGGGCGGGCGGCGGCAGAGCACGCGAGCGCGGCCAAGGCGGTCGGGGCGAACCCCGTCGACGCGCTGCTGGCCGATGAGGCCAGGCGCATCGAGTCTTCGTTCCTCGACAAGAAGGGTGGGGAGGAGAGGATCGGCACGATCCGCGAGGAGCTGCAGCACGACATGGACGTGGGCGCGGGCGTCTTTCGAACTCGAGAGGGCCTCGAGAAGCTCACGCAGCAGCTCGGCGCGCTGCGGGACCGGTTCGAGAGAATCAAGATCGAGGACTCCAGCCGTACGTTCAACACCGAGCTGACAGCTGCGCTGGAGCTCGACTTCATGATCGAGGTCTCGGAGACGATCGCATACTCTGCGCTGGCCAGAGAGGAGTCGCGGGGCGCGCATGCCCGCCGCGACTTCCCCGAGCGCGACGATGGCAGGTGGCTCAAGCACACCGTTGCGTTCCGCGCCGACGGCGGCGCGCCCAGGCTGGAGTATCGCGACGTGACCATCACGAATTTCAAGCCGCAGGCGCGCACCTACTAGGAGAAGACATTGGCCGAGAAGAGGATCACGATCCGGGCGACGCGCTTCGATCCCGAGAAGGACAAGGCGCCGCGCCTGCAGTCGTATGACATTCCCTTCGCTGACGAGAGCATGGTGGTCCTCGACGCGCTCAACCACATCAAGTCCCACGTGGACGGCAGCCTCAGCTACCGATGGTCGTGCCGCATGGGCATCTGTGGCAGCTGCGGGATGATGGTCAACGGCACGCCAAAGCTCACGTGCAACGCGTTTCTCCGCGACTACTGGCCGAGATCGATCACAGTCGAGCCGCTGAACAACTTTCCGATTGTCCGCGACCTCGTAATCGACATGGATGACTTCATGCACAAGCTGAAGTCCGTCAAGCCGTGGATCATCCGTAAACAGGACTATCCGCTCGGCGCGGGTGAGCACCGGCAGACGATGGACCAGATCGATGAGTTTCGTCAGTTCAGCGAATGCATCAACTGCATGCTGTGCTATGCGGCCTGCCCGGTGTACGGCCTGAACAACGAGTTCCTCGGCCCCGCCGCGACAGCTCTCGCGCGCCGCTACAACCTCGATTCGCGCGACCAGGGTTTCGCCCAGCGCCTTCCCGTGCTCGCCGACGCCGAGGGCGTTTGGGAATGCAGCTTCGTAGGCGAGTGCTCGGTCGTCTGTCCGAAGGGCGTGGATCCGGCGAAGGCCATTCAGCAGACGAAGCTCGACACGACGATGCGGTTCGTGCTTCCGTTCGGCACCCGCGAAGAGTGAGGTCGTGAAGGCGCCCACGGCCGGCGCTGAGGCCGCAGCAGGGAGCGGCGATACACCTCGCGTCTACAGGCCACAGATGCCGCGCGGGTGGTGGCTGCGCCAGCGCCACTACTTCCTTTATATCGTTCGCGAGTTCACGGCCCTGCCGCTCGCGCTGTGGCTGCTGTGGCTGCTGTTCGAGATCCACCGCGCGGCCAATGGGCCAAAGGGTTTCTACGCCTCCTCCTCGCCAGTCTTCATCGCCTTCAGTGTCATCGTCTTGGGATTCGCCCTGTATCACAGCTACACGTTCCTGAGCCTGGCCGGGGTGATCATGAACTTCAAGCTGATGGGCAAGCCCATCCCCTCGCGGGCGATCGTGATAGCGATGTTCGCGGCCTGGTTCGTAGCCTCGGTCGTCATCGCGGCGGTGCTCATCGGGTTCGCGAGATGAACCGCGATAACGAGCACGTTCAGAAGCCCGCGGTGGCGCACCTTATCTGGTGGTTTCTGTTCGCGAACGGCGGCGTGATCGCCGCGATCTTCCTTCCCGTCCACATCCTGGTCCAGGGCATCCTCGGTCCGCTCGGGATCGTGCCTGTCGTGGACCGCCACTACGACACGTGGGTCAGCGTCATTGGGAACCCCATCGTCAAGCTCTACCTGCTCGTCGTGATCGCGCTGCCGTTTTTCCACTTCGCGCACCGGCTGCGCTACCTGCTCGTCGACCTCGGGATGCCCGCCGCGCGATCGCTGCCGGCCCAGGCGATCTTTTACGGGGCCGCCATCGTGGTGACGCTCGTCACGATCTGGGTGCTGCTGACCACGGTTCCGATCTCGGTCGGATGATTGACGCGCGCCGCGCGGCGCGCATCATGTAGGCGTATTGCACACGGTTCGGCTGTTTCCTGCGCCTGAGCTCGGGAACGCCAGCTTCCTGGTATCGGATCCCGAGGCGGGCGTCGCCGCCGTCATCGACCCCTTGCGCGACGTCGACCCCTACCTCGCGTACGCGGAGAAGCACAACCTTCGCGTCACGCGAGCCCTCGATACGCACCTGCACAACGATTTCGTTTCTGGGGCGCGGGAGCTGGCTGCGCTGAGCGACACGGATGTCGGCTCCCTCGCGCCTGGCCTCGAGGTGGAACTGGGCAGCTTGACGATCCGGGCTCTGCATACGCCGGGTCACACGCCCGATCACAAGAGCTACCTGCTTCTCGAAGGTGACCGTCCCGTGGCGCTTTTCTCCGGTGGTGCAGTGATGGTGGGCTCCATCGCCCGCACCGACCTCTTCGGGCCGCACCTGGCGATGCACCTCGCTCTCGAAGCGTTGCGCACGCTTCAGGTCCGGCTGCGGGGACTGCCGGACGACGTGGCGGTGTATCCAACGCACGGGGGCGGCTCGTTCTGCGGCATCGGAGGCCAGAACGAGAACGAGACGACGCTCGGCCGCGAGCGGGAAACGAACCCGTTCTTCCAGGCCACCGAGGTGATGCCCTTCCTGGCCCGGGCCCTCGACCAGCACCGGTACCCCGCGTACTACGCCGACATGGCCGCGATCAATCGCGATGGGCTGCCGTTGCTCGGCCGCCACCCGTCGCCGCTGGCGCGGCTGGGCGCGGAGGCAGTTGCCGGGCTGATGGAAAAGGGCGCCGCGGTGGTGGATGTCCGCCCCGGGGTCGAATACGACCGCGGCCACATCCCGGGCAGCTACTGCGTCGGTCTCGACGGAGGCCCGTTCAGCGCGTGGGTGGGTTGGCTCGTGCCGCGGGGTCGCAGCCTGGTCCTTGCGGGCGGCACCGACGCGCAGCATGCCGAGGCCCAGCGCCAGCTGCAGCGAATCGGATTCGACGCCCTCGCGGGTGCGCTGGCCGGTGGGATGGATGCGTGGCAGTCGAGCGGCCGGAGGTTGTCGACTTTCGAGACGGCCGACATCGATGACCTCGCGGGGTGGATCCTGAGCGGCGAGGTGATGACGGTCCTCGATGCCCGCGACGATCACGAATGGGCCGCTGGGCACGCACCTGGTGCGGTGCACATGTACGTGCCGGACATCCCTCATCACGCCGCCGAGATTCCACGCGAGGCGCCAGTCGCCGTGCATTGCGGGGTCGGGTACCGGGCGGGAATCGCCGCGAGCTTGCTCGAGCAGGCCGGGTTGAAGCGGATCATCCATGTCAACTCGCCCTACGAAGACTGGGCGACCCGCCTGCACCTGGCGGAAACGATCCCGACGTAGGTCGCCTCGCCCCGTAATGGGGAGGTCGGCGGCCCGAAGCGCACCCGGGTGGGGGTGATCCGAACACTCAAAAGACTTGGAAAAG
>DASPYG010000049.1:0-3640 GCA_035636885.1 Candidatus Nitrosopolaris sp.
TTCCGGTCGCGTGAGGTCTCGGGCGCAAAGGACACTCGCCCAGACGAGCGTTGCTCTATAGAAGAGCCGTTGCCGAGCCAGCCTCGACGAGTACGCGGCTCGCCTCGGGTGAGTCGTGGAGCGCTCGCATCGCTAGTCCCAAGTCCCCGCTGGTCCATAGATGGTTCTTGCCGCAGTGAGGACACGGGATCTCCGTCGAGGACAACACGGCTGCCTGAAAGGCCCCAGCGGGAACCTCCAGAATGTCCACTGGCTTCCCGGTCTCCGGACAGGTGAGTTGCACTATCGCCATGCCCCTTCAATCTACGCGAGTTGTCAGGGAGTGATGTTCTGGTTGAGCCGAAAGGTGTTGTCCGGGTCGTATTTGCGTTTGAGCTGGGCGAGGCGGTCGTAGTTGGGGCCGTATGCGGCTCCCACTCGGCCGGCGTCGTCGTTGTCGAGGTAATTGACGTAGGCGCCATCGGTCATGTGGGGCCGAAGCGATTCGTAGGTCTCCCGAGCCCACCTGATCCCGGCCTCGGTTTCGGCTGGGTCGCTCCACTGCGAGATGATGATGCAGTCGTACCCTGCCTGGCGGTGCGGGAAGGCGGTCGCGGACGGATCGACGCGCACCGCTGCCCCATGGAAGTGTTCTATGACTAGGAAGCAGAGCGGGGTTGGGGCGTTTTGGTAGGCGTCGATCAGCTTCGTGGCCACCTGCTCGTTCAGTTCGGTGAAGAAGGCGGACTTCCAGTAGTTGAAGGCGCCTCTCTGGAAGGCATCGTCGAGGAGTGTGTTGACCACGGGATAGGGGATCCGCTCGATCAGATCCATCGCTGGAGGTCCGAACTCTCGAACCGGCTTTACCTCGGCCTCGGCTTGCTGCTCGTCCTCTCCGGCATGGCAGACCGCCACGCCGCACAGCTTCGTCCCCGAGCCATCCGGTGCGCTCCGCAAAGCGAGGAAGGCGCTGAGATCGTCGGGTAGCGACTGCGTGAAGTCCCGGTAGAAGGCGAAGACCTCCGCTGTGGCTGCGAGCGGATGGACGGCAGCGCCGCCGAGCACGGTCCCCAAGGGGTGAGCCCGGTAACAGAACTCGGTCACAGCACCGAAGTTCCCGCCCCCGCCGCGAATCGCCCAGAAGAGATCCGGCTCGTTCTCCTGACTGGCTTGCACCACCGCACCCGAGGCGAGAACAACCTCGGCCGAGAGCAAATTGTCGATCGCCAGCCCATGCTTGCCAAGCAGCCATCCGATCCCCCCGCCCAAGGTCAGGCCGGCGATGCCGGTCGTCGAGACCAGCCCGCCCGTGGTGGCGAGACCGTGCGCGTGCGCGGCTTGGTTTAGCTCCCCCCACGTCACCCCGCCTCCGGCAGTAATCGTGCGACTCCCCGGATCAACCTCGATCTGCTTCAGCAATGCCAGGTCGATCATCACGCCGCCGTCCGTTACCGCCTTGCCAGCCACGTTATGGCCACCACCACGAACCGAAATCTCCAAACCGGCATCCCGCCCCAGCCGCACCGCCGCTACCACGTCCTCGGCCCCAGCACAGCGAACAATCAAGGCCGGGTGCTTGTCCACCAGACCGTTATGGACTCGGCGAACCTCGTCGTAGCTCGCATCTCCCGGCGCCACCACCGGACCAGCGAATCTCGCCCGCAGCTCCTCTACCTCCGGCATCGCCCCCACACCCATGCACCCTCCTTCCCTGAAAGGACTTCAGCCCTCGGCCCGAGCCGTTCCCGCGATCATCGCTCACAGCCGACCAGCCGACAAGCACGCCTGCCTCAGGGGTCATTCCGGAACACTGGCCCAGCCGAGCGAAGTTGGGTCAGGCATCGAGTCGGAGGACGACCTCGTCCGTTTCCTCGTTGCGCCCATAAGCGAACCCGCGGCCCTCGCCCACGATCACGAAACCGCACTTCGTCAACACGCGAATCGACGCGGCGTTGTCGCTCGCAGCGCCAGCGTAAAGCGGACGGGTTGCCTCCAGCTGCAAGAACTCCTGTAGGGCACGCGTGGCAATGCCGCGGCCCCAGTCTTCACGGCCGATCCAATAGGTGACCTCGCGCCGGCCCTCCAAGTCGAAGCTCGCAATGTGACCCACAACTCGACCGTCGATCTCGATCACCCTGTTCGTCGTAGAGCTGTCGCTCCTCAGCCGCGCCCACCGTCGCTCGAAGCTCGTTCGATCATCGAACTCCGGCGAAGTGAACGCGGCCATCCGTATAGCGTCGCGATCGCTCGAGTGCTCGAAGAGCACGCCGAGATCACGATCTTCGATCTCGCGAAGGACAAACTGTCCCGAGCCCTCAGGCACGGCCGTTAACGCTACCTGCCGTAACTCGGGTGACATTGCCGACCACTGGCGCACGCGATGGGGCCACAGTCTGGAGCGCAAGTCGGTCCGCTGCGCCTCTCCCGCGCACTGTTGTCAGTGCGTCAGATGGTGATGACGACCTTGCCGCGCGCGTGGCCGTCTCTGAGGTACCGGATCGCGGCAGGCACCTCTTCGAGCGGGAACGTCCTATCCACAACGGGTCTGATGGTGCCCGCTTCGAGCAGCCTCCGCAGCTCCTCCAGGTCCTGTCGGCGCTCCTTTGAGATGAAGAAACCGAGCTTCTGGCGAACGAATGGCGAGAGCGCGGCGGCGCGCAGCTGACGGCGGACCCCGAGCCAGTTGCCTGCGTCCTCGCCGCCGACGATCACCAGCGTCCCCCGCTGCGTCAACGCCCGCCGTAGTTCGGAGAGTGAGCGGTTGCCAGCGATATCGAGAATGACGTCGTATCGGTTGCGACCGTCAGCAAAATCCTCTCGGGTGTAGTCGATCACGTGGTCGGCACCGACCGAGCGCACCAGCTCGGTCTTTGAGCCGCTGCAAACGCCGGTCACCTCGGCCCCCTCCGCCTTTGCAATCTGCACGGCGAGCGTACCGACGCCCCCGCCCGCACCGATGATCAACACCCGCTGACCGGGGCGGACGCCTCCGTGCTGGCGGACCGCCTGCAGTGCGGCGTAGCCGGAGATCGGGACGGCCGCAGCCTGCTCGAAGCTCACATTGTCCGGCTTAGACAAGAGGCGATCTGGACGAGCGACGGCGTACTCGGCAAAGGACCCGCGGCAGGTGCCAAACACCTCTTGTCCCGTCTGGAACTCCGTCACCTGCGCCCCAACCGCCTCGACGCGTCCGGCCACGTCGTACCCGAGCAGCGGGTTCTTCGGGGCGCGGATCCCGAAGCCCGCCAAGCGCATCACGTAGGGCGTCCCCGTCATCAGGTGCCATACCCCTTGATCGACGCCCGCTGCATGCACGCGCACCAACACGTCCGCGTCGCCCGCGACCGACTGGTCAATGTCCGCGAGTCGCAAAACGTCGACCGAGCCGTATGCGTCCCGAATGATCGCCTTCACCGAGTACCCCAGGCGAGCCTACCGTCTGCTGGAACCTCGCCAAAGCTCGCCAAACAAGCTGCTTGCTCGGGCGTCATTCCGGAACGCTGGCCCAACCCACGCCTCTGTCGCCTGATTGGCAGCGCCTGAGTACGTTTGGGCGATCGCGCGAGCCCTGCGCGCGCATCGCGGCCTTGACATCGGCTTCGCCGCGCTGTGTCACTGCGATGGGCGCCCGGTCAGAGGATCCCCGCCCCCGCCATCCCTC
>DASPYG010000050.1:0-17539 GCA_035636885.1 Candidatus Nitrosopolaris sp.
GCCATCGGCGAGACGATCAAAGTCTCCACGCCGGCATCGCGATAGGCGCGAATCCGCTCCCGCGCCCGATCTTTCGGCCCCGCGATGCACGTCATGTCGATGAGCTCGTCCGGGAGCGCCTCCATCGCCGCCGCCCGCTTGCCGTCGAGGTACAGCTCCTGCACCTCGCGAGCCGCTGACTCGAAGCCGTACGACGATACCAGGCGGTTGTAGAAGTTCTGCTCGCGCGAGCCCATGCCGCCGATGTACAGCGCGAGCACCGGCCGCATCGTGTCGCGCGCCGAGGCGACGTCGTCGCTGATCATCACGTTCACGCTGGGGCAGATGCGGAATTCTTCGAGTGACCGGCCGGCGCGGGCGGCGCCCTCCTCGAGCGGCACGCGCAGCCTGGAAACGTGTTCGGGCGAGAAGAAGACAGGCAGCCAACCGTCGGCTATCTCGCCGGCCAGCGCAACGTTCTTCGGCCCCAACACCGCGAGGTAGATCGGGATCTGGTCCTGGACCGGCCGGATGGTGAGCTTGAGCACCTTGCCGGGCCCGTCGGGCAGCGGGAGCTCCATGGTCTCGCCGTGGTACTCGACCTTCTTATGGGCCAGCGCCATGCGGACCACGGCGACGTAGTCGCGTGTGCGCTCCACCTGGTGAGGAAAGCGCACTCCATGCCAGCCCTCAGAAACCTGGGGCCCCGAGGTGCCGAGGCCGAGCAGCATGCGCCCGCCCGAAAGCTGGTCGATGGTCGCTGCGGTCATAGCGGTCATGGCGGCGCTGCGCGCCGGGATCTGGAAGATGCCCGCGCCGAGCTTGATCCGGCTGGTGCCGGCGGCCAGCCATGCGAGCACCGAAGCCGCGTCCGATCCGTACGCCTCGGCTGCCCAGATGGAGTCGTAGCCCAGCTCTTCTGCGGTCTGGGCGATCTCGAGCTGCTGGGCGGCCGTCAGCCCCATGCCCCAATAGCCGATCGCGACGCCGAGCTTCACAGCAAACTCTTCCTTGACCTCGAATCCTGATCGGCCGGCACGAGTGTATTCTCGTTTTGCGGCCGATCCTCGGGCGCGGAGGTGATTGCATGATCGACGGACCAGGCTTCGGGTTTCATGTGTTCTGGGTGCTGCCCTTCTTCGTGCTCTTCGTCGCCGGCGTGACGGCGCTGGTCATCTGGGCGGTTCGATCGTCCGGCCACCCGGCTTATCCGGTCGGACCTCCGGCCGCGCCGATGGGCCCGTTGCCGAGGGAAACACCGCTCGAGATCCTCGCGCGGCGCTTCGCATCCGGCGAGATCACCGCTGAAGAGTACGAGCGCGCTCGAGATCTGCTCCAGGGCGGGGGCAAGAGCTAGCCCCAGCCGTCCGAGCCTCAGCGCCCGCTGAGCAGCAGGTAGAGCAGGAACCCGTTCAGGCTGAGGATCACACCGATCACCAGGGTGGCGAGCGCCGTCGTCGACTGCTTGTTGACCAGCGTGCCCATCAGGCCGCGGTCGCGGCAGAACAGAAGCAGTGGGATGAGGGCGAACGGGATCCCGAACGACAGCACCACCTGGCTCAGCACGAGCGCTCGTGAAGGGTCCAGGCCGATCGCGATCACGATGAGAGCCGGCGCCATGGTGATCGCCCGACGCAGGAACAGAGGAATGCGGCGGCGGATGAATCCCTGCATCACCACCTGGCCGGCCAGCGTTCCCACAGAGGATGACGACAGGCCCGAGGCCAGCAGGCCCAGCCCGAAGAAGATGTCGGCTCCATGGTCGAGCGTGTGGCCGAGCTCCCGGAAGGCTGCGTCCAGGTTCGGCACGCTGATGTTGTGCGCATGCAGCGCGGCCGCCGCGATGGTGAGCATCGCGACGTTGATGAGGCCTGCCAGCCCCATCGCGATGATCACGTCCCACTTCTCGAAGTTGAAGATCTTCTTCTGCTCTTCCTCGGTCGCGCCGACAACTCGCCGCTGAGTGAGGGCCGAGTGTAGGTAGATCACGTGCGGCATGACGGTCGCGCCCAGGATGCCCGCGCCGAGCAGGACGCTCTCCGTGCCGTCGAAGCGAGGCGTCACAAGGCCGGCCGCCACCGCGCTCACCGACGGCCGCGCCAGCACGACCTCGAAAGCGAACGCGGCCACGATCACGCCTACCAGGACGGTGATCACGGCCTCGAAGCCACGGAAGCCGCGCGACTGGAGTGACAGGATGCCAAACGCCGCGAACGCGGTGATGATCCCGGCCATGAACAGCGGAATCGAGGGAAACAGCAGATGGATGCCGATCGCGGCGCCGATGAACTCGGCGAGGTCGGTGGCCATCGCCACCACCTCCGCCTGCATCCACAAGCCGACCACGGCGGGGAACGGGAATTTCTGCCGGCACACTTCCGCGAGATTCAGACCGGTCGCGATGCCGAGCTTCGCGCTCATCGACTGCACGAGCATCGCCATCAAATTGGCCGCGAGGACGACCCACAGCAGCATGTAGCCAAACTGGGCGCCTCCGGCGATATTGGTCGCAAAGTTGCCGGGATCGACGTACGCGACCGAAGCGACAAAGGCGGGCCCGAGGAAGGGCAGCAGCGCCCGGAGTCCGTGCGTCTGGCCCGCGAGCGCCTTCTCGGCGGCGCGGAGGACGCGCGCTTCGCCGGGAAGGGCGGCGACCGCCGGCGCCACCTTCTGCGTCACGACAGGAGCGCGCGGCGGCTCCTCGACGGCTGTCTTTCGGGCGGGTTCGGCCAAGCTTTAACGGCGCTCGACGAACAACGCGCGCGCGAGCCCGAGCGGAAGGCTTACCCTGCGGCCTCTGATGCGGACGTCGATCGGTCCTTCGTACTCGCTTGCGCCCACCACCTCGACCGGGGTGCCGGGCACGAGCCCGCGGCGGTCGAGCTCGCGCAGCTTGCCCGCGTCCTCGTCGGAGACGCCCTGGACGACGACCTTCTCCCCCACCACGCACTCGCTCAACGGGCGGTTGCTGACCGGGCGGACCTTGCCGGTCAGGCTGGGGATGGCATGGCCGTGCGGGTCGAGCTGCGGGCGGCCGAGCAGCTCGAAGATGCGCTGCTCCATGCGTTCCGAGATGACGTGCTCGAGCCGTTCGGCCTCTTCGTGGACCTCGTCCCAGCTGTAGCCGAGCACCTGGACGAGGAACATCTCCAGCAGGCGATGGTGGCGAACCAGCTCGAGAGCGACCTTCCTTCCCTCACGCGTCAGCTGCTGGCCCCGATACCTGTCGTGCTCGACCAGCCCCTGCGTGACCAGGCGTCCGACCATCTCACTGACCGATGGCGAGGAGATGCCGAGGCGCTGGGCGAGCTCGCGGGTTGGGACCGGGCGGGTGTCGCCGTGGAGGTGATAGAGCGCTTTGAGGTAGTCCTCTTGCGACTGGGTGAAGGTGCTGCGACGGGCGACTTCGACCATGGGTTTGGCCTAGGCCGACCTAACTATTGGCTCAGTTGTACCTATCACGAAGTGTAGGTTAGCCTAACATTCGTTCACAGCGCAACAGCTTAGCCAACTTTTCCAATGAGGTCGCTGCCGGAATTGTTTCTCCCCATACCCTCGGCGCCGTTCGGGCGCGGAGGGAGCTTCCCCACAAGGTGGGGAGGCCGGGGGGAGCCTAGGCGCAGGAGCCGGTGGCTGCCGAGGCCGGGTTGTAGGTCACGCTGATGTTCGGCGTGACCGTCACGTGCTGGGCCGACGTGAAGACGACCACGTAGTCCGCGCAGCCTTCCGCGCCGTGGAAGTCGTAGGTGACGCTGGTGACGCTGGCCCAGGTGTGGAATGGATGGCCGGAGTGGTGCATGCAGTAGTTGGTCCGGCCGACACCGTTCTGCACGCAAGAGATGGCGGCGGCGAAATCCTCGAGGGTGAGGATGCTGATCGACATCGCCCCGTTCGACGTCGCCTGCAGGTGATAGGTGAACGTGTCGGGCGCTCCGCCCGCCAGGTAGTAGTCCGGTCCGCTGATGTCCTGCGGCACGTTCCAGATGTTGAGGTTGGGATGCTCGAGCTCAGCCCGAACGGTGGCCAGCTCGCCGAGGGTGGCGGTCAGGTTGGTTTGAGTCGTCAGCAGCTGCGCCTGGAGGGCTTTGTTCTGGCTCTTCAGCTCCTGGTTGGAGGTGCTGAGCTGGCGTGCCGTGTTCTGCACGCTTGCATCGTCCAGATAAAGAAGTGCGAGCCCGCCGGCGGTGAACAGAAGCGCCGCCGCCAGTGCGGCTGTCCACATGCGCGGGCCTAGCGGCCTCGAGATTCGAAGCGGCTTCGGCGCCCGTCGCGCCTCCACCGGCCACGGGGTGGCGTCGAACATCGGGGCCGGCGCCGGCTCGATCGCAGTCTCGACCGCGGGTGGGGCGCCTCCCGCCTTCTGCTCGACGCCGTTGCCTGCGGGTTCAGTGTCGTGAATGGTCTCGTCCATGTCCTCGGCCGACATCATCCCATCATCACCCGAAATCTCACTGGACGCCGGTCTCAGACCTGGCCCGGCCGCGGCCATACGCCGAGCACGGTGGCGATCGTCGAAGGCGTCTCGGCCTGGGTGGCGATGCTGTACGTGAAAGTTTTGCCGTCCGGCTGGTGCGACGGGCCGATGCCGCAGTTGGCGCCGCACGGTGCCTCCTCGATCAAAAAGAGCGTCCCAGAGTTGAGAAAGGCCGGCGACGAGCGCTCGTTCGGGAGCTGGCCGCCTGCCCGACCACCATGCCCGTACAGCCACACGTGGGGGACTCCGGTGGCGTCGCGAACGGTGAACGCCAGGTAGTCATCGCCGGCATCGGCGCTCGGCCCCTGCCATGCGAACTGCTGCCCGAAGGCCTGCGTGCGGTTGCCGGCGGGGCCCGTCGAGTCCCAGAAGTAGACGACGGAAGCGTTCTGCTGTCGGAAGTAGAGCTTGCTGGCGGTGCTGCCCCACGTCGCCATGGTTCCGCTCGTTTGCGAGAACGCGATGCCGGATGTGCTCCAGACCACAAGGTGGTTGCCGCTCGAGGTGAACGTCTGCTCGAATGCGAAGTAGCCGCCGTCGGGTGAGAACCCTATGAAGGCGTCGTCCTCGTTGGGGTTGATACCACGGCCAGGAACCGTGCCGAATGCCGCGAGGACGCGGTCGCCGCCGCCGCTCAGGACGTGGACGTTGACCGCGGTCGCATCGGAGGTGACGTAGGCCAGCGTGGTGTGGTCAGGGCTCCAGGCATGGAGGCCGTCCATGAAGCCCCCACCAGTCCAGCCGGCGACCACAGCGCTCGTAGCCGTGAACAGGTCGAGCGTGGCGATGAGACTCGTGCCCGGCGAGTCGACCCGGCCTTGCGTGGCCGACCATGAAATCTGCCCCTGCGTCACGAGCTGTGGGATCCATGAGCCTGTGATGTTGCAGATGGTGCGCGGGTGGGCGGGGTCGGTGACATCGGCAAGGACGGGGTGAGTTGATCCCTGGAGGGTGAGGAGGGCCTCCTGAGCAGCCGGCTGGCCCGAGCAGGTGGCATGCATGGCGGCCCACGAGGGGACGGTCAAGGGGCTGGGCGTCGGGCCGGGGGTCGGGGTCGAGTTCGACGAGGGGCTCGAGGTCGGGCTGGGCGACTCGCTGGGCGAAGCCGTTGCCGAAGCTGATGGGCTGTTGTGCGAGGCGGCGCCGTTTGTGCCCCCGCACGCGGCCACGGCGAGCATCGCCACGACAGCCGCCAGCCTGGTCCCCACTGGGGAGACAAACGAATGTGTGGGCGCGCGCGTTACGCGGCTGGGATCCGGGGTCACCGCGCACACAATAAAGCCTCACGGTTACCGCGCTCAATGAGCAAAGGTTTAATGAAGTGAAGACTCTGTTGGGAGTCGTCCTGGTGGCGTTTTCGGCGTGCCTCGACGCCCCCGCGGCCCTCACCGCCGACGTAAGCGCTTCCGCGACGCAGGCAGCGATCGTCGGCGGGCGAGCCCAGCTCGTAGTCAATGTGACCAACACCGGCCCCGCCCTCTCCCACCTCGGCCTGACCTTCATGTCGGCGGACAAGTGGTACGAGCGCCACAACGTGACCGACCTCGGCGGATGCACGGTCGAGGTGGACCATTCGGCGCTCGATTGCGGCGGTCTCGCGGCCGGCGCGTCGGCGACGTTCTCGATCACGGGCACTGCCACCGAGGCCGGCACCTTCCACTACCAGCTGGCCCTGCGGGAACTGGTGAGACCGTACCGTTTCGTCAACGACCATGGTGATGGCGCCGATCTGCAAACCTGGAATGAAACCGTAGGCCCCAAGTAGGACGTTGCGCGTCGTCATCATCGGGGGCAGCGGGCAGGTCGGTCAGATTCTCGCTCGGCACTTCCATGCTCGAGGCGATTTCCCGGTCGTTGTCGCGCGTCGCGACCAGCAGGCACCATGGCAGACGATCCGATGGGATGGGCTACATGAAGGCGATTGGGTCCGGGCGTTGGAGAGCGCCGATACGGTCATCAACCTGGCGGGGCGCAGTGTCAACTGCCGGTACAACGCTGCCAATCGCCGGGAGATCATGGAATCGAGGCTCGTCACGACCCGGCTCGTCGGTGAGGCGATCGCCCACGCATCACAGCCGCCGGTGCTCTGGATGAATGCCAGCACGGCGACGATCTACACGCATGTGACCGATCGCGCGATGGACGAGGTCGATGGCGTGATCGGGGGCGACGAGCCCGGCATCCCCTCGGCCTGGCGTTTCAGCTCTGACGTGGCGAGGCGTTGGGAAGACGCGTTCGGCGAGGCCGAGACACCTCGGACGCGCAAAGTCGCTTTGCGCAGCGCAATCGTCATGAGCCCCGACAAGGGCGGGGCCTTCGACACTCTCCTCAACCTCGTGCGTATCGGCCTCGGTGGCTCATCTGGATCGGGGCGGCAGTTCGTGTCATGGATCCACGACGCCGACTTCGCGGAGGCGGTCGATTTCCTGATCGCGCACCCGGATCTCGATGGCGCCGTCAACATCGCATCTCCCAACCCGCTGCCCAATCGCGAATTCATGGCCGCCATGCGCCATGCGTTTCGAGCCCCAATCGGGCTGCCGGCCACGGACTGGATGCTGGAGATCGGCACTTTCGTCCTGCGCACCGAAAGCGAGCTCGTCCTCAAGAGCCGGCGAGTCGTTCCCGGGCGGCTGCTGGAATCCGGTTTCAGCTTTCAGTTCCCGGACTGGAACGCGGCCGCGGCTGACCTGGTGAAGCGCTGGCGATCTCAGCGGAGGGCGGCTGCCGATGCGTAATTTCCACAGACCGATTAGTTTTGTGGCGAGGGTCAGTCTCAAGGGATAAGAGACCACTACGGAGGTGCAGGCCATGAGTCAGACGATGCCGATGAGGACAGCGACGCTCAGCGTCCCCGGCGCCAGCCTGTACTACGAAGTTCGTGGCTCAGGTCCGGTGCTGCTCATGATGCCGGGCGGCCCGGCGGACGGCAACGTGTTCAGAAACATCACGGGCGAGCTCGCCACGGATTTCACGGTGGTCACCTACGACCCGCGCGGCCTGTCGCGGAGCACTGTTGTGGCCCCGCTCGACAAGAACCGCATCGTGCAGATCTTCGCCGACGATGCGAGCCGCCTGTTGGCGCACGTGACGCGAGAGAAGGCGTTCGTATTCGCGAGCAGCGGCGGTGCGACGATCGGGCTCGAGTTGGCCGCTCGTCATTCAGCCCAGATCGACACGATCGTGCCTCATGAGCCACCGTCGCCCACGCTGGTGCCCGACACCGCTCGGATCCGGGCGGGCATGCATGAGGTGGTCGAGACCTATAAGAGCGGCGACGCCGCCGGAGCCTTCCAGAAGTTCTCCGCCTTGATCGAGATGCACGGCGAGGCGCCCCCTCCGCCCCCGCAAGGCGAGGCGACGCCTGAGGCGGCCGAGGCCATGGCCGTCATGCAGAAGAACATGGCGCTTTTCTTCGGTGACTACATGGAGGCCATCGCGGACTACGAGCCCGACATCGACGCGCTGAGGAAGGGTTCATGCCGCATCGTCCCGGGGGTTGGCGAAGACACGGAAGGTGAGCTCGCCCACAAAGGCGGGCTTGGCCTGGCCACGCAGCTCGGTACGCGGGCGGCCGTCTTCCCCGGTGCTCACACAGCATTCGATTCACACCCGGCCGCGTTTGCGGCGAGGCTGCGCGAGGTTCTCGAAAACTAATAAATTGATCCAATTACAGGAGGGAGCATGGCAAACGTACGTGTGCTAGTCGGAACCCACAAGGGCGCGTTCATCATGACGTCGGACGAGCGGCGCAAGGAATGGAAGGTCGAGGGGCCGCACTTCGCGGGCTGGGATGTCTACCACATGAACGGCTCTCCCGCAGACCCCGACCGTCTCTATGCGGCTCAGTCGCGTGGCTGGTTCGGGCAGGTGGTGCAGCGCTCGGACGACGGCGGCAAAACCTGGCAGCCGATGGGCAACGAGTTCAAGTACGAGGGGAAGGTCAACACCCACAAGTGGTACGACAACAGTGACCACCCTTACGAGTTCCTGCGGGTCTGGCACTTCGAGCCGTCGCTCTCCGACCCCGATACCGTCTACGCCGGGGTTGAAGATGCGGCGCTGTTCAAGTCCAGCGACGGTGCCAAGTCCTGGGAGGAGCTGCCGGGAATTCGCACCCAGGAGTCAGCCGCCTCGTGGGCGCCCGGCGCGGGTGGGCTGTGCCTGCACACGATCATCCTCGACCCGGTGAAGACCGACCGAATGTTCGCAGCCATCTCGTCCGCGGGCGCTTTCCGAAGCGAAGACGCGGGCAAGACCTGGAAGCCGATCACGAAGGGGCTTCACTCCGAGATCATGCCGGACCCCGATGCCGAGGTCGGCCACTGCGTACACCGCATCGCGATGCACCCAAGCCGCCCGAACGTCCTGTTCATGCAGAAGCATTGGGACGTGATGCGCACAGACAACGCGGGCGACATGTGGCACGAGATCAGCGGCAACCTGCCCAGCGACTTCGGGTTCGTGATCGACGTCCACGCCCACGAGCCTGACACCGTCTATGTGATCCCGATTAAGAGCGACTCCGATCATTTCGTCCCAGACGGCAAGCTCCGCGTCTACCGCAGCAAGACCGGTGGCAACGAGTGGGAGGCGCTCACCAAAGGGCTGCCGCAGAAGGATTGCTACGTGAACGTGCTGCGCGATGCGATGGCCGTGGACTCGCTCGATTCCTGCGGCGTGTATTTCGGCACCACGGGCGGCCAGGTTTACGTTTCGGCCGACGCGGGCGATTCGTGGAGCGCCATCGTGAGCAACCTCCCGTCCGTGTTGTCAGTCCAGGTCCAGACGCTGTCGTGATCCGGGTCGTGCTGCCGGCGAATCTCCGGACGCTCGCGGGTGTGGGCAAGGAGGTGCAGCTGCAGGTCGAAGGGCCGGCAAGCCAGCGTGCCTTGCTCGATGCCCTGGAGATGCAGTATCCGATGCTGCGCGGGACGATTCGCGACCAGACCACGAAGAGGCGGCGGGCGCTCCTGCGGTTTTACGCGTGCGAGGAGGATCGCTCGGAGGACTCACCGGACGATCCTCTTCCCGCGGAGGTGGTCGCAGGTCGCGAGCCTTACCTCATCGTGGGCGCGATCGCCGGGGGCTGAACCCGTTTACTGGCGAGCCCCGGCGCGGACTCGCCACGAATCCAGCGACGCGACCATGCATACGGTGCCCGAAAGGATGCCGCCGATAGGTGGCGCCGCCGCGTGGGCGGCGCCTTCGAGGCACACCGTGACATCGAATCCCGCCGTTCGAACCTCGACGACGAGGACCTGCTGGCCGGTCTGAGTCACCCTTCGTCGCTCGGCGTTCAGGATCGTGCCTGAAAGCATCGCGATCGCTCCTGCCTGGTCCGGATCCAGAAAAACGGCATGTGAGCCGAACGATTCCGCGACCATGCGCCGGGGCCATGTCCAGCCTCGTTCGACGTACTCCGCGGGGGGCTCGTCTGGATGCAGGCGCCAGTGCTCGGCGTCCTTCGACCCCAAAAACAAGCAGGGAGAACGGGGATCAACCGCCACCCTTTCGGCCTTGGCGGACGCGTCATTGCTTCCGTATCGCCTTGACCGCGCCCAGGGCGGCCAGGTCGTCGATGGCGCTCATGAACGGAATGCTCCCGTGACTTGCGTTCGAGCTCGCATGGGCGATCTCGTGCAGGAGGACGCGCGCGAAGTGTCGCGGCGAGTCCAGCACCGAACGCTTGACGACGATGTTGGGCGAGTCCCACACGCCTTCGGTTTCGTACTGCGCCTCATCGAGCCGCATCGTCATCGAGATGCGCACCTCCTGCACCCGCTTCGTGTGGTCGCCGGCCAGGCGCAAAACCTCGGGAAGGATGCTCCAGCTCTTCCGCTCGGCCGCGTTCAACCTGGATGGATCGACGAAGTCGAAATGGAACGACTCGTTCCACGCCTTGATGAAGCCGGCGAGGTCGAGGATCGGCTTGCCGTTGAGGTCGCGGAGGTCGGATAGACGCGCAGCCAGTCGGTCGGGAATCCACTGGATCTTGTATCCATCGGTCCTCGCCTCCTGAATCGTCGCACCCATGTACAGCAGCTGGCGTGAGGTGACGAAGATCGACCTGGCCTGCGTGGCGAGGATGCGGACCGCTTGCTCCTGGACGTCGAGCCAGGTGATCTCGTCGTGGTTGGTACCGGCCTGAATCCGGGTCAGGTCGGCGGCCATCTGCTCGGCGACCGCTGCTGACTTGCTCTTGAGCAGGATCGCCTTGACGCGGTCCTGGTACGCCGTGCGCCCGACGTTGCTTCGCTCACGGTTCAGCGCCTTCTGCAGCTGGGCCGTGGTCGAGGTGACGTTGTACGAGAAGAGGAACTGGTCCTCGGTCGCTACTCGCACGCCCTTGACGTAAACGCGAGCCGGCTCGTCAGGGCGGCGCCGCAGGATCGCGCCGAGGTCGGTGCGCTCGAGCTCTTCGTCACCGGCGAAACGAAGGAAGTAGTCCTTGGCGGCGGCCATGTCGGCGTCGTCGAGCCCGCGGAGCGCGAAATCGGTGCCTTTGCGTTTTGGCTCGGACGGCGGTGCGACGGCCGCATGCAATGTCTTGACGTCGGCGAAGTTGGTCTTGGCTGCGCGCTGCAGCGTGATGTCGGCGTGCGGGCTGCGGACCATCACCTCGATGCCGCGTCGGTGGAACGTCGCCAGCGCATCCTTCAGGCCGACGCCGAACTTGCCCACCACCAGGTCCGGCTGGCGGCGCTTTTCCGGATTCTCGTTCTGCGTCAGGTGCTGGTAGCGGAGGCCGCGCCCGAAATCGATCACATGCCACCCGTCGCGGCGTTTGACGATCTCGGGTTCGGCGGTCCCGGTGAGGGCGTGCTCGTCAAGGGCGTTGGCGATCACCTCCCGGATCGCCTCGGGCACGTCCCAGTGATCGAGGATCTTCTCGACGTTCAGGTCGAAGAGCGACGGCGCCTTCCTGGTCTTCACCGCGGGCATTACGCTACAAATTCGTCGGCAGCCGGGCGCGCCCGAGGTCGACCCGGTCACCTCGCAAGGGGACGCCCTCGCCGACCAGCAGCGCGCGCTGCCGCCTGCCCATCGGAATGGTGCCGTCGGCGTGCACGACGCGGTGCCACGGAAGGCTGTCGTGCGTGGTCGCCAGGACATGCCCGACGAGGCGCGGCGCGCCGGGGTCGATGTCGCCGTAAGTGCGCACGAATCCGATCGGGATGGCGCGCACGCGGGCGATTATCCGCGCGGTCCGCACTGTGCGCGGCGATTCCGCATCTTCGGCGCCACCGGAGCGTCTCAGGCGCCCATGATGCGCGCGTTCGGCGTCACATGTGCGTCATGCGCGCGCCGATCTGGCGAATGCTCATGCTGCAAGCGGTATCGGCGACAAGGCGTTCGAATACACCGCCACGAGCTCGGGCGGCAGCGGCGGGATCGCGATCTTCGTCTTCAAGTACAACGTTGTGATGCTGATCGCCGTCGAACCGACGTCGAATGCGAGCGCTGTCGGGCAGCTTGCGCGCACCGCGGTCAGCAAGCTGGTGGCGTCCTAGTTACAGCAGCACCACCTCGTGGCCGGCGGCAAGCAATCGCTGCCCGGCCATCAGCCCGAGACCGTCTGATGATCCGGTGATCAGCACCTTGCTCAACGACTTGAATGATGCCGGGTCGTCAGTGAGGCGGGCGGTGATCCAACTTTGAAGTGGTAGGCAGTCGCGTCATGCGGTTCACGTCATCAGCGCGGGCGCAGGTTGGAACGCGTCCGGAAGTGCTGTTCCGATCTCACTCGAATCCACCTCGACGATGTCCGACTGGAGTGGACCAAGGATGGCTAGGAGCTCGTCCTGCTCGGCGCTGGGGACCTTGAATTGATTCAGCGTCGCGACTAGATCGTCGACCAGGGCGTTGAACTCACCTTTGGTGACCTTCATTGCGGCGTGTGCTTCCTTCATGCTGCGACCGCGGTATTGACAAGGACCGCCCGTGGCTTCGCAGACCTGATCGATGAGCATCTTCCGCAAGCGCCCAAGGTCTGTCCTCGCGAACTTCAGGTTTATTCGGTCATCTCCGGCCACCCGGTCCCTGAAGTCTTCGACGACCGCCGTGATGGCGTCGATGCCACCAAGTCGCTCAAACAAACTCCGTTCCATCGCTCCTCCTCCGTGCAATCGTCTTCTTGGAGCTCGGTGCCTCCGACGGGTCTCACCCGTCACCTCGACTATTGGCCTATCCCACCAAGGTGTCAAGAGCCGCATCGGACGTCCACCGAGGTCGGCTGCGAGGGCCATCAGCCACTGGCGGCGTGGCAGCCCGGCGGGAAGCAGCACGGGGATCAGGTGCGGATCAGTTCGAGCAGCTCTTCTTCTGGTCTCGTGAGGTCGATCGGGCGGTTGCCTCCACCCGAGCGGCGACCGGTCGGCCAGTAGATCTCACATGTGTTTCCGTCCGGGTCGTGAATGTAAAAGCTGAACGTCCGGTCCGTGGTCGAAGCTCATGACAACTCGAGCCCCGCGCTGCGGTGCCGTTGCGTACAGCTCGCGCAGCTCGGCCAGCGAGTCCACCTGGAAGGCAACATGACGGCCCTCTGGGTTTGACATGAGCTGCAGCTGGGGCGGCCCATGCTGTTCCGTGCTCAAGAAGACCATCGCACCGGTCTGCTCGGTGGCGACCTCGCCCACCCTGTGCAGCCCCAGGAAGCGTTCGTAGAAGCCCGATAACGCAGTCGGATCCTTAGAGGTCAGCGCGCAGTGTCCAAGTCTCAATCTCGAATTCCCTCCGATTTCCATTAGAATGACATTCCAGTCAATGTTGGGAGGCTAACACTGGCCAGGACAACCGTCAAGGTTGCAAAACGTCGCTATGACACAAGCGGCCGGCGGTTGTCGGCCCAGGAGACACGTCGGCGAATACTGGTCGCCGCCCGCCGGCTGTTTTTGGAACGCGGATACGCGCCGACGACAATGGCGGCGATTGCCAAGGCGGCTGCCGTTTCGATTGAGACGGTCTATCTCTCGATAGGGGGCAAAGCCAGCCTGGTCAGGTATCTCGTTGAGACCGCGCTGTCGGGCACGGACGAGCCGGTCCCGCCGCTAGAGCGCGCAGGCGTGAAGGAAATCCGCGCCGAGGCGGACCCCCGCCGGAAGCTCCGCTTGTTTGCTGGGATGGTGCGTCCGATGCTGGAACGCCTCGCGCCGATCTGGCAAGTCGTGCTGGAGGCCGCGTCCACCGATAGGGAGCTCAGCACGCTGGTCGCGGAACTGCAGCGACGCCACGCCGGCAGCATGCGTCTGGTCGTCCAACATCTGGCAGAGGTTGGACGCCTCCGGCCTGCCATTTCAAAGGACATGGCTCGAGATGTTGTTTGGGCGATGAACTCGCCCGAGTTCTACCGTCTTCTGGTCGATGGACGCGGGTGGACCGGCGAGATGTTCGAGAGCTGGCTGGCAGATGCCTGGCAACGCCTTCTCCTGGACGACACCTGACAGGCGAAGTACGGTAGCGGCGTGATGGCGGCGCGCCCGCGTTCTCTCAGCGAATCGCTCTTACGCTCCTACAGAATCGCCCACGCACGACTGTTGACGGCGGCGGAAGGGCTGTCTCCCGAGCAATTCGGGTGGAGCGGAGGTCCAAGCCTTCACTCCGTGGCGTGGCAGCTGTGGCACGCCGCTCGCTGGGACGACATCTTTGCGTCTTACCTTCATAGGGTTTTCGCTCGCGATCCACGTGCACAGGTATGGGAAAGAGAATCGCTGGCGGATCGATGGTCCCTCGCCTCGGGCTCATTGGGGCGCCGCGACACAGGAACCGAAATGTCCGACGAAATGGCGGAAGGGATGCGGTTCCCTGTTCAAAAGGAAGTCGTGAGCTATGCCAGGCTCGCATTCACATACACGGAGGAGGCGATCGCGCTCACGCCCGACGATCAGTTGCTGGCGGCTCCGAACGATGACCCGGATGGCGATACCAAGCTCGACAACGCTCTCATCTACCTCGAGCATCTGAGCCGCCACCTCGGGACGATCGAGTCGATTCGTGGGCTTCAGGGATTGGACGGCTCGTCCGCCCGCTGAGGCCTCAGTGGTTGAGGTCGCGCAATTGTGGAGGACATGCACAGCCCGGGGCCACACTTCACGGTGACGCGGGCGGGATCATCGAGCTGGTCAACAGGTACGCCGGCGTCCAGCACCTGGTCATCGAGCCCTTCTCGAGCAACCTGCAGGACTTCCTCGAGCAGCTCGAGCGGTTCGCCAGAGAAATAGCGCCGCGGGCAGCGGGTGGGTTTCTGAAGGTTGTAGCGCGTAAAAGTGGAAAGGCGGCTACCTGCGCTCAGCAATTGCAACCGCGAGGCCGTTCCCCTCGAGCCGCCTCCCCGCTGAGACGACCAGTCTCCAACCGAGCAAGAGAAACAGCGGGGTCGGCAGCAGGAAAGTGAGATCGGGGACTGGAGTGCGAAAGGCCCAGAGAGTGAAGATGGTTCCGGCCGGGACCGCCACCGCCACGATCACGGTGCGAATGATTCGCATCGCCATGATTCGGTCGGTGGCGGATGGGAGCCAGGCAAAGACATAAAGATCGAGGCCCAGCATTCCGATTGCCACCGCGCGGCCGACGAGGATCAGAACAAGGATCAGCGGGATGAAGGCCGGCAGTACCAAACCAATACCCACAAACGTAGCCAGACTGCCGATCGACTCCGTGGTCTGGCGCGTCAGCAGCACTGCCAAAAGCCGCTTCGCCAGCGAATCACGATTCAATGCGAACAGCGGATTCCTAAGCAGGGGACCAAATTGACGGCCGCTGGTGAAACCCACCGCGACCATGCTCAGCACAACCGCGGCGATCAACAGAGTCGTCAACGAGGAAGACGCATGAGAGTCCTTGATGGTCAGCCACACCGAACCGGCCAGCACGCCGAAAAGGAGCTGCACCCCCACCGTGATCAGGCGCCAGCGGCCGGTCGCGCCTCGTTTGAACTCCAGCCAGGTCTTCCAGAAGAGCACGCCGGCGCCTCTGAAGGCCGTGGAGGTCGACGCCTGGACCGGGTCCCGCAGCCGCATGTTGGCCCCGCTCATGCCCGCGTTTCCGCTGGCACGGGCGCTGTCCACGAGCATGAAATACCGATAGGAAGTCTCAGCAAGTTCGGGGCCTTGGTTGCGTGTTAGCGCGATCCCCAGCGCCAAGACGCCGGCTGCGAGGGCGAGCAGCATGATGTCGGCCGCCAGGCTCCCCGACGCACCCATGACGACGAGTCCGCCTGGGCTCCAGGCTGCTGCCTGGCTGATGGGCTGCAGCCACGGCAACGGTCGACCTATCAACAGCGGCAGAGCAGGCAGCGCCAACGCCGCCGCGATTGCAAGGGCCATGACGGTCCATGCGGTTCCCAGGCTTGTCGAGCGGAGGCGGACCGAGAACGCAACGAGGCCGGCCCCGCCCAGGAGGGTCAGCCCGAGAAGCACGGCCACGGCACTCTCTATCACCCGAATCGGGCCGACACCCAACGCGGACGAGAACAACAGCACTCCGAAAACTGCGAAGTTCAACAGCAGCACGGGCACCCGCTGCAGGTGCTGCCATCCAACCAGCAGCCATATCGGCAGCCCTAAGCCGCCGACCAGGTGAGCGTGCGCTCGCGATTGATACAGGCGTCCGCCCCCCGCCCTCGACACCGCAACGAGCAAAAACAGCAGTGCCGGCAGGAAAGCATCCAGGTAGGCCCACATCGATCCGGGAAGTTGGAGATGAATCCCAAAGATTCGTGCCCCAATCACCCACAACACGCTGACCGCATACGGTGCCCACGCCAGCCGGCGCAAGGGGTCGCGGGCCACCAGCTCCCATTTCCGTATTGCCGTGCGCAATTGGAGATAGAGGAGTGCCCCCAGCTGCGCGCGGATTCTCGGTGAACGTCGCGCCGCGCCGCGGCTGCGTCCGATGACCTCGATCACGTTGTCGCCTCGAAGAACGTCTCCTCCAGGTCCTGAGACCCATAGCGGCTGTTGAGCTCATCAAGGGTTCCTTCCGCAACGAGCCGGCCCGACTTGATGATCACGGCCCGGTCCGCGAGGCCCTCCAGGTAGGTGATCAGGTGACTCGAAATCATCAGCGCACGACCGGCAGCCTTTAGCTCCAACAACATCTGGCGCAGCTCACGTTGCGCGTGAGGGTCAAGGCCGACCATCGGCTCGTCCAGGAACATCACCTCCGTGCTGGCGAGCGCGGCGCAAGCCACCAACAGTTTCTGGCGCATGCCTTTTGACAAGGCCTCGCCGAGCTTGTCGCGCTGCTCGAGGATCTGGAAGCGGGCGAGGAGCGTTTCAGCATCCCGCTCCCAGCCCGCTGGGAGGTCGAGGCCGCGGGCCACGAAGACCATGTGCTCCCAGATCGTCAGCAAGGGGAACACCTCGGGTGTCTCCGGAACAAGAGCGATATGGCGGCTGCGATCAGGACCCAGCTCGCGGTCGTTCCATGTGACCTTGCCTGAGTCAGGCTTCTGGTAACCCGCTACGCACGTCAGAGTCGTGGACTTGCCGGCCCCGTTTGGGCCGAGCAGTGCAACCAGCTCGCCGCTGCTGACCGTAAACGAGAGCGAGTCCACGGCCGTCAGACCGCGATAGCTCTTCGTGAGTTTGCTGACCTCGAGCACCGGCCAGACGGTACCACCCGCCTGAACGAGACTTCGGCAGCCAGTCGCCCCTGTTGCGGGGCCGCCGCCAGTGCTGAGCGAGAACTCGATGTGAGCGGCGTAACGCCACAATGTTGCTGTTGACCGAGCCGACTGTTCGGGTGAGCGTCCAGGCCAATCTCGAGTTTCGCTGGACGGAGCTGATTCGCAGCCGCCTCGAGGGGCTGACCGACGAGGAGTACCTATTGGAGCCGGCCGTCGGGTGTCTCAGCGTGCGTCCCGACGCAGCTTCCGATGCGGTCAAGCAGAGCCGGGCCGCACAAGACCCGACTCATAGGCGACCACCACCGCCTGTACACGAGAGCGCGCGTCGAGTTTGGAAAGGACGTGCCCGACGTGCGTCCGGACCGTCGCCTCGCTGACGAACAGATTGGATGCGATCTGACCGTTGTCGAGGCCGCGCGCCATCAGCACGAGCACCTCTCGCTCGCGATCGGTGAGCG
>DASPYG010000051.1:0-3971 GCA_035636885.1 Candidatus Nitrosopolaris sp.
TCGGGCAGCCGGAGGCGCTGCCGGTGAACGTGACGGTTGTGCCGGGGGTGGAGGGCGAGGGCGGCGCCGCGGACGCGGTCACCGACGAGCAGGCGTTGATCGTCAGCGCGAACGACCGCACCACGTTGCCCGACCCGACGAAGATCTGTCCGCCCGCCTCGGTAGGCGTCGTGAAGTGGGTGACGCCGAAGCCGGCGCTGTGATAGATCTGCGCGCCGGTCGTGGCGTTGAAGCCGTACAGGCCGCCGCCGCCGGTGTCGACGGCCCACACCGCGCCGCCGGCGACGATCGGGGGGCCTGGCTTAAAGCCACTCGCGTTCCACGAGGGGCTGGCGCAGGTGGCGTCGCAGTTGCTGAAGGACGGGGTCGAGGTGTTGACCGAAAGGGCCACCAGCCCATTTCCTTCGCAGGACAGGTACACGTACGGCGCGGCGTACGCGTACGAGCCGAAGTTGGCGTCACTGTGGTTCCCGCGGCACACGTCGACCTCTGCGTACGTGGCGGGTTTTGGGGTCGGGTACAGCTGTCCATCCATTCCGCCGAGTGCTTGCGGGTTGACCAGGAAGCCGGTGCCCCACTTGCCGGATTGGAAGGCGAGCGTCGGGCTGATCAGCACCATGCTGGCCGAGCCAAGGTCCTGGTCGTTCAGGCACCAGTTGTTTCGCCAGTCCTGTGGGATGAATGCGTCCTCGTGCGCGAGCGTCGACGAGAAGCGGACGACCGCGTCGTTCTCGAACGCGGGCGTGCCGTTGACGTTGGCGTTGCAGCCGCTCGACGTGCCGTTGCCGCTGGTCTCGAAGACCTTACCGGTCGAGTCGTCGACGACGACGCCCCCGGCGGTCCAGAATCCCGCGCCCTGGCCGGGCGTCTGGTAGTAGTTCGTCACCGCGGTTCCGCTTGTAGGGACCGGGAACACGAAGCCGTGATACGCGCCGCAGTCGCCCGCGCGCCCGCCGAAGGGGACGTAGACAAAACCGTTGCGGAGCGCAAGCGCCCCGCGCTCCTGCTCGATGGTCCAGTCGAATCCCGTCGCCGGTGTGGTGATGACCGTGTTGAGCTCTTCGACGCCGGTGCCGAGGTTCAGACCTTCGAGCCGGTAGATGTCGTCGGCGCCCAGGGTGGCGACATAGATACGGCCGCCCGTGACGTCGATCACAGGAGTCCCGAGAATGCCCTGGGGCGAAACGTTTCCGCAGGACCAACCCGTTGTCTCAGGCGCCCGCAGGTTTTTTGACCACACGACCGCGCCGGTCGCCTGGTTGAGGGCGTATACGCTGTTGTTGAGGGTCGCGGCGTAGACGATGCCGTTGTAGACGAGCGGCTCGCCGTAGATGGTCTGATCGAGCGCGGACGACGCCCATCCGGTAGAGGCGCCCGTGACGGCCGGCAGCGTGCTGTCGAACCCCGTGTGGCCGTCGTCGCGGTGATACACGGTCCAGGCGCCGTTGGCGACAGTCGCCGCTTGGGCTGGATGAACGGCCGATGCGGCTTGGGTGGGAATGGTCGGGCTCGCGCCGGCCGGCACAGCCGAGGCCACGCACAGGACCAGGCTCGCGAGAGTCCCCCCGATGAAGCGGCTCGTCAACACTTCGTCCTGATCAACGCTGAAACTATGGCTTTCCGGTCGCCGGTTTGACAAATGCGCTGATCGCCGCGAGCTCGAGCGCGGCCAGGATCCAGAACTCGACGCTGAGGTCGTTCTTGTAATAAGGCGTATCGAATCCCCCATGAACCGCGATCGCGACGAATGCCGCGGAGGTGCCCCACAACAATGGCCGAGCCAAGCCTTTTGCGCGGTAGAAGGCGCGCCAGCCGCGCCACAACAGCATCGCCAGAAGCGCGACGAATGCCGCCAGGCCGAGGAGGCCGAGCTCGGCCCACATCGCGAGGTACACGTTGTGCGGGTACAGCTCTGGGATCCTGTTCCCGGTGACGTAAGGGCCCATGACCTGCGAGTACGCGCGCAGACCGGCGCCCACGATCGGGTGGTCGCGGAGCATGTGGAGCGTGTCGCTCCAGATCTGGACCCTGCCCTCGAAGGTGTTGAAGTTGTAGTTCGGGTCCAGCTGCCGCGCGAGGCGCTCGTGAACGATGGGGATCTGCGCGACGGCGAAGCCACCGATCACGGCTCCACCGAGGAGGACCGCCTTCACTCTCCGGTTGGGCATCGTGATCACGGCCACCAGCGCCAGCACCGCCAGCGTGAGCCAGCCGGCGCGAGACAGCGTGGCGAGCAGCGCGACGAAGAGTACGACGAGGCACGCGGCTGCGATCCGGCGGTTGCGCTGCTCGTCCGAATAAAGCGCGAACCCGGCGGCGATGGCGAGCGGTGGCTCGAGGAACATCGCTACCGCGTTGGGGCTCGTGTAAAGCGCTTCGGGCGCGTCCCCGCTGTGGATCGGCGAGTGGGTTGCGAGGGCGGCGACCCAAGCGCCCAGGTTCATGAGGGCGAAGACCGTGGCCCCAATGGCGAGGCCGAGGAGCACGACGCGGAAGTCCGACGGTGTTTTCAGAAGGTCGACCGCGACGTAGAAGAGCGCGATCGGTTCGATGAAATAGGCGCGGTAGATGCCGACCGCACCGACGTGGTCGGGCGAGATCGCGATACCCACGAGGCCCGCGACGAGCAGCAGGACGATGGGGATCTCGAGGGAGGTGCGCGCCGGCCGCCAGTCACGACCCTGGAGGCGACCGGCGATGTAGAGGCCGATGGTGATGAGGATGAGGTCCTCGAGCAGCGTGGTGGGGACGGGACCGATGCGGTAGCGCACCACATAGAGAGGCATGCACGCCACGGTCACGGCCAGCGACCAGCGGCTGTAGCGAATGAGTTCGGAAACGCGTGCCGCGATCACCTCCCCACCTCGTGGGGAGGTCGGCTTGCTCGCGCAGGGAGCAGGCCGGGTGGGGGCAACCGATTCTTCACCATCCGGTGGTTAACAGGTTGGATTGTTTCGCCTGTCGGTGAGTCGGACCCTCTAATGCGTGCCGTCACCAACTACCGATCAAGCCAGACATCTCCGAAACAATATGACCAAGGTCGAATGGCGCGTATGGTCGCGCCTTCGTGGTCGGAAGGTCGCGGGTTACAAGTTCCGGCGTCAGGTCCCAATCGGCCCCTACTTCGTGGACTTTCTGTGTAACTCCGCTCGACTCGTTATCGAGGTCGATGGTACGGGGCACGATGTTGAGCGAGACGACCGAAGGGATTCGTACATGAGAGCTCGTGGCTACCGAGTCGTACGCATTCCAGTGACCGCAGTGGATGAGTCCATCGATCAGGTGATGGACGGGATTTACGAGCATCTGACTTCGGAGTCTGCGGCCGACGTCACCTAATATCGATTGCCCCACCCGGCCGCGCGCTTCGCGCGGGGCCGACCTCCCCACACGGTGGGGAGGCAAGACGCGGGGCCGACCTCCCCACGACGTGGGGAGGCAAAACTTAGAATTCCACTCGTGACGCCTTCTGACCTGCCCAGCCGCGCCCTTTATCAAGGTCGCGACCGCGCGGCTGCGCGCTCGTTCCTCCACGCGATCGGCCTGACCGCGGAGGACATCGAGAAGCCGTTCGTCGGCGTCTCCAACTGCTGGCTCGAGACGATGCCATGCAACTTCGGGCTGCGCGAGCTCGCCGTCCCGGTCAAGGCCGGCATTCGGGCAGGTGGCGCGAACCCGATGGAGTTCAACACCATCGCGATCTCCGACGGCATCACGATGGGCAGCGAGGGCATGAAAACCTCGCTCGTCAGCCGCGAGGTCATCGCCGACTCGATCGAGCTCGTCGGCCGCGGCCACATGTTCGATGCGATGTGCGGGATCTGCGCGTGCGACAAGACCATCCCGGCCACCGCGATCGCCCTCATCCGCCTCGACCGCCCCGCCATCCTTCTGTATGGCGGTTCGATCATGCCCGGGCGCTTCAAGGGCAAGGACGTGGCGGTGGGCGAGGTCTACGAGGCCATCGGCGC
>DASPYG010000052.1:0-59867 GCA_035636885.1 Candidatus Nitrosopolaris sp.
TCGATCGACAGTACCGCGCGGCGAAGAGCCGACATCAACGGCACTGGAGGAGTGAGGCAATGCATCTTGGTAGACGAATCGTTGCGTCAGCGGGCTCGGCATTGGTCGCCGCGGCCGCTGCGCTCAGCTTCACGCCGGGCGCGGTCGCGTCTGACGTGGTCGGGCACGTTTATGTGAACGACAACACAGCCGGCGTCAACACCATCGCGGCTTTCGATCGCCACGCGGATGGTTCGCTGACGCCGCTCGCCGATTCTCCGTTCGCCGCCGGAGGCGCGGGGACTGGAAGCCTCGTCGGCTCGCAAGGAGCTCTGCAGGTGACGAGCGATGGTCGGTATCTGATCGCGGCCGATGCCGGCAGCAACCAGATCTCCGTGCTGCGCATCCGCCCGGACGGTTCTCTCCGAGAGGTTGAAGGCAGTCCTGTCTGGTCCGGTGGGTTCGAGCCGATCAGCGTCACCGTCAGCCACGGGCTCGTTTACGTGGCCAACGAGGGCAACAAGACCACCGGCACGGGCAGCAATTACACCGGCTTCACGCTGAACGCTGGCGGGCACCTCGCGCCCATCGGCGGCTCGACGTTTGCGCTGCCCAACACGGCAAACCCTGGCGACATCCTGTTCAACTCGACCGGCACCAACCTGGTCGGAGTCGAGGTGGGCACGACCGATCCCAGCACGTTCCTCATCGACAGCTTTACGGTGGGAGCTGATGGGCGCCTGACCGCCGCCGCGGGCTCGCCGTTCTCGGCTCAAGCCGCTGGGCCGTTCGGCAGCGAGTTCTCACCCGCGAACCCGTCGCGCCTGTACGTCTCCAACGCCCACGCCGGGAGCGGCAACGGCTCCGTCTCGGCATTCAACGTGTCCGGCGGCGGAGTCCTGGGCTCGATCGGCGGCTCACCCTATCGCGACAACCAGACGGCTCCATGCTGGGTCGAGATCACGCACGACGGCAATTTCCTCTACACGGTGAACACCGCCAGCACCAGTATCTCGACCTACCAGATCGCGGCCGACGGTTCGCTGCGCCTTCTCGGCAGCACGCCGTTCAATAGCGGCGTCGGCATCCGGCCGTTCGACGCGCGCCTCGACCCTGGTGACAACGACCTCTACGTGGTCGACGCGCAGATCAACGCCGTCAGCACATTCGCCGTCACGCCCGGGGGCTTGAGCGAGCTGAACGCCTCGCCATTCGCGCTCCCCAAGGGCGCGACGCCTTTCGGCATCGTCGTCACCTAGAAAACGAATCGAGAAGGGCTGGGAAATGTCTCAGCCCTTCTTTGCGTCTACTAACAGACGTAATCGTTGTCGATCGTCGTTACGTACTGCACGAGCCAGATCCTGGCGCCGGTGAACCCTGTCGACCGGCAGTATCCTTTGGCTCGCTTCAGCGTCCGCTGGCCGGTGGCGACCCAGTTCGCGTCCACCGACGGCTGGTATCCGCCCGTGATCACGCCCCATTGGTATGACGTCGAGTAGATCCCGATCGGAGCCGTGGTGGCCGGACGCAAGGTGTCGACGATGCCCTGGATCGCGTCACGGTTGAGGGACAGGTCGCTCGATGACCAGCTGTTGGCGGTTTCGACATCGAGCCACCATGCGGTCGGTGATGTGGCCGATTGGTTCGCTGCGTAGGAGATGTCTTGCTGCGCTTCACTGCAGCCTACGGCCCACGCCGCCTGCTGGGCGGGTGTGCCGGCGATCGCAGCGGAGCTGTTCGAGCAGGCCTGAGTGGTGTGGCGCCCGTCGATCGCCGTATAGCTCGGGTCATACCCGGTGTTGATGTAGAGCGCGGCATTGCCGGTCCGCGCCGCCGCGGCGTATTCGGCGGCCAGGCAGCTGTTGTAGTAGGTGAACGGATAACCCGCATTGACTCCGACCACGCCGAAGGCTGCGGCCGGGGCCGCCGCCCCACATTGAATGTAGGAGTAGTCGTAGCCGACAGACCCTGTCGCATACGGATCGAAGGCCGCGGCTGCCGCGGTGTTGGAAACGACGAGCACGACCGCGGCGAGAGCGGTTGCGAAACCTGCAGCACGAAAGATCGTCGGCATCAAGCAGCAATCTATTCACTGCCGCCATCGACTGTCAACAAACTCGAACGAAATTGAAGTAAATCGGCCGGCCACTCGCCGAGAAGCGGGCCATTTACGGGCCCACGCTGCTGCTCGGGTTTAACCCTTGTAAGGCGACGGCGCGCCCGGCGGCAGGTACGGCGCCGGATCCACGGGCTTCTGGTTGATGCGCAGCTCGAAGTGCAGATGGGCTCCTGTCGAGTTTCCGGTGGATCCCTCCATTCCGACCGGCTGGCCTTGGGTCACGGTCTGCCCGACCTTGACCAGCGCCGTCGAGAGGTGTCCGTAGAGGGTGTCGAGGCCGCCCGAATGCGCAATGACGACGTAGTTGCCATAACCGCTGCTCGAGCTGCCGACCAGCGCCACCACGCCGTCGTCGGCCGCGTATACCGGCGAGCCGAAGGGTTCGACCAGGTCGATCCCGGTGTGAAAATGCGGGTAGCCCCCGTACGCCGGCTCGAACCAGAAGGTGCTCGGACCGAACGGTTGCGAGATCTGCGCCTGGGGCTCCGGCCAGATGAACCGGTACCTGGTCGAGTGGCCTGGGCTGGTTGCGATCTGGCCCACGTTGTTCGACTGAGACCACAGCTGTACCTGCGTCCATACCGACTGCATGGCCGCGGCGATGATCGCGTCCTGCTGCTGCTGCAGCATGTCGGCGACCTGCTGCGCCAGCTGACTTGACTGCCGGCTCAGCAGATACATCTCGGTCCGTGTCTCGTTGATCTTGACCTGCAGCTGAGCCATCGACTGTTCCTGCTGCGCTTGCAGCGCGCGCAGCTGCGTCAGCTCGGAGGCCAGCTGGTCGCGCTGCTTGACCTGCTCGTCGCGCGCGGCCTGCTCCTTCTTCCGCGTGTCCTGGAGGTAGACCAGGTCGTTCGCCAGCGTGGCCTTGAGCTCACGTGCCCGCGCTCCGGCGACGTTCAGATCGGCGATTCGTGTCAGCAAGTCGCTCAGGCTCTGCGCTTCGCCCAGCACCACCAGTACCGAGGTGGGCGCGGTGTAGATGGCACGGGCGAGCTGGCGAAGCTGTGCACGCTCGGCGTCGATGCGGTCGGTAAGGACGGCTTCGCGCCGCTGGGCGTCGGCGATCTGCACCTCGAGGTCGGCGATCTTCTTGGAGACCTCGGCGATCTTCGCCTGCACGTCCTGCTGCTGCGCGGCGTTCTCCTGGAGCGACTTCTGCAGCTGCTGCTGGGCCGCGAGCGCGTCGGCCAGGTTGCTCCCGAGCTGCGCTCGGATCTGGGCGATCAGGGCTAGCTGCGCTTGCTGGGGATCCGCGGGCGTCGTGTCCGCATTGACCCCTCCAGGTCCGGCTCCGAGCACGATCAGCGCAAACGCCATTGCGACGAGCAGGCCCTTCACGACTCGAGGTGCCTTCGAAGGCTGACCAGGGACGAGCCGGAGCCAAGACCGATGCCCGCCGCGAAGACGAGCGCCGCCGCGAATGCCGCTACGGTCACTGTCACCCCGGGAGCGAACTGGGTGAAGCTGTCGGAACCGGCGGCGATCCCGGCGATCGCGAGACCGAACGTGACCAGGCCGGCTGCGGCTCCCGCGAGGCCACCGGTCATTGCGCCTTCGATCACAAACGGCCCGCGAACCATCCAGCGCGGTGCGCCGACCAGCTGCATGATCGCAACCTCATCACGCCGGGAGTGGATAGCGGCCCGGATGCTGTTGATGGTCACGGTGACGGCGACGAAACCAAGCAGCGCCACGAACACGAGCCCGGCCACCGCGATTCCAAACAACACCGCCTGGATGCGCTGGTATGCGCCGCGGTCATACGAAGTCGGGTAGACCGGGTCGACCGCGACATTGTTCTGAACCATGGCGTCGATCGCGGCGACGTCATCGATGTTCTTCACCTGCACGTCGAGGCTGGCCGGAAACGGGTTGCTGTCGGTCGCGTCGGCAATTTGCGGGAGACCGGGGATGCGCTGGGCCCGCTTCAAGGCTTCGGCTTTGGTCGTGTAGTTCACGCTGGCGACCCGACGGTCCTGCGCGAGACGGTCCCACAGCGCGTCGACGTCGGTCGAGGATGCGTTGTCTCGGATGTAGATGTGCAGCACCGAGGCCTGGGCGGCCTGTACCCGCTCCAGGTTGAGGAGCGCGAATCCACTCAGGCCGATGAGGCCGGAGAGCAGCAAGAGCAAGGTCATCGAGCCGAGGGCCGGCGCCGTGCTGGCCATGTTCCGGAACCAGTTCCGGGCGGCACCGCGAAAGAGATAGCGGAACACGTTCGTGGCGACGATCTGGACCATCCGCCGGCGCGGAAATCGTCCCGTCACGACGACGCCAGCCATGCCAACCTCCCAGTTCTGCCCGCCGGCTGGTCGCGCACGAGGCGGCCGGCCACCAGCGTCAGGACCCTGCGCTGGAGGCGCGTGACGATCTCGACGTTGTGCGTCGCGATCAGCACGGCCGTGCCGAACGCGGCGATATCCTCGAACAGGTCCATCAGCTCCCAGGACGTCTCCACATCGAGGTTGCCGGTCGGCTCGTCAGCGATCAGGAGCGGCGGCTGCGCCACCACCGCGCGGGCGACGGCGACCCGCTGCTGCTGGCCACCCGACAGCTGGTGCGGAAACGAGTTGCCACGGTCGCCCAGGCCGACGGCATCCAGGGCGTCGAGCGCTCGATCGGACGCTTCCTGGTCGGAGACGCGCAGGTCTCCCACCTGGAGCGCCAGCGCCACGTTTTCCCTCGCCGTCAGCCGTGGCAGCAGCTTGAAGTCCTGGAACACGACGCCCACGCGGCGCCTCAGGTCAGCGACGCGGGACGCTTTCAGGGTGTGCGCGGCGATGCCGTCGACCCACACCTCGCCCTTGGTGGGCCGGATCTCTCGATTGATCAGCTTCAGAAGGGTGGTCTTGCCGGCCCCGCTGGGGCCGACGAGAAACGCAAGCTCACCCGGCTCGAGAGCCAGGTGGACGTCCTCCAGCGCGAGCCTTGTTCCGTAAGCGCGCGAGACGCCCACGAGCTCGACGATCGATGGCAATTCCTTAGGGGTAACGGGGATTCCTCAGCTTCCAGTGGATTCCGTGGTTAAGCGATGTAAGTTCTGGTAAAGGGGCCCGCCGAGCGTCGAGATCGCCTAGCCATGCCCCTCGCCTGAGCTGTCGTTCGAGCTCGACGAGCCGGACGCGGCCGGCAGCGGGGACGAGCAGTCGCCACTCTTGCCGAGCTTGCCCTTGGCGACCTGCTTGACGGAGGCGGCGCCCTTCTTCGAATGCGCGGCCTGTGAGACGTAGAAACCGTGGTTGCACGGATGCTGACCCTGCTGCTCGGCACCAGCCTGGTCATTCGAAGAGGACTCAGACGAGCTCGAAGACGTGCGCAGGTGGTTCACGAGCACTGCCCCATCCGCGACCACGCCGATGACGATGACCGCGAGGATGGCGATCAGGCCCGCGTTGAGTCGGAACAGGGGTTGAGCTGCCACAGTGTTGACCCGCTCAACGTCCCCTATACGGGATTCCGGCGCACTTCGAAGCAAAGGCGCCGGAAGGGCCGCCGGCGGCCCTGAGTACCCATGGCGCAGCTGGGCGTTTGTCGACTGGAGAGCTCTCAGGTCAAGCGTCAGATGGCACGAATACGCAGCACCAAGCCGCCCGGCCGATCCCATCGGCCGTCGAAGCAGGCCCTGCCGGCCTGGCTCGGTGTGCTCGCGATCGCGATGGCGGCATGTGGGGGCTCCCAGCCCGTCGCCATCTCCCACACGCCGATTCCAACGGCGTCCGGAGGCACTGGCTCATTCGACGTCGTAGAGATCGACCAGGCGGCTCATCGCCTGTATGTGGCAGACCGGACGAACCGAGGCGTCGACGTCTTCTACATCTCGACCGCTCAGCCCAAGTACGTGGCGACCATTCCCGTGCCCTCGAGCCCGAACGGGTTGGCCATCGCCCCCGACCTGGACCGGCTCTTCGTCGGCACCGAGACCGGCTCGGTGGCGATCATCGACGTCAATCCACTGTCCAAGAACCACGACAAAGTCATAAATGAGGTGACGACCGGCGCGAAGAAGGCCGACCTCCTCGATTACGGGGCCAACCGTCAACGGCTGTACGTCAGCAGCAGCACGGAAGGCCTCGTCACGAGCATCGACCCGGCGACCGGCGCGGTCAAAGCCCACTTCACCGTCGGCTATGCGATCGAGCAGCCCCGGTACGACCCCGTCGACGGCATGGTTTACGCCACGAGCCCCGACGCCAACGCCCTCTTCAAGATCGATCCCAACGTCGGCATGGTAACGAAGATTCCTCTTGGCGGCAGCTGCCAGCCGACCGGCATGGCGATCAACCCGAAGACGAACACCGCTGTGATCGCATGCAGGTCCTTTGTCGTCAGCTGGGACCTCGGCAATGGGACGGCGCAGACCTTCACGCAGGTGGCTGGCGGCGACGTTGTCAGCTACGACGCCAAAGTGGATCGCTTCCTCGTGGCATCGCCGACCTCAACCCTCATCGGCCTGTACGGCGGCAACCCGGTCGACTACGTCGGCTCGGTCGTGACGGGATCACATGGGAACTCGGCCGCCTACGACGAAACCAACGACATCGTCTACACGCCGGACAGCCGGCCCAACACCGTCGGCATCGCGAGCTTCCGTCCGCCCGCCACCACTCCGGGGTGGGAGACGTCTGTCTTGACCATCGGCCCGTTTGCTGGCGGGCTGGCGGCGCTGGTGCTGCTCATGTTCGTCCTGGTCGGGCGGTCCGCGGATCCTGTACGCCGCCAGGTGCCGGCCCTGGAACCGCATGCCAAGCGCCGGCTAGACTGAACCGAGACCCCGATTTCAGGGTAGCCGCTCGGCATCCCCCGGAACTCTCGCCGGCGGGTGCCGTTGATACCTCGAGACCTCTCGAATGACCCATCGTGTCCGCGCGTTCGCCCTCGTCGCCCTTGTGGCGGCCGCCTGCTCCTGCGAGGCGGGTCCGGCGGCCCAGGCTCCAGGCGCAACGCCCTCCCCAGCTGGCATCGCGACGCCGGCCGACTGCGCACAGAGGACTCTCGCCGGCTTGACGCAGCGCCAGCGCATCGGCCAGCTCTTCTTTCTCGGCCTGGCCGGCAACCAGCTCGGCCCCGCGGAGCGGTCGGCGATCGAAACGTACGCGGCGGGATCCGTTTGGTTCACCGACTTCTCCACCGCGCCATCGGCGAGCGTGGCGGCGGTGAGCGCGCAGGTGCAGGCGCTCGCCACGCCCTCGACGGCCAACATCGGATTCTTGATCGGCGCCAATCAGGA
Source organism: Candidatus Nitrosopolaris sp. (assembly GCA_035636885.1). GTDB lineage: Bacteria > Chloroflexota > Dormibacteria > Dormibacterales > Dormibacteraceae > UBA10449. The sequence goes on from DASPYG010000052.1 coordinate 7,329, forward strand.
GGGAGGCCAGATCGACCAGTTTCGCGGTCCCGGCTTCAGCCCCATCCCCAGCGCGCTGCAGCAGGGAACCGAGGATCCGGCGACGCTGCAGACCGAGGCGGCTTTGTGGGCGGCCCAGCTCAAAGCCGCCGGCATCAACCTCGACCTGGCCCCGGTCATGGACACGGTGCCCGCGGGCCAGGACGCATCCAACGCGCCCATCGGTGCTTTGCAGCGCGAGCTCGGGCACGACCCTGCCACCGTCAGCTCCCATGGGCTCGCCTTCATCGCAGGCATGCACCAGTCGAACGTGCTCGTGACCATCAAGCACTTCCCCGGTCTTGGGCGGGTGGCCGGCAACACGGACTTTTCGGCAGCCGTGGTCGATCACACGACGACCGCCGGCGATCCCTACCTGGTTCCCTTTGCACAGGCAATCAATGCCGGCGCCGACCTGGTCATGGTCTCGACCGCCACGTACACCCAGATCGATGCCCAGCACCTGGCGGTGTTCTCGCCGGCGGTCATCGGCCTGCTCCGACACCAGCTTCATTTCGGGGGAGTCGTCGTGTCGGATGACCTTGGCGCCGCGGCCGCCGTGGCCTCGATTCCGGCGGGCGATCGCGCCGTCGATTTCATCGCCGCGGGCGGGGATCTCGTCACGGTCAAGAATGCGGACCTGGTCGCGCCGATGACGACCGCGATTGCGGATCGCGTGAGGACCGATCCGGTGTTCGCGGGTCAGGTCGATGGAGCCGTCACCCGAGTGGTGCAGCTGAAGATCCGCGCCGGGCTGGCGAGCTGCGAAACCGCCTGAGCGCTGTGACATTACGATTCGGTCGTGGCGCTCGGCACCGGCCTCGACACGAGAATCACCCGGGTTCGGTCTCGTGTCCTCGACCTCCCGCTGCCGGCTGATTTCCATCCGGCCTGGGGTCGAAATGAAGTCCAGCGCTCCTTCTTCATGACCCTCGTCGAGGTCGACACCGAGTCGGGCATCACCGGCGTCACAGCCGCGGAAGCCGGCGCGGAAGCCGCGGTCTCCATCGACCGCCTTGTCACGCCACACCTCATCGGCCAAGACGCGGCCGCGCCGGAGCGATTGACCGGTGTCTTGAAAGACGCCGAACTCCTCGGGTCGCCGGTGTACTGCATCGAGGTCGCACTGTGGGACATCGCCGGCAAAGCCGCGGGATTGCCAGTGTGCAAGCTCTGGGGCGCTTCGACCGATCGCGTTCCTGCTTACTGCGCCACCGGCGAGGTGCGCTCCCCCGAGCGGCGCGTCGAGGACTGCCATCGCATCCTCGCGGAGGGCTTCAAGGCGGTGAAGCTGCGCTTTCACTCCGACGATCCGCGCGACGACATCCGCGTCGTCGAGGCCGTGCGGCGCGCCTTCGGTGCCCGGCTCGCCATCCTCGTGGACGCCAATCAGGCCGGTGTTCTGCCTGGTCTCGGGGGCCATCGCCAATGGAGCTTCCAGACTGCTCTCGACGTCGCGCTGGAGCTTGAGATGCTGGGCGTGGTGTGGCTCGAGGAACCGCTGCCCAGGCACGACTACGCCGGGCTGCGGCGACTTCGCGAGCGCCTCGGCACGCTTCAGCTCGCGGGGGGCGAGAACAACCACGGCGTCCACGAGTTCAAGCTGCTGGTCGACCAGGGCTGCTACGACGTGCTCCAGCCGGATGCCATCCTGTCGGAAGGCGTCTACCAGCTCCGCAAGGTCGCCGCCCTGGCCGAGGCTGCCGGCCTGCAGATGGCGCCTCACACGTGGACGCATGGCATCGGGCTGCTCGCCAACCTCCATCTGGTCGCTTCGATTCCCAACTACTCGTGGTTCGAATTCCCGCACGAGCCGCCAGGCTGGCCCGCCTCCGCATTGAGCCAGATGCTGCGCGAACGGCCATGGATCGACGCCGACGGCTGCCTGGAGATTCCCGGCGGCCCCGGCTTCGGGTTCACCCTGGACGAGGAGCTGATCGAGAGGCACACGGTGGCCGCTTTCGGTTAAACGGAGCGTTGACAAGATGGCCCTCGAGGCCATAAGTTGGCGGCGATTTGGAACGCTCCAATTCCGGCATACGAATTGGCCTCTTGACGGATGCGATGCCGGACCGCAGTCTCGAGGAGGTGGCCAGCTGGGCGGCCCACACCGGCCTCGTGCAGGACCTCGAGATCGGGGTGGGTGGTTACTCTGCGGCGCCCCACTGCAATGCCGTTGAGCTGCTGGCAAACCCGAGCGGGCTGCGCCGGTTGCGGGCGATCCTCGACCACGCCGGCCTGGCCATATCCGCGCTCAACGTCTCCGGCAACCCTTTGCATCCGAATCCCGAGATCGCACGACGCCATGGCGACGACCTTCGCAACGCCATCCGGCTCGCGTCGGCGCTGGGCATCAATCGCATCGTCGCCATGTCCGGATGCCCCGGGGCCGCTGCATCAGACCGGTCCGCGCCGCACTTCTCAGGAGGAGGCTGGCTGCCGGACCTCGAGCAGATCGCCGAGTGGCAATGGCGCGAACGCGTTGCGCCGTACTGGTCGGAGACGGCTGCTTTCGCCCGCAGCGAGCACCCCGAGCTGATGGTCTGTTTCGAGCTTCATCCAGGCACTTACGTCTTCAACTACGAGACCTTTGAGCGCGTCCGAAAGCTCGGACCGAACCTCGGCGTGAACCTCGATCCAAGTCATTTCTTCTGGCAGTCAATGGACCCGCTGGCGATGATCCAGGCTTTGGGCGATCGCATCGGCCACGTCCATGGCAAAGACACCACCCTTCACGAACATCGAATCGCCCTGAACGGAGTTCTCGACAATCGCTGGCCCAACCCGCCCGACGACATGCCCTGGAACTTCGCCACCGTCGGCCGAGGCCACGATGAGGGTTGGTGGCGCCGGTTCGTCGGGCTTCTACGAGACCAGGGTTTCAGCGGGACGATCAGCATCGAATACGAGGACCCGTTCGTACCCGCTGAGGAATCCATCCTCGAATCGGCTCGGCTGCTGGCACCGTTGGCTCGCGCATGAAGATCGACCGGATCACCTGCCGAGTCGCCGACTTTCCGTTGCGCGGCGAGTTCCATCCCGCCTGGGCGCGCGGCCGCAACCAACCCAACCTGCTCATGGTCGTGATCGAGGTCCAGACCGACGATGGCCTGACAGGCGTCGGCGCGGCTCATGCTGGGCTCGAGGCGGCGATCACCATCGAGCGCTTCGTGGCCCCCTATTTCATCGGCCAGGATCCGACGTACGTCGAGCGCCTGGTGCCCGTCCTGCGGGACGCCGAGATTCTGGGCGCGCCCGTGTACGGCATGGAGATGCCCCTGTGGGACTTGATCGGGAAGGTCGCTCGTCTTCCGGTGGCGAGGTTGTGGGGCGGTTACTCAGACCGTGTCACTGCGTACTGCGCCACCGCCGAGGTACGCACGCCCGAGCGCCGGGTGGAGGACGTGCAGAGAATGCTCGCGGAGGGCTACCGGGCGGTCAAGTTCCGCTTCCACCTCCCCGACCCTCGTGATGACCTCAAAGTCGTCGAGGCGGTCCGGGCCGCGGTCGGCGATCGGATCGAGATCATGGTGGACGCCAACCAGGCGGGCGTCGAGCCAGGGCATGGCGGTCATCGCACGTGGGGGTTTCCGCTGGCGCTGGAGGTCGCCCGAGAGCTCGAGCGGATGAATGTGCGCTGGCTCGAGGAGCCCCTCCCCCGTCACGACTACGACGGCCTGCGCCGGCTGCGAGACCGCCTCGACACTCTGCCGATCGCGGGCGGTGAGGACAACCACGGCCTGCACGAGTTCAAGCTCCTCATCGATCGTGGCTGCTACGACATCCTCCAGCCTGACGCGCTGCTCTCAGAGGGGGTCGGGCAGATGCGCAAGGTTGCCGGGCTCGCTGAGCTCGCCGGCCTGGAAGTGGCCCCACACACGTGGGGCAATGGCATCGGGCTCATGGCGAACCTGCACCTGGCCGCCGCGATTCCAAACTGTCCCTTCCTGGAATTTCCGCACGACCCGCCCAGCGGATGGACCGCCGCGGCGCGCGACCAGATGCTGCTCGAGCCGCTCGTCATCGACGACGAGGGCTGCGTTCGCATCCCCGACCGTCCAGGGTTTGGGCTCGTGCTCGACGAAGAGAGGATCGCCCACCACACAGTGAGCACGCACGTCGTGAGCGCCAGGGACTAGCTTGCGGGTGCGGCCCGTCCCATTTCGAGCAGAACACGTCCACCCTGTATCCGCACCGGGACCATCTTGACCGCGTAACCCTCCTCCCACAGCGCGCGCCCTCGCTCCAGGTCGAATTCCCAGCCATGCCAAGGACACGCGATCACCGGACTCTCGTCGTCGACCTCCATCGAGCCCGGCACGCTGCCATGGAGGCGGCCGCTGACCACGCCCAGGCACAAAGGCCCCTTCTGATGCGGGCAGCGGTTGTGGACCGCGAAGAAACGATCCTGCCAGCGCAGAACGCCGACGTCGTGGCCGGCGGCGTGCACGATCCGGAAACGCCGCTCTTCGAAATCCGAGACGGGTCCGACGTCGAACGTCACGTAACCCTCTCGGCCGCGGCTGCCGGCCGCCCCAGCTCGTCGGCGTTCCAGCCGTACAGGCGGCACGCGTTTTCGAAGAACACCCGCTGGTGCCACTCCGAGGGAAGCCTCGTCGACAGGTAGTCGATTTCATCCGCATCCCAGTGCGGGTAATCCGAGGCATAGCAGAGCTTGTCCTCGAGATGCATCGAGCGCAGTAGTTCCACGACGTGCTCGCGTTTGGGGGAAATCTCGAGCGGCTGGCTGCTGACCCAGACATGCTCGGCGAAGTACTCGCTCGGCAATCGCGTCAGCCACGGCACCTCGCGGCGCAAACCCTTGAACTCGGTGTCGAAGCGCCACAGGAGGCTTGGGATCCAGGCGGAGCCCCCCTCGACGAGAACCAGGCGCAGCTTCGGATATTTCTCGAACACCCCGTGCGCGATGAAGCTCACCAGGTGCGTCTGGATCGCCTGCGGCCACAGCGTGTGCGTCTCGAAGTACGTGTTCACACTCCCGCCACCCGTGCTCGGCGGGTTCGCCCATCCACCCGCGCCGCCGTGGATCGCGACGGGCCGGTTGGTCTCCTCGGCCGCCGCATAGATGGGGTGGAATATCGGGTGGCCGAATCCGTAACCGAACGGGTTGTCGACGAGCATCACCTGCACCATGCGTGGGTTGGCCGCGTGCCTGCGGACCTCGGCGGCGGCGAGGTCCGGCAGCTGGCTGCCGACCATGATCGACGACAGCAAGCGGGGGTCGCGCGACAGCCAGCGTTCGATGCTCCAGTCGTTGCATGCGCGCGCAATCTCGTTCGCGAAGTAGGGGTTGTGGTGGCCCGCCAGGTGGCTGTCGTCACCGAAGGTCAGGATCGCGCGGCGCACGTCCGATGCTTCGAGCAGCTGGGCACGCATCGTCGGGTAGTCCGCGCCCGGCTCTCCCCCACCTTCGGGGTATGTGTCCGCGCGCATGAACCCATGCGGGTTCGGAAACCCATCTTGAACGGTTAGGGGCACATTGCCCGCCCGACCACGGTCAGTCACGTACTCCCGCCACCCCCGCGACAGGTACTCGATCAGCTCGGCGTCGGTGTTCCGAGCGTGGTGGATGTCGCAGTCGATGATGGGTCCGGAATACATGGCCTGCGTTTGGTCTCCTTACATTTTGTTTACGGAGGGGACAGGGGCGGACGGCCATCCGCCCCTGCCCGGATCAACTAGTGCAGCGTTTCGACCTGATCGGCGCCGACCTGGTTGGCGACTGTGTCGTGCAGGATCTTGATTGCCGCGTCGACGGATGTGTTGGGGTCTGTGGCGATCTGGCCTGTAGCCTGGCCGATGGCCTGGACCCAGGCGGGGTAGCCCTCTTGCTCCGAGGGGACCAGCTTTGAGTTCGGCAGCGCGTCGCCGAACGCCTTGTTGAACGGAGGCGCGAAGCTCAGGAAGCCATCTGATTTGGCCACAGTCTTGCTTGGCGGGACGAAGCCCGCCCGGTTGGCGATGTACGTCTGGTTGTCATCGCTTTCCATGATCTTCAGCAACCCCCATGAGAGCTGCGGGTGCTTGGTGACCTTGGACACCGAGATTGCCCAGCCGCCGAGCGTGCTCGCACTACCGGGGGCCTGGCCTGTGGAGGTCGGTAGTGGGACGGCGCTCGCCTCCTGGGCGGCGTTCGCCCAGTGGCGGTTCTGCTCCGTCCACGCGTCGGCAAACCAGTTGGATCCGACCGCGATGGCAAGCTGGTGATCCTTCAAGAGGACCACGGGCCGGCCCACGGCCTTGGGCGAGAAGAGGTCAGAGGTGGAGGCTCCCAGGTGCTGGCTGTACACCGACCGGTAGAAGTCCATGACCTGCCGCAGGCCTGGGCTGTCGACCACCCACTTCTTGGTGCTGTAGTCGAAGATCGTCGGGGTCGACGATCCGTAAACGAGATTGGCGGCCCCTTGCAGGACTCCGCCGGCGCCAGCGCTTGTCCCCGCGCCGACCCACAAGGGGATCACGCCGGCCTGGTTGCTGGCCTTGACAGCCTTCGCGGCCGTCAGGATGTCGTCCCAGGTCTTGGGCTGCCATGGGACGGTGATGCCCGCCTTGGTCAGCATCGCGTTGTTGTAGTAAATGGCGGTGTTGTTCTCGCCGGTGTTGACGGCGTAGACCTTGCCGTTGATCTTGCTCTCGTCCTGGATGACCTTCGGAAAAACTGACCAGAAAGGAGCCTTGGTGGAGTCGTTGACGAACGAGTCGAGCGGCAGGAGGTAATCGGAGCCGACCCACTGCCCGACGTAGCCGGACGGCAGCATGAACACGTCGGGTGTCGTCGACGCGTTCTTGTACTCGAGCGCGACCTTGTTGACAAGGTCGACGTCGGTGCCGTTGAAGCCCTGCAGGGTCAGCTTGGCCTTCGGATAGGCCGCCTCGAACTCGCTCTTGACTTTGTTCCACCAGATGACTGACGTGTCGTCGGAGTCGAAGACGTAGGTGGTGGAGTAGGCCACCGTGATCGTGCCTGTCATGTCGTCGGTCAGGCTTGTCGTCCCGGTGCTGTTGCCGCCCCCGCAGCCAACCAACAGCGCAGCGGGCAGAAGCGCCAGAACCGAAGACCAAACGCCGAGCCGTTTAAACGGGTTCCTCAATCCACTACCTCCTGAATCAAATTTCTTCTGACTTGGTCGGCACCACCGGTGCCGAGGGACGAACATCGCGCCCGGCTGACGGCTCTTCGATCCACGCCTCCCTCGCGGATTTGAGAGCCTCAGTGCTGCCGGCTACGGGCCGCTGGAGGATCGATTCGCCAGTGCTGGCGTCGAACAGATGAAGCCGCGCAGGATTCAAAGCAAGCTCGACCATCTCGCGGGTTCGCACTCCCGAGCGGGGTGGGAACCGAGAAGTCACGGTCTCGCCTGCGCACAGGGCGGTGACATAGGCTTCGTGACCCATCGGCTCGACCACGTCGACCTCGGCGGAGAAGGTGAGCGACGAGTCGGGGCCGGCCGCCTTGCGCCACATGATGTCCTCGGGCCGGATGCCCACCGTGACATGCCCATCGGCGGCGTCGCCGATCAGCCTCGACGAGGAGCTCAGGGGCGCGGTAGCACCCATGAATCTCACAGCGGCCTTGCCGCCGCTGGTGCTCAGCACGCCCTTGATGAAGTTCATCCGAGGCGAGCCGATGAAACCGGCCACGAAGAGATTCGCGGGGTTGTCATAGAGCGTCTCGGGTACGTCGACCTGCTGCAGACGGCCGCTGTTCATGACCGCGATGCGGTCGCCCATCGTCATGGCCTCGACCTGGTCGTGTGTGACGTACATGGTCGTGACGCGAAATCGTTCGTGAAGGCGGCTCAGCTCGGCGCGCATCTGGACGCGGAGGCCGGCGTCCAGGTTGGAGAGAGGCTCGTCCATCAGGAACACCTGTGGCTGGCGGATGAGGGCGCGGCCGAGCGCGACACGCTGGCGTTGACCTCCGGAAAGCTCTGAGGGCCGCCGCTTCAACAGGTTGCCCAGGCCAAGGACATCCGCAGTCTCTTTGACCCGCTGGTCCACCAGCGACGAGGCCGCGCCGTGAGCGCGCATGCCGAACGCGAGGTTGTTGTAGACGTTCATATGTGGATATAGGGCGTAGCTCTGGAACACCATCGCCACGTCGCGGAAACGTGGCGGCACGTTGTTGACAAGCCTGCCGCCGATAAGGATTCGACCGTACGAAGGCCGCTCCAGCCCGGCAAGCATGCGCAGCGTGGTCGTCTTACCGCATCCCGACGGGCCGACGAGGACCATGAACTCGCCGGCTTCCACTGAGAGGTTGAGATCCTCCACCGCCGTCTCGGTGCCGAAGATCTTGTGGACGCCTTCGAACTTGACCTCGGCCAGCACGTCAGCCCCGCACCGCGCCGCTGAAGTTGAACGCGCCGCTGAAATATCGCGACATGAACAAGTACAGGACGATCACTGGCAGCGAGAACAGCAGCGAGAACACGGCGAGGTCGCCGAACTTGAACAGCCCGTGCGAGCCCATGAAGTTATAGATCTCGACCGGTCCTGGTTGGTCGTCAGGATTGCTGTTGAGGACGAAGGGGATGATGAAAGCGCCCCACGCGTTGATGAACGTGTAGATGGCCGTCACCGCGATCCCTGGGACGGTGAGCGGCAGCACGACCTGGCGAAGGATGCGAAAGGTGCTAGCACCGTCGATCGCCGCCGCGTGCTCGAGCTCCGCCGGCACGGCGTCGATGAAGTTCTTCATCAGCCAGATCGCGAACGGCAGCGAGCTGGCGGCGAGGAAGAGAGCCGTCGTGTACAGCGAGTCGAGCCAACCAAGGTAGACATAAAGCTGGTAAACGGGGACCACCAGCATCGACACCGGAAGGCCGGACGCGAAGAGGATCGCCAGCATGAACCCGCGCTTGAATGGAATGTGCATGCGCGACAGCGGGTAGGCCGCAAGCACGGCGAGCACCGTGGTGGTGAGGGTGGTGGCGCCGGCGAGGATCAGGCTGCTTCGGAAAGAGCTGAGCGCCCCGGCAGTGCCGATGACGTCGGCGAAATTCGCCAGCGTCAGGGAGGGCAGCTTGATCGCCCAGTCCGGGTTGGAATCGAGCGACGCGAAGATCATCCAGAGCATAGGCAGGACAAAGAAGCAGCCGAGTAGGACGAGCACGACGTTGGTGGCGAGAGCGGCAACCGAGACGCGGCGGTAGGGCACCACGATCAGGTTTGGGTCCGCTTTGGTCCGCCGTACGTGCACCGCGCTCACGCCTGGCTCCTGGCGGCCCGCACGAAGAGGAGTGAGAAGACGGCGCCGATCAGCACCAGCACGAGGGAGATCGCGGTGCCATATCCGAGCTGGTGGAAGACGAACGCCTCCTGATAGACGTAAAGCGGCAGCGTCATCGTCTCGATGCCCGGGCCGCCCTGCGTCATCGCGTAGATGAGGGTGAACTCGGAAAGGTTGAGGATCGTCACCAGCAGGAGGTTGGTCAGTATCGTCGACCTCAGCAGCGGCAATATCACCTGCCGGTAGCGACGCCAGACCGAGGCACCCTCCACCTCGGCCGCCTCGAGCACCTCGGTGGGTAGGTTGCGCAAGCCGGCCGAGAAAACGAGCATCGAGAAGGCCACGTTTCGCCAGAGGTTGGCGAGCGAGACGATCAGCATCGGCACCAAGACGAGAAAGTTGGTGTCGCTGTGGCGGAGCAGGATCGACAGCGTCCCGCCCGCCTGTGAGAACGCGTACCAGATCAGGGCGACGGTGATCTCGGGCAGCACCCACGCGACGATCACAATCGAGCCGACCACGAGGCGGATCGGGACCACCGCATTGCGCAGCAGAAGGGCCAGCGCCATGCCGAGGACGGACTGCCCGACGATTGCAGAGCCGACGACGAAGATCAGCGTCAGCCACGCAGACTTGACGAACACGTAATCGCCGAGCATCCGGGCCAGGTTGTCGAGGCCGGTGAAGCTGTAGTCGCGCGACCGCGACCCGACGAGAGCGAGGTTGGTGAAGCCGAGGTAGCCGGCGTACAGGACCGGGAACACGAACAGCAGTCCCAGCAGGGCCAGCGCCGGCGTGAGCATTGCGAGGCTGCTCCACTGGAACCGATCGCGGTCCAGCCGCGGTCCCAAACCGGTGACGACGGCCAAGCTCAAGCCCTCCGCAAGCCAGATCTAAGAGGTACGCCGCGCTTTGGAGCGTTCCAGTGGAACGTTCCTCATTCTCTCGACGGGCGGCCGAACCGTCAAGTCCCCCGATCGTGGCCTGGTTTTAGGGGCGCTCGGACGGTGGCCCGGTCGACTGCCGGGTGACGAGGCTCACGCCGACCAGCGTGGTCCGCGGCGGGCCCTTCAACTTGCGTTCGATCCGATCCACGATGGTCGCGATCCCGAGCTTGGCGAGCTCGTCCCGCGGCTGGGCGACGGTGGTCAGCGAGATTCGTGCCAGGCCGGCCATGGGCACGTCATCGAACCCGACGATCGACAGGTCCTGGGGCACGCGAAGGCTCACCCGGTCGGCAAACTCCTGCAGCGAGATAGCCGCGACGTCGTTCGAACAAAATGCTGCCGTCGCGCGCTCAGGTCCGGTGAAAACATCGAACAGCTTTCGATCGACCCCGGCGACCAGGGCACGCTCGGATGGCGGTGACCAACTGATGCGGATCGGCGGCTCGATCCTGGACTGCTCGAGGGCCTGGCAGTAGCCTTGCCAGCGCGCGACGTCTGACTGGTCCTCGAGCTCTGGGATCGAGATGTAAGCGACGCGGCGATGGCCCGCCGCGATCAAGTGGTTGGTGCCGAGCCTGCCGCCGCGGACGTCGTCGACTGAGACGACATCACCCCAGTCGGCCTTGCAGCTCAGAAACACGACCGGCACATGGTGCTCCAGGGTCTCCTGCATTGTGCGCGACTCTCCGGAGAACGCCAGGAAAACGATGCCGGCGACACGATACTCGAGCAGCGTCTCGACGCCTGCGATCTCGCTCTGACTATCGCCTTCCGTGTTACAGAACATCGCCGTATACCCGCGTGCAGCCGCGTGCCTCTCGACTGACTTCGCCATCTCGGCGAAGAACGGGTTGGCCAGATCGCCGACGACGACGCCGAGAATGCTGGTCTGCTGTTGCACGAGCTGGCGGGCGAGCACGTTTGGGCGGTAGCCGAGCTGTTCGATCGCCGTGCGGACGCGACGTCGCGTGGAGTCGGCGACACCCGGCAGGCCACGGACGACATTGGACACCGTCGATTTGGACACGCCGGCGTGCGAGGCCACGTCCAGGATGGTCGGTGGCCTTCTGACCCTGTGGCCAGGATCCTGGTGGGCCGCCATCGAGGGCAATGTTATTCGGCTCATGCTCGGATCACGCGCCGAGTTTGGGGTCCATCAGGACCTTCATCGTCCCCTCTTTCTGCGCAAGCTCCACCGCCTCGCCCGCGCGCTCGAGCGGCATCCGGTGCGTGATGATCTCGGTCAGTGGGAGCCGGTCGAGGTTGCGCGCGAGGAGGTTCATGGCGGGCACGTACGACGTCGCGGTCTCACCGCCGACTCCGATCACGCTGACGTTCTTCGTGCAGATGTCCGAGTTCGGGTTGATCCCGACCGGGCCCATGTCCACGAACGAACCCGCTTCGACCACCGTGCCCCCGTAGCGAACCATATGCAGGCATTCGGGAAACGACTGCGCGACGCCGGTGCAGTCGATCACGATGTCGGGCCCGGTGTTCGTGTGCTCTCGCGCGAGCTCCAACCGCTGCTTCTCGGTGGTCTCGCTCGCGTTGATGGTCAGGGTCGCGCCAAAGCGTCGCGCCATGTCGAGCCGTGACTCCAGCCGATCGACGGCGATCAGCTTGCCGCAGCCGAGCAACCTGGCCTTGACGAGGTGGCAGAAACCCAACGGGCCGACCCCGATGACGGCGACCGATTCGCCGAACGCGCTGCCGCCCCAGCCGGCATTGAGCATGCGTGCGCGTTCGAACCCGTGAGTGACGGCCATCACCTCGGTAAGCGCCGCGAGCTCGTCGGGCAGCCCGTCTGGTACCCGGAACAGCGGAGTGCCCGGCAGCAGATACATGTATTCGGCCCAGCCTCCGAACAGGTGGGGCGCGATTCCGCTATGCAGGCTGTTCCCATAGTCCTGCAGGTTCTCGCAGAAGTAATACGGGTAGTCGTTGAGGCAGAAGATGCAGTGCCCGCACGGCACGTTGGCCGCCGGCACGATGCGATCGCCTGGGCGCAGGGGGCGACCCTCGCTGTCAGGAATGGAATCTGCGCCGCCGATCGCCTCGATCACGCCTACGTTCTCGTGCCCGCAGATGAGCGGGTAGACGATGTCGCGTTCATGGTCCGTCCCCGCGTACTGCTTCGACTCCCCGCGGTACGTGTGCTTGTCGGTGCCGCAGATGCCGGAGTAGGTGACCCTCATCAGGACGGCGCCCGGCTGAGGGTCTGGCTTCGGAAAGCGCTCGACCTCGAGTCGGCCCGGCGCCTTCATCACGGCGGCGCGGACCGTGGCGCTCATCGGACTCACTCGAATCTCCTGTGGTGGAGCAGACCTGCAGCAGGTTGGAACGTTACAGGTTTTTCGGCGTCAATCAAGTAGCCAGCGATGGTCGGGATCGGTGGTCACCAACCATCGCCGGCGCGGCCCCGCCATCACATTCAGGTAGTAGAGGTCGTAGCCCGGCGCGGCGGCGACCGGGTGGTAGCCGCGCGGGATGAGCACCACGTCGCCGTCGCCGACCTGGATCGCCTCGTCCAGCGAGCGATCGTCCGTGTATACGAGCTGGACCGCGAACCCCTCGGGCCGCGCGGTTCGGTGGTAGTACGTTTCCTCTAAATATGTCTCGCGTGGCTCGTCGTCGGTGTCGTGCTTGTGGGGCGGGTAGCTCGACCAGTTGCCTGCCGGCGTCAGCACCTCGGTGACGAGCAAGGACTCCGCGGGCCGGTCCTCCATGAGGATGTTGTGGATGGTGCGCTCGGTGTTGCCGGAACCGCGTTTGAACGGCTTCACGCCAGAGGCGGGCATGAGCGCGGGCTCGGCGCCGCGGTCGGCCGGGGCCCAGCACAGAGCGACCTCGCACAGCTCGCTTGACGCCGTGATCTCGAGGGGTTGTCCTGGCGGCGCATAGATGGCGTCCGGCGTGCCTTCGAAGACGCTGGGCCTCGAGCCGACATCCCTCCACGAGCGCGATCCAGCTGCGATGTCGGCCCGACCCGCCAGCATCACGACGCACACCTCCCGCGCGCCCGTTGATTGCCTGATGCCATCGCCTCGTCGGAGCTCGTAGACCTCGAAGCCTACGTACGACCAGCCCGCCGACTCCGGCGTGACTACTGCCACAGGTCCTTCGCCCGCCCGCTGGTTGGGGCGCCGCACCACCAGCTTGCTCACATGTGCCACCGCCGCCGGATCAGACCCCGATCGTGCTCTTCGCGAGCCTTGTTGACCTCAGCCGACTCACTGACCTCGGCGACGGGGACCTCCCACCAACTTTCGTAGCTCGGCACGCCTTCGTAGCGGTCGACCGGCACGTGGATGACGACGGTGCGATCGATCGACTTCGCGGCGACCAGTGCATCGCGCAGCTCCTCGATGCTGTGGGCGCGGAAGACGTGCGCACCCAGGCCTTGCGCGTTGAGCGCGAGGTCGACCGGGAGGGGCTCGCCATTGCTGTGCGCCGCATCGTCGCCCAGCGAGCCGCCGGAACGGTATCGATATCGAGTGCCGAACCCGGCGGTGCCCTTCGACCTCGACAGGCCGCCGATCGAGGCAAAGCCTTCGTTGTCGACAAGGACGACCGTGAGCTTCATGCGCTCCTGGATCGAGGTGACGATCTCCTGCGCCATCATCAGGTACGAGCCGTCGCCGACCAGGACGTAGACCTCCCGTCTCGGATCGGCCAGCTTGACGCCGAGACCGCCCGCGATCTCGTAGCCCATCGTCGAGTAGCCGTATTCAACGTGATAGCCCTTGGGGTCGCGCGTCCGCCAGAGCTTGTGCAGGTCGCCCGGCATCGAGCCGGCCGCGCAGACGACGACGTCGCGCGGCCCGGACAGATCGTTGACCGCCCCCAGCACCTCCGACTGCGCCGGCAGCGGCCCGTGGCCGAGGCTGTAGAGGCGCGACACCTCCTTGTCCCACTCGAGCCGAAGCTGCTCGCAGCGGGCGCGATACTCGGCGGGCACGGTCCAGCCTTCGAGGCGCTTGTCGAGCTCCTCGATCGTCGCGCGCGCGTCGCCTGTGAGCGGAAGGCCGGCCAGCTTATGGCTGTCGGCTTCGGAGATGTTCACGTTCACGAAGCGCACGTCCGGGTTTTGAAAAGCCGTCTTCGATGCGGTGGTGAAATCGCTGTATCGCGTGCCGATTCCGATGATCGCGTCGGCCCCCGCCGCGATGCGGTTCGCCGCCAGGCTGCCGGTCGCGCCGATCGCACCAACCGCCCCGGGGTGATCGAAGGGCACAGACCCCTTGCCCGCCTGCGTTTCCGCGACCGGGATGCCGGTGCGCGCAACCAGGCGCTGCAGCGCCCCCGTCGCCTCGGAGTAAATGACACCGCCGCCGGCGACGATGAGCGGGCGCTTCGAGGCGCGGATCTCTTCGGCGGCGCGATCGAGTCCGGCGCGGTCCGGCAGCGGCCGGCCGGCATGCCACACGCGGCGCTCGAAGAACTCCCCCGGGTATTCGAATGCCTCGGTCTGCACGTCCTGAGGCAGCGCCAGCATCACCGCGCCGGTGTCGGCCTGGCTGGTCAGCACGCGCATCGCGGCCAGCGCCGCGGGAACGAGCTGTTCCGCGCGCTGGATACGATCCCAGTAGCGCGTCACCGGCCGGAAGCAGTCGTTCACGCTCTCGTCTCCGCTCCACGGAGTTTCGAGCTGTTGGAGCACAGGGTCGGGCCGCCGCGACGCGAATACGTCGCCAGGCAGGAGAAGAACGGGAATCCTGTTGATCGTCGCCGCGGCCGCTCCGGTGACCATGTTCGTGGCCCCAGGCCCGATGGAAGTCGTGCACGCGAGTGTCGAGAGCCGATTGCGCATCTTCGCGAATCCCGCCGCGATGTGCACCATGCCCTGCTCGTTGCGGGCCTGGTAGTAGGTGAGCAGCTCTGGGTTTTGCGCCAGCGCCTGGCCGACGCCTGCGAGGTTGCCGTGGCCGAAGATCCCGAAACACCCTTCGATGAAGTGATGCTCGACCCCATCGCGCTCGACGTGCTGGACGGAGAGAAACCGGACCAGCGCCTGCGCCATCGTCAGGCGAACCGATTTCACCACCGGGTCACGACGACCTTCTTCCGGGTGTAGAACTCGATGCCGTCGGTGCCGTGGACGTGGAGGTCTCCGTAGAACGATCCCTTCCAGCCGCTGAACGGAAAGAATGCGAAGGGCTGGGCGATCGGCACGTTGATGCCGGTCATGCCGGCCTCGACCCGCTCGCGGAACTCCCTGGCCGACCGCCCCGACTGCGTGAAGATCGTGGCCATGTTGCCCAGCGCCATCCGGTTCGCCTGGGCGATGGCCTCGTCGAGGCTCGCCGCCCTCGACACCGACAGCACGGGGCCGAAGACCTCCTCGTGCCCGACCGCCATGTCGGCGGTCACGCGGTCGAGAATGGTCGGGCCGAGGAAGAAGCCGGGCCTCGACATCTCACCGCGTCCGTCCACCACCAGGGTGGCCCCTTCCGCGACACCCTTGTCGATATAGCCCGCGACCCGGTCGCGATGGTCGGCGCGGATCAGCGGACCGACCTGCACGCCCGGCTGGTCGCCGGGTCCGACCACCATCTTCGCGGCGGCCGCCTGGAGCGGGTCGAGCAGCCGATCGGCCGCCTGCCCGACGGCAATCGCCACCGAGCCGGCGAGACATCGCTCACCCGCGTTTCCAAAGGCTGAGTTCAGGATCGCCGGCACCGTGACCTCGGGGTCGGCGTCCGGCATCACGACGATGTGGTTCTTGGCGCCGCCGAGCGCCTGGACGCGCTTGCCGCTCGCCGCGGCCGTGAGATAGACGTGGCGGGCGACCGGCGCGGAACCCACGAACGAGATCGCGGCAACTGCGGGGTGAGCGAGCAGCGCATCGACCGCCTCGCGCGCGCCATGCACCACGTTGAGGACGCCCTCCGGAAAGCCTGCCTCGAGAAAGAGCTCGGCGAGCCGCTGCCCGCCGAGCGGCGTGCGCTCCGAAGGCTTGAGGACGAACGTGTTGCCGGCGACCACCGCGAGCGGGAACATCCAGAGCGGGATCATCACGGGGAAGTTGAACGGCGGAATGCCCGCGCAAACCCCCACCGGGTAGCGGTAGAGGTCCTGGTCTACGCCGCCGGAAACGTCGCGCAGGGTGCGGCCCTGAAGCAAGGTGGGCGCCCCGCAGGCGAAATCGACGACCTCGATCCCGCGCCTGACCTCGCCGCGAGATTCCTCCAACGTCTTGCCGTGATGGCGCGTGATGATCGCGGCGAGCTCCTCGAAGTGCTCTTCGAGCACTGCCTTGAAGCGGAACATGAGCCGCACCCGCTCCATGAGGGCCGTGCGCGACCAGGCCTGGTACGCCGTCGCGGCCGCCTGCACCGCCGCGTCCACTTCACGCGCCCCCGAGAGCGGGACCTGCTCGATGACCTCACCCGTCGCCGGGTTGTAAACGGGCAGCGCTCCCGTGCCGTCGTGCGGCGCCCGCCACTGGGATCCGATGAGGTTCGGGATCAATGTGATGGTCTCCTATGTTGCTGCTTGGCGAGTGCTCACAATCATCCGATTTCCTCGATGCGAACCGGCCGGTGCTCCCGCACGGAGCGGCCGGCGGCCAGGCCGACGGCGAGAGCCTGGCGCGCATCGAGCACGCTGCACGGACTTTCGGCGCCCGCTTTGACGGCGTCCAGGAAGCCGTGGATCTCGGCCCGATAGGCGGGCGTGAAACGAACGATGAAATTCTCATAGCCCGGTTGGCTTGGTGGCTCGATGCCGGGCTCCAACGGGCGCAATGGGGTGCGCGCATCCCATCCGACCGCAACGCTGTCGTGCAGCCCGAACACCTCCATGCGGACGTCATAACCGCGCGGATCGTTTCGCATCGCTGTGAGTGCGCCGAGGGTGCCGCCTTCGAACTTCAGCGTCGCGCAGGCCGCGTCGACGTCGCCGTGCCTTTCGAACATGGAAGAGTGGGCCAGGCCATCCGCGAACACCTCGACGATGGGCCGGCCCAGCACCCACGAAGCGATGTCGAAATCGTGGATCGCAAGGTCGAGCCAGATCCCGCCTGAGGCCTCGAGGTAGTCCTCGGGCGGTGGAGCGGGATCATGAGTCGCAAGACGGATCATGTGCACATCACCGAGCTCGCCGGTGAGCACCGCCTTTCTCGCCGCCCTGTAGCCGGCGTCGAACCTCCGTTGAAAGCCGATCTGGACGAACGTGCCCGACTTCTGTACATGCTCGATGACCGCATGGGTGGATGCCAGGTCGAGGGTGATGGGCTTCTCGCAGAAGGCCGGCACGCGTGCGTCGGCGGCCATGTGGAGGAGCTCGGCATGGACGGGCGTCGCCGCCGCGATGACGAGCGCGTCTACGCCTTCACGGGTCAACGCTTCGACGCTTGCCGCCTGCTCGGCGCCCAACGATTCGGCGATGCTCGCTGCCCGCTTGGCGTCCGCATCGACCACGGTGAGCCGCGATACGAGAGGGCTCTCCTTCAAGGTCTGCGCGTGCAAAGAGCCGATGCGTCCGACGCCCACCATCCCGACGTGCATTTCCCGCTCCTTGGCGCTCAGCGTAGCGCGTCGTCCCGACGCGATCGGGCTACGCTTCCGACTCGAATGCAGCCCCTCCATCCGCAGGCCCGCGCTGTGCTCGACGCGATGGCGGCGACCGGTGGCGGCGAGGGAGCGCACCCGTCGGTCGCAGAGATGCGCCGCCTCCAGACGATCGAATCGCAGTTCGTCGGCGCGCCCGAAGCGGTGGATGCGGTTCGCGACATCCACGTCCAAGGCCCCGCCGGCCCCATCGGCGTTCGCCTCTATGTCCCCGACTCCGCCGGCCCGCACCCGACGGTGATGTTCGTCCACGGCGGGGGCTGGGTTCTCGGCAGCGTCGAGCTCTCGGACACCCTGTGCCGCGCCCTCTGCCGCGCCGCCGGCATGCTGATCGCATCGGTCGAGTACCGGCTCGCGCCTGAGCATCCGTTTCCCGCCGGCCTCGACGATGCCTACTCCGTGCTGGGCCGGCTGCACACCAATCCTGGTGAGATCGATGCGATTCCCGGGCTGCTTGCGGTGTGCGGCGACAGCGCCGGCGGCAACCTCGCCGCGGCGGTGGCGTTGAGGGCACGTGACAGGGCCGGCCCTGACCTGGCGCTGCAGTGCCTCATCTATCCGGCGCTCGACCCAACGCTTGGAGAGGACTCCTACGAACGGCTCGCGACCGGCTACGGCCTCACGAAGGAGGAGATGCGCCACTTCTGGAGTCTTTACCTGGCGCGCGCCGAAGACGCGGCCAATCCATATGCATCACCGCTGCGCGCGACCGACCTCGGCGGCGTGGCGCCGGCTCTCATCGTCACTGCCGGGTACGACCCGCTGGTCGACGAGGGAGAGCGATACGGCAAGAGGCTGCGCGCGGCCGGCGTCCGCGCGCGCACCATCTCGTACCCCGGGATGATCCACGGCTTCGTCAGCTACCTCGGCTGGATCGACGCCGCGCATTCCGCCGTCGAAGAGTGCGCAGCCGCGTTGAAGGACGCGATGGCGACACAATTTGCGTCGAGGTGAATGAGCCAGGCCTGAGCCCACGCATCGGTGTGGTGACCGAGGCGTTTGCGAATCGCCCGCTCGTCGAGGTCATGGACTGGCTCGTGAACGAATCCCCGGCGGTCACCGACCTCGAGGTCGGCACCGGCGGCTACGCACCCACGGGACACTGCGACATGCCTTTGCTGTTGCGCGACGCCGCGGCTCGAAAGGCGTGGCAGCACAAGATAACCACGCGCGGTCTGAGCATCGGCGCCCTCAACGTTTGGGGAAACCCGCTGCATCCCGACCCGGCAGTCGCCAAAAAGCACGACGCCGACCTCCGCGACACGATCCGTCTCGCGGCGATGCTGGGAGTCGACCGCGTAGTTGCGCTCGCAGGCTGCCCGCCCGGCGCGCCGGCCGACCGCACGCCGCACTTCGCCGGCGGCGGATGGCTGCCCTATCTCGAGGACATCTACGAGGCGCAATGGGAGTCGGCGATCGAACCATATTGGCTCGACGTCGCCGAGTTCGTGACCGACGAGCACCCGCAGCTGCTCGTCTGCCTGGAGCTACATCCCGGCACCGCGGTCTACAACGTCGAGAGCTTCAACCGGATCGCCGGCCTGGGCGACGCCATCGCCGCGAACATCGACCCGAGCCACTTCTTCTGGATGGGAATGGATCCCATCGCCGTGGTCGATCGCATCGGCGATCGCGCCGGGCACTGCCATGGAAAAGATGTCGTGTTCTCGAATGAGCGTCTCGCCGTCAACGGCCTCCTCGACAGGCGGTGGCCGAAGCCACCTGATGAGATGCCGTGGAACTTCGCCGTCGTCGGGCGGGGCAAGCCGCAGGCCTGGTGGGACCGTTTCGTCGGCGCGCTCGCGGCACGCGGCCGGGCCCACACCATCGCCATCGAGCATGAGGACCCGTTCATCGCCGCGGCGACCGGCGTGCCGGAGGCGGCCGGTGTCCTGGCCGCTTCCGTCCGCGCCCTGGGGTGTTGACACCGATAAGCCCTTCATATACGGTCGATGGAACGTTCCAGCCGAATTGGAAACTGGGGTGCGCATGGCAGGTCGGGTGAGGGTCGGCGTCATCGGCTGCGGGCTGATCGCGCAGGTCATGCACCTCCACTATCTGCGTGAGCTGGCGGACCGATACGAGATCGCCGCCATCTGCGACCTGTCCGAGGAGGTCCGCGCGGCGTGCGCGCGGGAGTACGGCGTGGCGGAGCAGTTTGCGACGTGGCAGGAGCTGGTCGCGAGGCCGCTGGACGCCGTGCTGGTCTTGACTTCCGGAAGTCATGCGCCGATCGCGATCGCCGCGGCGAAAGCCGGCAAGCACGTTTTCGTCGAAAAGCCGATGTGCTTCTCCGTCGCCGAGGGGGAGGCGATGGTCGACGCGGCGCAGGCGGCGGGCGTCGCTCTGATGGTCGGTTACAACAAGCGGTACGACCCGGCCTACCTGCGGCTGGTCGACGAGTGGCGCGGCCTGCGTGACCTCCGGCTGGCGCAAATCACGACGCTCGAGTCTCCGCTCGAACCCTATGTCCAGCACTACAACCTGCGCCGCGGCGGCCCGCTGCCCAAGGACGTCGCGCAGTCGCTGGCCGAGGACGGCGATGCGCGCATCACGGCTGCTGTCCCCGATGCGGACCCGCTATCGCGCTGGGCGTACCGGATGGTTCTGCTCGACAGCCTCGTGCACGAGATCAACGCAATGCGCGGGGTCATGGGCGAGCCGGAGCGCCTCGAGTTCGCCGACATCAGGGAGACCGGGCTGACCGCGATCTTCAAGTATGGGAAAGCGCAATGCATCCTGGCGTGGGTCGACCTGCCAGGCATCGCGCGGTATTCGATGGAGTTCGCTTTCTATTCGCCGGAGCGCCGGCTGACCCTGAGGTTCCCATCGCCGTTCTTGCGGAGCGCACCGACCCTGCTCTATTGGGAGGACGGCGAAGACTCCTCGCCGCGCTCGACGCGCACGGAAGAGATCACGTCGTACCGAGAGAGCTTCAAGGAAGAGCTCATCCACTTTCACGACTGCGTCACATCTGGCCGCGAACCGGTAACATCCGGCCGCGACTCGCTTCATGACATCGCCTTGTGCGAGGCGATCGTCAGCGTCCACCGCAGCCGCACTCCGCGCGACCTGCCGTCACAGCCCGCGCCGGCCAAAATCCGCAGCGAGCGCTCGTGAACACCAACCGGATCCTCGTCGCCAACGCCCCGGTGAGCTATGGCGCGTTTGAGCTGACCGTCGGGATCCTGCCCGACGTGCCGGACGGCGCAGAAGTCCTCGACGAGGTCGCTTCGGCGGGCTACGCCGGCATCGACCTCGGCCCCATCGGCTATCTCGGCGACGGCAAGCAGCTCGCGGACAATCTCGACCGTCGCGGGCTCGCTCTCGCCGGCGGGTTCTTCGAGCTGCCGTTCAGTGACCCCGAGAGGATGCCTGCCGCCGCCCGCGATCTCGATGCGCTCTTCGACGTGTTCGATGCGGCGAGCAACGGGAGCAAGGCACCAAGGCCGCGACCCACGCTGGCCGACGCCGGCAGCGATCTCCGGCGGTCACGGCCCGGGCAGGCTGCGACCGATCGATCGCTGGGATTCGACTCGGCGGCCTGGAAACATTTCGCCGAAGGCGTGGAGATGGCGGTGGCCCGATGCCGCGAACGTGGCTACGAGCCGACATTCCACCACGAGACAGGCACGCATATCGAAGCCCCGTGGGAGATCGAGAAGGTGCTGGAGCTGACATCGATCGGCCTGTGCCTGGACACGGGCCACCTCTTGCTTGGGGGTGGCGATCCGACGCGGGCGATGCGGGACTGGGGCAGCCGGATCAACCACATGCACTTGAAGGACGCGCGCCGGGCGATTGTCGAGCAGATCGTTCGCGAGGCGGCCCCTGTCTCGGAGATCTGGCGCCGCCAAGCCTTCTGCCGGCTGGGTGAGGGCGACCTCGACGTCGAGGGGGTCCTCGAGGCCATGCGAGACGGCTATTCCGGCTGGCTCGTGGTGGAGCAGGACGTGCTGCCCGATCGCAACGGCCAGCCGGCCGTCGACCAGCGGGCCAACCGCCAGTACCTGGCCGCGCGGGGTTTCTAAGGGGGTGGCGGCTCTGAGGCTCGGGCTGGCTGGCGCCGGCAGGATGGGAAGGAACCACCTGCGCGCCCTGGCGGGATCGGACACAGTCCACGTCACAGCGATCGCCGAGCCGATGCGAGCCGCGCGCGAGGCGCTGCCGCGCATGAACGTCACCGTCCACGCCGACCTCGAGTCGATGCTGCAGGCCGGAGGGCTCGACGCCGTGCTCGTCTGCGTGCCCAGCGACTTCCATCTCGCCACGGTGAAGCGGCTGGCGGCGGCCCAGCTGCCGATCCTCTGCGAGAAGCCGGTTGGGGTCACGGCCGCCGAGGCCAGGGAGGCGGCGGAGCTCATGTCCGCCACAGGATTGCCGTTCCAGATCGGCTTCTGGCGCCGATTCGTGCCCGACCTGGTCCGGCTCCGCGCGCGCATCGCCTCGGGCGAGCTGGGCGAGATCTACATGGTCGCGTGCTTTCAGTGGGACGGGCAGCCGCCGAGCGCCTACTTCCGCACGCACAGCGGCGGCATCTTCATCGACATGGGCGTGCACGAGTTCGACCAGACCCGGTGGCTTACCGGGCAGGAGTTCGGTGAGATCACGTCGCTCTTCTGCAGCGTCGCAGTCGAGCCGTGGCCAGGCGACCCAGAGAGCGCGCAGGCGATGGCGGAGCTATCCGACGGCACCACCGCACTGGTCTCGCTGGGACGGAGATTTCCACTTGGCGACGTGTGCAAGGTGGAGGTGTTCGGCACCAGGGACGCGGTCGAGTGCAAGTTCCTGTGGCCGCCGGCGGCCGACGAGGTCTTCTTTGGCGCTCTGCGCCTGCAGGCCGAGAGCTTTGCGCGGCACGTTCGCGGCGCGCCGCGTGAAGGCGCGGGGGGCGGCGACGCCGCAGCCGCCTTGGCGGCGGCGGAACGGGCGGCGCTGCGAGCCGCTCGGGCATAGGTGGCGTAGGTGGCGCAGGCTGAGGTAGGGATCGGGATCGCCGGCTACGGCATGATGGCCCGCGCCCACTCGTACGCCTACACCGTCGCGCCGGTCATGCGGTCGCTTCCAATCAAGCCTCGCCTCAGGATGATCAGCGGCCGCGACAAGGAGAAAGTGTCAAAGGCGGCGTCCGCCTACGGCTTCGAGGGCTGGACCGCGGACTGGCGCGACCTGCTCGATCGTCGCGACGTCGACATCATCGACATCTGCACGCCGCCGGGAACGCACACCGAGATCGCGACGGCGGCCGCCGCCGCCGGTAAGGCCGTCATCTGCGAGAAGCCGCTGGCGGTGACCTTCGCTCAGGCCGCCTCGGCGGTCGAAGCCGTGCACCGGGCAGGCGTGCTGAACGCGGTCGGCTTCAACTACCGCCGGCTGCCGGCGGTCTCGCTCATGAAGCGGATGATCGACGAGGGCGCCGTCGGCAGCCCGCGGTTGGTGCGTGCCGTCTGGCTCTCGGATGAGTTCGTCGACCCCGCGATTCCTTTCGATTGGCGGTTCGACCGGTCCACCGGCGGCACCACGATCGCGGACCTCGGCAGCCATCTCATCGACATGGCGACCTGGATGGCGGGCGGCATCGCTGAGGTGTGCGGGCAGTCGGAGACGTTCGTGCGCCGGCGTTCGAATCGGGCCGTCACCGTCGACGATGCGTCGTCGGCGCTCGCCAGGTTCGAGTCCGGCGCCCTCGGTGTATTCGAGATGGCCCGAGTGGCGGTCCGCCGGCCGTGCGACTTCACGATCGAGGTGAACGGAGATGCGGGCACGCTTGTCTTCGAATACGCCCGGCTGAACGAGCTGCGCTATGGCGAGGGCGCCGACCGGCCGGATCTCTACGGCATGCGCACGATCCGGGCCGAGCACGAGAGCCATCCGTACGCGCGGAACTGGTGGCCCATCGGCCAGGGCGTCGGATACGGCGCCAGCTTCGTCAACCACCTGGGCGACCTGCTCGAGCGATATCCAGCCGGACCGTGGGAGCCCGACTTCGCCGAGGGCGCGTCCGTGCAGGCGGTGTGCGAGGCGATCGAGAGGTCGGCCGCCGACCGGCGATGGGTTGCGGTGCGGGACGTGACAAATCCGGCAGCGAACCCGGCGCCAGCACCCCCACCAGGCCGACCTGCTGCGCATGTGGGCCAGCCTCCCAACAGGTGGCGAGGCGAGACCCAGTCTTGACGCCGCGGAGGGCTTGACCTATGGTTCTGGAACCTTCCAATGGCACCGCCATTGGAGCGTGAGCGGCCGTTTAGGGGAGGGGAGCATGGCGAGCAGTAGCGCTTCGATGGGGGGCAAGGCCGTCGCCGGCCAGGGGCTGTTCACCCGTCAGTCGTCGGGCCTCGTGCGAGAGCTCGGCATCCCGGCCGCGACGGGCATCGCGCTCGCCTCGGTCGCCGTCGTCAACACCTTCATCAACTTCAATGCCGGGCTGACGCTGTTCAACCAGGCGGATATGACGCTGCCGCTGCTGGTGGGCGCGGGCATCTGGCTGGTCGCGATGTTCGCGTACAAGTACCTGCTCGAGGCGATCCCTCGTGCGGGCGGCGAGTACGTGTACCTCTCCCGCATCATCTCCCCCGCGCTGGGCGCCATGGCCGGCATCAGCATCTGCATCGCCTTCACCTACATCCTCGCCGCCAACGCCAACTTCACGGCCGCGTACACGCCTTTCATGCTCACCGCGCTCGGTGCCGCGTTCAACAGCTCTGCGATCAGCGACGCCGCCGGCAACGTCACCAGCCAGACCGCGGTCGCGATCATCAGCGTGGTCATGCTGCTCGTGGTCGCTGCGGTTTCTTTCGTGCCGCTGCGCCGCCTGGCACAGGTCATCCTCGCCCTGGTCGGCATCCAGCTCCTCGCCTTTCTCGTCCTCGGCTGGATCCTGGTGACGCACTCCCATCAAGACTTCGTCAACGCGCTCGCCACGTTCAGCAACCACCCCAACGCCTATAACGACATCCTCGCCGCTGCGGCCAAGGATCAGATCCCACTCGGAGTATCGATCGGCGCGTCTCTGCTCGCAGTGCCGTTCATGGTCCTGAACTACAACGGCGTCCTCTACGCCTACTACGTGGGCGGCGAGCTCAAGCGGCCGGGCAGGACTTACCTCTACGCGTCCGTGATCAGCATCGCGCTGCTCGTCGTCGTCTGGACTGGGGTCTGGCTGCTGATGCTCAACACGGTCGGCCTCGACTTCATGCAGTCGCAAGCCAAGCTCGGCGCCACCGACCCGACCGCATACGGGGCCATCACCAGCCTGCAGTCGTCGGCCGGCGGGCTGGGTTATGGGCTCGTGCTGTCAGGCGACCCGATCAGCAAGATCCTGATCGGCATCGCCGTGCCGTCGGCGGAGCTCGCGGTCGACCTGGCGTTTGTAGCCGTGGTGGCGCGCGTCATGTTCGCCCTCGCGTTCGACCGCATGCTCCCCATCGGGTTGGCGAAGATCAGCGAGCGGAACGCAGTTCCGGTCAACGCGATCATCGTCGCTGTGGTGGCCGGAATCGGGTTTGCCATCCTGGCCGCGTTCGTCAACCTGTCGAACATCGTGGCCAACCTTGCGCTGTTCGTCGCGTTGATCATCGTTGCGGGCGGCGTGGCGGCGACAGCGCTGCCCTACCGGCGCCCCGACCTGATCATGAAGCCCGGCCAGACCGAGCTGCCGAAGATGGCGGGAATTCCGGTGCCCTCTCTATGGGGCGCGGCGACGACGATCCTGGCCCTCATCGTGGTCATCCTGATCATCACGCATCCGGAGGTGTTCGGAACCTTCAGCGTGTCCTCAGTCGGAGCCCTCGTCATCGTCTTGCTGGCGGGCCCCGTCATCTATCTGATTGCCCGGCAGATGAGACTCTCGAGGTCGTCGATCGACCTGAGGCTCGCGATGCGGGAGCTTCCGCCCGAGTAATCATCACAACACCTGATGTTCGGTAGCCGCCCCAAGCAGCGGGCCCTCCGCGTCTTCTTCGCGACCGACGTCCACGGATCCGACCGGTGCTTCCGGAAGTTCCTGGCGGCAGCCTCGTCCTACGACGCCGACGTGCTGGTGCTGGGCGGCGACATTGCGGGCAAGGGGCTGGTGCCGATCCGTTCCGACAACGGCACGCTCAGCGCGAAGGTGCGCGGCGAGCAGGTGAGCGTCCCGCGCGCCGAGGAGGATCGGCTGCGCGCGGAGATCAACCGCATGGGCTTCTACTCGGTGGTGGCCGACGCCCGCGACATCGAACGCATGGAGAACGATGCGCCGTACCTGGACGACGCCTTCCTGCACGCGATCATCGAGCAGATCGAAGGCTGGTGCCGTCTCGCCGACGAGCGCCTGGCGCCGAACGTGCGGTGCATCATCACGCCCGGCAACGACGACCCCAAGGCGATCGATCCGGTGCTCAAGTCGGCACCCCGCATCGAATCGCCCGAGGGCGAGCTATGCGAGCTCGGCCCGGTGCTGATGGCGAGCTGCGGAGACGTCACGCCGACGCCCTGGAACACGGAGCGTGAGTACTCGGAGGAAGAGCTCGGCCGGCGCCTCGAGGCGATCCTCGATGCAGCGCCACACGACAGAAAGGTGGCGGTGAACTTCCACTGCCCGCCCTACGGCTCGGGGTTGGACTTTGCGGCCGAGCTCGACCCGCAGCTTCGCCCGGTGATCCGAGGTGGGCGCCCGAGCATCGTCCCTGTCGGCAGCAAGGCCGTGCGCGACGTGGTCAAGAAATACCATCCCGTGGTCGGCCTCCACGGGCACATCCACGAGTCGCGTGGGGCGCAGAAGATCGGCCAGACGATGTGCCTCAACCCGGGCAGTGATTACGCCGCTGATGTGCTTCGCGGCGCTATCGTGGACTTCGCCCAGGATGGCAGCTACATCGATTTCCTGTTCACGACTGGCTAGGGTTCCTGCTTGAGCGAACCGGTCGCGGTTCGCGCCGGCGCACCGCTCGAAGACCCCGTGGGCGAAGGCCGGCGGCTCGTGGACGCCGCCACCAAGCACGGGCTGGTGGTGCGCCTGCTCGGCGGCGTGGCCGTGTGGATCCAGTCGCCGCCCGCCGGCCCACTCCTGCCGCGCGTGATCGGCGACATCGACGTCGTGACCAAGCGCGGCAGCCGGACCGCCCTCACGCGGGTGCTGACCGAGGCCGGCTACACCCCGGATGCGATGTTCAACACGCTGCACGGAGCTCGCCGGCTTGTCTTCGTCGACGAAACCAACCAGCGCAAGCTCGACGTGTTCATCGAGGAATTCTCGATGTGTCATGAGATACCGATCGCCGGTCGCCTCGACCGCGACCCCTACACGATTCCACTGGCCGAGCTGCTGCTGACCAAGCTGCAGATCGTGCAGCTGAACGAACGCGACCAGCGCGACATCTACGGACTCATGTACCACCACCCCCTCGTCAACGGGCGTGAACCGGGAATCGAAGCTGCCTTCATCGCCGACCTGTGCGCGAAGGACTGGGGGCTGTGGCGCACGGTCAAAGCGACCATCGAGCGCTGCCGAAAAAACGTCGACGGCTACGACATCGATCCCAAAGCATCGGCGTTGATCGGCGAGCGGCTCCACGGCCTGTGGGAACGAATCGAACAGACGCGCAAGAGCGCGAAGTGGAAGCTGCGCAGCCGCGTCGGTGACCGCATGCAGTGGTACGACGAGCCCGAGGAGAATCTCTAGAGAACCTACGGGTCGAGCAATCGGTCCGTGACCAGTCCTCTGTAAAGGGCCCGCTGACGCGACGCGGCCGCACGGTACGCGTTGGTGGCGAGCGCGTGGGGCCGATAGATGGGACCAATCCTGTGCTTCGACCCGGCCCCATCGGCGATTCCGAGCAGCTCCATGGCGAACAGCGCCGCTCCTCGACCCGACGCCTCAGGCTCACCCGCCAGCAGTGGCCGGCCGATGGCGTCGGCCATGATCTGCATCCAGGCGGGAGAGCCCAGCAGCGCCGCACCTCCGGCGACGAGTTGCTTCGGGCGCGGGAACACCAGATCGAGCAGCTGGTCGACGCGCCAAAACTCCATTGCAACCGCCTCGAGCCCAGCTCGAGCGATGTCGATGGCAGTGGTGGCGGACGTGAGCCCGGCGATGGCGCCAAAGGCATTGACGGCGAAGCCCGGGCTGCGCTCGCCGGCGAGGTGGGGAAGGAACGTCAATCCGTGAGCGCCGGCCGGCATCGCGCCGACACGAGCCTCGAGCCTGCGATCCTCGATTCGCAGAACATCGCGAAGCCAGGTCCGGAGGTTGCCGCCGTTGGAGAGCGCGCCTCCCGTCACCAACCTCGCGCGGTCCAGCCGGTAGGTCCACAAGCCCGGCGGCGCTTCGAGGGCAGGATCCCGATGCATTACGCGCAGCGCCCCGGAGGTGCCTATGGTCAGGGCCCGCTGAGCAAGCGTGGTGCACCCGCTGCCGAGGTTGGCCAGCGCTCCGTCTCCAGCGGCGTGCAGCCAGGGCACGTCAGCGAGCTGCGGCCATCGCCGGCGATATGCCGAGGTCAAGCCTTGCTCGACTTCCGCGATTGGCGGCAGGCTATCGGGACTGATGCCGAGATACGCCATCAGGTCCTCGTCCCACCTGCAGTCGGCGAGCCGGAACAACCCGGTGCCCGACGCCATCGACAGGCTGGTGCCCAGGCGGCCGTGCAGGCGCCAGAAGAGAAGGTCGCCGAAGCTGAGCCACCGGACAGGCCCCTTCCACAGGCGCGGTCGCTCGGCTCTCAGCCACGCCAGCTTGGCGGGCCAGTAGCTCGGATGGATGGGGCCGCCCGTGCGAAGGCGAACCTGTTCGGCGTCGAGGCCGTCCTTCAATCGACCGACCGCGTTCCGGCTCCGGGTGTCGGCCCATAGATAAAGAGGCGTCAGGGCCCGAGCCGAATCGTCGGTCGCGACCAGCCCGTGCCAGAACGTCGAGGTTCCGACGCCGGCGATATCCGCAGTTCGTGCCGGTCCGGCCTTGCGCAGGAGCTCACTCAAGCAGCGGACGACCACGCCAATCAATGCATCCGGGTCGACCTCGGCGGTTCCATCCGGCCCGACGCGCGGCTCGATCGGATGGTGGACCTCGATGGCCCGGGCCGAGCTCATGCGCGCGTCGAACAGGAAGGCCCTGACCGAGGAGCTCCCCACGTCGAGCGCCACGACATGCCGTCCTCGTCGTGCGGCCGTCTCCTACTCCTCGGGAGGCTTCGGATTGGGCGCATGCATGACCATGGCGACCTTGCCGGCCGGCGACTCACGCACCCAGGAAGACCTTGATGGCGTCCACCGGCCCCCTGGCCAACGTGGCGAATGCGGCAGGGCCCTCCTCGAGGGGCACGACATCGCCCATGGCGCCGATGCCCGCCCGGCCCGACGCGAGCCACTCGAGTGATTGTTTGAAATCCGAGTCCGAGTAGCCGAACACACCCTTGATCGTGTGGTTGCCGCGAACGATCCCGTGCCAGGGCAGCGCTGTCTCGTCCTCATGCAGGCCGATGAAAACGGCGGTTCCGGCTGGATTCAAGAGCTGGATCGCCAGGAGCCGGGTGGCACCGACGCCCACAGCATCGATCACAAGGTCGACGCCAGGCTTCACCTCGGTGCCGGACGCATAGGCTCGGTGCGCGCCGAGCCTGAGAGCATGGTCTCGGCGAGCCGGGTGAAGCTCGACCACATCGACTTTGCCGATGCCGTGCAGCAGAGCGGCCTGCATGCAGGCGAGGCCGATCGTGCCGGCTCCGATGACCACCGCGCCGGCGACTCCTTCCGGTGCCGCCCTCCGCAGCGCATGCACCCCATTGGCGAGCGGCTCGACGAGCGCGCCGAGTCTCATGTCCATGGCGGCGGGCATCTCGAAAAGGCAGCGTTCGGCGACCGCGACGACGGTGGCGAATCCGCCCGGCACCGCGACTCCAACCAGGTAGCGATCGGGGCAGAGGTTGCGGTCTCCGCGGGTGCAGTACGCGCAGCGGCCGCAGCCCACGATGGGGTTGATGGCGACAGGCTTGCCCACCCAGGACCGCTCAACGCCCTCACCCACCTCGGTGACGGTGCCGGCGAACTCGTGTCCCATCACCAGGGGAGGCACGCGGTTCGACATCCTGCCCAGGTATCCCTCCACCTCAGAGCCACAGATCCCCGCGGCCCGGCTGCGGACCAAGGCCTCACCCGCCTGCGGTCGAGGCTCGGTGACGTCGTCGACGGTCATCGAGCCGGGGCCATGCCAGACCAGCGACCTCACGCCGACATCATTCCTCGATCAGTCGGCGCCGGCAAAAGGCTCCAGGTGCTCGATGTCGGATTCATTCACTGAGGCAAAGAGCGCCAGGTCATCGGCGCGCGAGATGAAGCGGATCGGGAGCACGACGTCCTTCTTGAAGAAACCTTCCGGCCGAATGGCGACCCCGATCAGCTCGCCGTCGTGATAGAGGAGGTCCTGGACCTTGCCCAACCGGCGGCCGGTGGTGCCGAGCATGACGTTCTCGTCGCGCTCGATCTCGATCTGGCCGGCGCCCTTGTTGGCCACCTCCTCGACGTTGGGCGTGCCCAGGCCACCCAGTATCTCTGCTTCCTCCAGGGCCGCGGTGCCCAGGGTCAGCGCCTTGAACCGGTAGCTGAGGTATGGCGGCCGCTTGCGGACTTCGGCGGCCGGGATCGTCAGGCGGATTAAGTCATGGGCGGCCAACTCGACCTCGGCGATCGGCACGACGACCTCGTCGGTGACATAGAACCTCTCATCCGCCAGCAAGCGGCCGGCCAGGGACTCCTCCTCCTTGACCACCAGCGCTTGAGGATCGAATCCCTTCTCCTCGACGAGCACGCTGACCAGGGTGCCTGCCTTCTGCCCGTCAGCGCCGACAACGTCCGCGCCGAGTCGGAAGTCTCGAAGCTCGGGCATCGACAGAATTATCGGCTAGCGGTCGCGGTCGAGGCTTCGTCCTCGCCGACACCGACCAGCAACAGCCAGGCGCCCGACACCATGAAGACGAACGACGACATCATCCCCAGCCCCACCAGGTACAGGCCCCACGCGCCGCCGAAGAAAAGGACGACCGCGCCCGCCTGCTCGACGACCAGGCAGATGAAGCTGCCGATGGTTCGGCGCAGCACCCACGGGTCGGCGCTCTGAGCAGCCTGACGGATGCTGTTGTAGAGGATGGCCTCGACGACCAGCAGAACGCCAATCAGCTCCAACCCCACCGCCTGGGCGTTCTGTCCGCCCATGAGGACGAGAGCGCAGCGGATGAACACCGCGGTCAAGCCGGTGAGGATGGTGCGCGCCCGGTGGCGATGGACCGGGTTCCTGGTGATGTCCTCGAGGTGCAGTGTCATCGCGACGAAGACGAGACCCGTGAGCGCGGCGGCGCCTCCTCCCACCATCAAGAAGTAGTCGTGCCACTGCCCCGGTTGATAGGTCATCGCGCGAGGCCTAACCTGATGGGTGAATGGTCCAGGTGCATGCGGAGCCCAGGGGTGACGGCTGGCTGTGCTCGGTGACGGTCGACCACGACGGCGTGCGAACGCTGCATGCCGTCACGGTAAGCCGAAGCGACGTCCAGCGTTGGGCCCGCAGCGGAGGGCGTGAAGATGTCGAGAGCCTCGTCACCACCAGCTTCGACTTCCTACTGGAGCGCGAGCCGCCCGGCGCAATCCTGGCCAGCTTCGACCTGTCGGTCATTCAACGCTACTTCCCCGAATTCGAGTCGACTTTCGCCAAAAGGACAAGCTAGTACTCCAGCTCCGGTCCCCACGTCTTGCCCCTGCCCTCAGGCGTGCAGTCGAGGATGCTCCACAGCGGCCACATGAAGTCGACGTGGCGCTTGTGCTGCCCTGGGTCGTTGTCCGCGAACCAAAGCTCGCTGGTCCACGAGTGGCGGATCTTCCTCCCACGACGCTGGAAGACGTGCGCGAGCGGGAACTGCTGGCCGTCAGGTCCTTCGGCTCCGTAATCGCGATTGAAGTCGTTCGTCGCCGAGGACAGCAGCCGGGCGTGCCGCCAACCTCGCCTTCGGGCGTGCTCCTGGAACTTCGCGATCGGCGCCTTGGCGACGACCACGAAGTTGATCCGCTGGATCAGGTGACGAGACGCCCCGTCGACGGCGTCGATGATCGATGTGCACGAGGGGCAGGGAGTCATGGACCCCACCCTCTCGGGGAACATGAAGCTGTACAGGAAAAGACTGCGCTTGCCCGGCGCCAACAGCTCCGACAGCCGCACGCTGCCGACTTCGTCGCCGTCTGCATTCGCGGCCTCGAACTCGTAGTCGGTTCGCACCTCGCCGCCGAGAGGTAGGCCGCGCCGCTCAGCGGCCACGGCCTCGATCTGACGCCGCAGCTTCACCTCCGACTGCAAGAGATGGCTGCGGGCGCGCCTGTATTCGTCCGTCTCGCCCGGGAACCTCTTCGTTCGCGTCGTTGCCATTGGCTTCGCTCCCCTCAAATCCAGCGACGGTGATCCCCGCGCTGCGAGACACAGTAGTCGATGCGGGCTCCCTTACTCTTTACCGCATGCCAGGAGATTTCAAAGGCTGGCGCGGTGACTTCCAGGGATGCAATCGCGGGGGGGACAGTGTTGTCCCCCGCCGCGAACCCTCCCCTCTCCTCAGCGGCGTTTGGGAGGCGCTTGGAAGGTGACGTGCGGAGTGACGGCCGGATTAAATCCGGCCTCAAGCTCCACTTAGTCTTTTGGACATGCCTGGCAGTTTCAAAGGCTGGCGCGGTGACTTCCAGGGATTTTTCCTGGGCCTTCGCATGAACAATTCCAAGGTTTACTTCGACGCCAACCGCCGCCGTTACGAAGACGAGGTCAAAGCCCCGATGGTCGCGCTCCTGGCCGACCTCGAACCGGAGTTCGGGCCGGCCCATCTCTCGAGGCCCAACCGCGACATCCGCTTCGCGGCGGACAAGTCTCCGTACAAGCTGAACATCTACGCGGACGCTCGTCGCGGAGGATATGTCGCTCTCGACGCCGAGGGCCTGGTCGCGGCGGGCGGGCGCTACATGATGGATGCCGCTCAGCTGGCGAGGTTCCGCGCGGGCATCGCGGCTGAGCGTTCAGGCGAGGACCTGGCGAAGATCGTGGCGGCGCTTCGAGGCAAGGGTTACGACGTGGAAGGGCAAGAGCTCAAACGGGTGCCTCCTCCCCATCCACAGGATCACCCGCGCGGAGAGCTGCTGCGCCACAAGCGCTTGATCTACTGGAAGCGGTGGCCGATCGAACCGTGGATCGCGACGGCCGCCGCGCGTGAACGGATCGCGAAAGTCTGGCGGGACGGCGCGGATCTCAACGCCTGGCTGGCGCGGCACATCGACGCGGCTACGGAATGAGCTGGACGCGGGTGACGCCTGGGAGGCCGCCGGCGATCTGAGACCACGTCTTGCCCTGGTCGGTGGACGCGAACAGGCGCCCATCCTCGGTGCCGAAGGCGGCCAGCGAGCCGTTGGGAAATGCGTCGAGCCACAGGCTGTCGATGTTCTTGGTGAACCATTCGGGCAGGCCCTGGGTGCAACGCTCGAACGAGCGACCGTCAACTGCGGCCCGGTATATCCCGCTGTGACCTCCGCGCGGCCCGTCCGCCCCGGACACCAGGATCGTGTCGCCGCAGACAGTCACCGAGCGGCAGTAGCTGCCCTCGAGGCCTTCATCGCTCGAGCCCCACGTGTCGCCCTTGTCCCGGCTCACGTTCAAGCCCTGCGCACCCGCGGCATACACCCGCCCGTGGCCTGTCGTCACGCGATGGACGTCGGCTTCGATGTCGATGGTCGGCTGCCACGAGTCGCCGTGATCCGATGAGCGGAGCACGCCGCCGACGTGGACGTTGACGTAAACCGTGTCGCCGTCTTCGGTGATCGAGCGGGTGTCCGGAGGCCCGCCCCAAGGCGTGAACCACTCCTTTCGCCCGGGCGATCGCTCAAACGATTGGACTCGCTCCACGCCCTTGCCGGCGATCCGGTACAGGTGCGCCTCCGAGGTGCCGAGGATCACGCCCGCGCGAGTGTCGGCGATGCAGTTGCCGTGCAGCCCGCTCAGGTTCGCGACGTGAAACCACCAGTCGACCCCCGCGGTGTGCACCACCTCCTTGCCGTCGAGGATCGCCCACAGCTCCCATCCCTCCGGGCCGATGGTCGTGACCTCCCGACCCGCATGCTCGACCGCAAGACGGCTGCCGGAACCGTCGAAACGGTGCAGGCCGTCGCGAGTGCCGACGAGGACTTGAGCCATGCTCAGTAGCGAATCCTAGGGTCGACGATCGCGTACGCGATGTCGGCGAGCAGGTTGAAAAGCACGGTCAAGAATGCGACCAGCATCACCACGCCGAGGATCACCGGGTAATCGCGGTCGGCCGCTGCCTGGAACGCCAGAAGGCCCATGCCCGGCCAGCTGAAAATGCCTTCGGTGATGATCGCGCCGCTGACGAACTGCGGAGTCTGCAGCGCGACGAGCGTGATGATCGGGAGGATGGCGTTGCGCAGCGCGTGCTTGTAGTTGACCCTTCGCGCCGGAAGACCCTTGGCTCTGGCCGTGCGCACGTAATCCTGGTGGAGGACCTCGAGCATGCTGGCGCGCATGAACCGACTGAATCCGGCGATGCTCAGGAATGAAAGCGCGCTGACGGGCAGCACCATGTGCCACACCAGATCCACAAAGTCGGTCGTGCCACCCCTGTGCATTCCGAACAGGGGGAAGTACACCGCGCCGCCGGTGAGATGTCGAAGCCAGACCCCGCCGGCGATCAGCAGGAAGATGCCCAGCACGAAACTGGGCACGGATATCCCCGCATAGCTGAGCACCGAGCTCGTCATGTCGATCGCCGAGTACTGGCGTGTCGCCGCGAAGATGCCCAGCGGGATGGCCACGAGCAGAGACAGGATCAGGGCCGTTCCCAGCAGCAGAACCGAGTTGGGCACGCGATCGGCCAGCACTTTCGAGACCGGTTGGTTGTAGGCGAACGACTGGCCAATGTCCCCGTGCACAAGGGTGTTCAGGTAGAGGGGGTACTGCTCATACCAGGGTTTGTCCAGGCCGAGATTGTGGATGCGGCGGTCGATCAATCTCTGGTTTGCCCTCGGATTCTCACCCGTGCTGAAGGGCGAGCCAGGTGTCGCGCGCGTCAAGGCGAAGAAAACGAACGACATGAAGAGCAGGAGGAAGACGCTGATGAAGACGCGCCTGATGACGTAGAACGTCATGCGTTCACCATAACCACGCCCGGCGGTGAAGGCTTCGCGACTCCCTTATGAAGGGCGCAGGACGCGACCGCCGATCGACTTCGCCCGATGGCCGGCGCGCGCCACGGCGCTACGCGTTGGAGAGGCGGCTGATGAGTCTTTGAAAATCGTCTATCGCCGCCGCCAGCCGGGCCGCGGATCGAATCGAGCCCGTCCCGCCAATGCTGAGGATCGAGCCGGCGCTGCCGATGCTGAGGATCGAGCCCGCACTCCCGACGCTGAGGATCGAGCCCGCGCTGCCGACGCTGAGGATCGAGCCGGCGCTCAACAGGCTGGCAAAGCTGAGGAAGCTGTATGCGCTGTATGCGCTGACCGAGCTCGAACGGCTCCGCCAGCTCGGAAGGTTCGGGATGCGGCGCCGGCTGCGACCGATGGCTGCGAGCATGGCGATCACCGGCGCGGCGCTCCCGGGTGAGCGGGCTCGACGACGAGCGTCGGATCCCAGCCACGCAAACGGGCGCCGGCGGCATAGGCGCTTTCGCAGAAGTCGAGGATCGCCCTGTCGGGCGAGACGCTCTGGCGGACGTCGTCGTAAGGCAGCGCAAACTCGCCCAGTCCCGTGTCCCAACGTGCCTGCGCCGGTTCGATCGGCTGCTCCTCGATGCCGTCCGGTTTGGGGTATGTGTACGAGAAGAAGGCGGGTCGGGGATACTCCCGGCTGCCAGGCCAGAAGCCGGCGCAGATCTGCTCGGCGTCGGCTGACAGCCGTTGGATGATGCCCGCGTTCGGCGGCGGCGTTGCCGGCCGGCCGGAGAACCTTGTGTTTGCAAGATCAAAGGTTCCCCAGAAGAAATGGACCGGCGACGTCCTCCCGCGGAACCTCGAGCGATGCCCTTTCAGAACCAGGTCCACATTCGACAGAACCCTGAAGAAACGATTCGCCCATTCCGGCTCGTACTTCGAATGGACGGTGTCTTCCGCAAACGGGATCGGATCGCTCACCTCGTCGGGAACCGGTCGAAAGCGCGGGTCAACTCCCATCGCGCGGAGGTTGGACATGAAGTCGTTGTAGAAGGCGGCGATCGGACGCGCGGCCAAGGGCACCCGACGGGTCTCGCCTCCGGTGGTCGTGATGACGACCTGGTGATCGACCAGGTCGATGTCGACCTGGAATATGACGCCGGCGGACGCCATCGGCGAGGTGGTCAGACCACGCGAGGTCACGTACAGCGGGACGTTGGCCCATTGCGGCTCGAACGGAGTGAGCGAGAGCCTGACCTTGCCCACCACCTGCGCCACCATGTGCAGCGTGTCGCGGGTGTCCTTCCACTCGCCGTACGGCAGCTCCGGCCACACGTCCACTCCGGCCACCCGACCCATGGCGCTCACCTGCCCCAGTGTACGAAGCACAGTTCGTCTTCGACGTGGCAGGTCGGTTAGGCTCGCTGCGGGCAGAGCATCGACGTGAACGATTCCGCTCGTCGTGGCCAGGCTCGCGCAGTGTGGCACGAGCTTCTCGTCTATGCGGCCGACCACCTGCCGGCCCTTCTCCTCGTCGAAGCCGTACGTCAGCTCGGCGCCGTGGTGTACGTGCCCGGCGTGGGCTACCTGGTCAACGATCCCGAGATGGGCAAGGCGATCCTCGAGGACTCCCGGACATTCACGAAGACGGGGCCGGGCAGCATGGGCTCGATGATCACCCAGGTCCTGGGCGAGAACGCCCTGATGAACATGGAAGGCCCCGCACACAGCGCGCTGACCTCCAGGCTTCACGACCTCTTCTCGGCCGCCTACCTCGACGTCGTCTCGCGCCAGGTCCTGGCCGAGCCGGCGGCTCGCTTGCGGCGCGAGCTCGTCGAGGGGCGCGATGTCGACCTCGTTCGCTTCATGCACCGGCTGAGCGGAAAGATGATCTGCCACATGCTCGGCATAGCGGTCGAAGCCGACGGCGAGGACGAGACCTATGAGCGATTGTGGTCCGTCGGCGCAAGGCTCACCGCTCCGATCGGGCTGACCACGACGCGCCTCGACGAACGCGAGGTCGCCGTCCGCCGCGCGTTTTTCGCGGAGCTCATGGACTACGCGCGCGATTCCTTCGAGCGCCAGGACGCGAGGTCGGATTCCATCATCCAGCGACTGCGCGGACTGGGCATGTCCTTCGATGAGGTCAAGGGCGTTACCGCCGCCCTGCTCACGGTCGGAACGCAAACCGTCTCGGCCACTGTGCCGCGGGCGGTGGCGCTGCTCGTCGACACCGGCGAGCTCACCCTTCTTCGAGCGCGACCCGAGCTGCGCATCAGCGCGATCGACGAGTCGCTTCGATTCGTCGTGCCGGCGCCGATCATGCTGCGCAGCGTCGAGAAGACGCGCACGGTGGCGGGTCACGAGCTCAAGGCCGGGCGCCGCGTCCTGATCCTCGCCTACAACTTGATGAAGGACCCACGGTGGTTTCCCAGACCACGCCGGTTCGACATCAAAAGACAGCACGACCGCAGAGTCAAGCACCTGTGGTTCGGGGCCGGGTCGCACTTCTGCCTCGGCTTCAACCTGGCGTACCGCGAGATCGGGACCGTGCTGGAGGTGCTAGAGACGCTGCCGGGCGAGGTGCGGGTGGTGAGGCGGCGTTACGCCCGCAACGTCCTCATTCCCACCTATTCAAGCCTGGTCGTGCGGCTGGTCACGAGTGCGAAAGATCAGCACGCCGATCGCGGCGATCCAGCCGAGCTTGGCGAGCAGAACCGTGCCCGACACGTATACCTCGGTGCCGAAGGCGATCGGTGGCAAGGCGAGGTCGGCCACGGCCGTGGCCACGCCGAGCCAGCCCAACCAGAGCGGCATGAAGCGAGTGCCGGCCAGGGCGGCGAAGGCGGCCAGCAGGAGGCAGGAGAGCCCGACGCCGCTACATATGTAGAAGAAGTGGGTGGCGGTCACCAGGGTCCCCATCAGCGCGAGTGACGGGCTGGTCTCCGTTCGATAGGCGGCTGCCGCCAGCGTCGCGCTCGCCCCGACGTTTCCCGCCACGACGACCAGCCCTCCGGCGAATGCGGCCGCGGCGAGGAACCGACTGCGTCGCGGCTCCTGGTCCAGCGTCGCCCGCAGTCCTGCGATGAAAGCAACGAACGCCAGCCCGGCGAACAGCCTGATGAAGATCGCCGCGATGATTCGCTCGCGATTCGCGGCAAGAAATCCGGACAGCTCAGCGGCCGGCGCTCCCGCCGGTGGCAGCACGCCCTGGACCACATTGGAGAGGACGAGCAGGACGGCCGTCGCCAGGCCACCGAGGCCTGACAGGCGGACAGCGATCAGGAGACCGGCTGCGTCAGGTCCGGCCGCATGAACAGCAGGACGCTCACGATCCCCATCCAGATGAGCGTGAGCAGCGCGGCGTAGAGGACGATCGGCTGCCCGAACGCGAACGGGGCGAGGACCAGGCTGATCACCGCGAACACAACCCCCAGCCAGCCCAACCAGGGCGGAAAGATCCCGGTCCGTTGATTCACCAGCCAGCTCGCGATCAGCATCCAGGCGGTGCCCATGCCGCTGATCGCGTAGAACATGTGCACCGCCGTGACGAGCGCGGCGGCCACCGCCGGATCGACGCCCTGACCCGCGCGAAAAGCGCCCGCCGCGATGAGAGCGGTCGCGGCTCCGCTCGAGCCCAGCACCACGATGCCCGAGCCGAACGCCACCATCGAGACTCTCGCGACGCGTCCTTCGGCCTTGGCCAGCGCGCTCCACAGCGCGGCCAGGAACCAGATGAAGGCGAAGCCGGCGTAGAGGCGGATGTACATGGCGGCCATGATCCGGCTGTGGTGCTGCGTGAAGAAATCGGTCATCGACTTGGTGGGCGCATTGGCTGCGGGGATGGGTCCCTGGACGAGGGTCGCGAGCACGAGGCCGACCACGGCAAGCAGGCCGGTCAGCGCCGCCCAACGCTCCCAGCTGATCCGCCTCGCGCGATCAAGCACGGTCTGGGACAAATCGCGGCCATCATTCGCCATCGGGCGCGTCGTGTCAATGGCGGGAATCCCAATCCGATCACGGCCAAAGAATCAGTACCGGTACTGACGACGCCGGCGGTTGGCCGCTAGTAAACTGCGGGCGGCCGATGAACCAACAGGCTCGGTCGGCGGCGCTCCTCGCAGAGGCCTCTGCCTCCACCGCACTTCGACGGCTCGTGAGCACGACGATCGCCGTGCGCGATCTCGACGACGCGACCAGGCGCACCGCATTCGCGCTCTTCGCAACCTCATACGAGGGCGCCGACTGGACGCGCTTTCTCGCCGATCTGGAAGAAAAGCAGCACATCATCATCATGCGTGACCAGGCGACGCGGGAGCTCAAGGGTTTCTCGACGATCAGCGTGCGCGTCGAGGAGACGGAGCGCGGCAGGGCGATCGTCGTCTTTTCGGGCGACACGGTGATCGACCGCGACTACTGGGGACAGAAGCATCTGCACAGGCAGCTGTCTCGCCTCTTCATGAGGCTGCAGCTCCGGAACCCGCGGGTGCCCGTGTACTGGTTCCTGGTCTCGAAGGGCTACAAAACGTACCTCGGCTTCATCAAGAACTTCCCTGTCAGCATCCCTCGCCATGAGCGTCCCGACGACCCGCATCTACGGCATTTGCTGGACCGCGTGGCGGCTGCACGCTTCGGCTCGACCTACGATGCGTCGACCGGGATTGCCGTCAACAACGGGCACGAGTGGGTGCGGCGCGGCCTCGCCCCCATCGATGCGACCGCGCGAGCGGACGCGCATGTGCGCTTTTTCGTGGAGCGGAATCCGGGCCATGAACGGGGCGACGAGCTCGCCTGCCTGGCGCTGATCCGCAAACGCGACGCGCTGGCCGTGGCGCTCAACGCTTGGATCCGGCGGCTGCGAAAGAGAATGACGGCCGGTTGAGCGCGGGTACGCGCCTTGCCAACCTGACCAACCTGGCCGCGGCCGCGCCGGCGCGCGCCCGGTTCGAGCGCGCTCTTCACAGGCCTGAGGAAGCCCAGCTGAACATCCTGTGGCGCACCATTCGCGCTTCCGCCGAGAGCGGCTTTGGCCGAGACCATGGCCTGGCCGGAGTGCGATCCGTGGACGATTGGAGGGCCCGCGTCCCACTTCGAGACTTCGAAGGCTTCCGGCCATATGTCGAACGGATCGAGGCGGGCGAGCCGAACGTGCTCACTGGCGAGCCGGTGGTCTTCATGGAGCCGACGGGTGGTTCTTCCGGCACGCAAAAGCTGGTGCCCTACACCCGTCGCCTGCTCGCGGAGTTCTCCGCGGCCACGCTGCCGTGGGTCTTCGATCTCCTGAACAGCCACCCGCGGCTGCGCGGTGGGCGCGCCTACTGGGCGGTCTCTCCTCCCATGCGCCGGCCTGCGCACACGAGCGGCGGCGTACCTGTCGGCGCAGACGATGGCGATTACTTTCCGAAGGCGGCACGGTGGCTGCTGGCCAAGACCCTGGTGGCGCCGCCCACGGGCGGGACCGATGACGTTGAGCGCTGGCGCTATACGACGCTGCGAGCGCTGCTCGACACGCCCGACCTAGCGTTCATCTCGGTCTGGAATCCAAGCTTCCTCACCTTGCTGGCCGATGCGCTCGACGACAGCTTTGGCGCCCTCCTCGGAGACCTGCACGACCAGTCCCGAGCGGGCGAGCTGCGCAGGCGATTCGGTAGTCATGCCCCTATCGACCTCGGGGAGATCTGGCCGGGCCTCGGCATGATCTCGTGCTGGACCGACGGCTACGCCGCGACGGCGGTGGAACCGATGCGACGGCGGTTTCCGCATGTCGAGGTCCAGGGCAAGGGGTTGCTGGCGACCGAGGGCGTCGTCTCGTTCCCCATCACCGGCCTGCCCGGTCCTGTCGCGGCGATCACGTCGCATTTCCTGGAATTCCTCGATGCCGAGGGTGGGGTGTGGATGGCGCATGAGCTGAGGGCCGCCGGGCGCTACGAGGTGGTGCTCACGACCGCAGGCGGCTTCCAGCGTTACCGGCTCAAGGATCTCGTGGACGTGGTCGGCCACATCCATGCCACGCCGCTGCTTCGATTTGCTGGCCGGTCCGATGGCGCCAGCGACATGGCCGGCGAGAAGCTGACGCCGCTGCTGGTCGAGGCCGTGCTTGGGCGCGCGATGGGCGAGCTGGAGCTGCGGTCGCGCTTCACCATGCTGGCGCCGCAGCCGGGACCGCCGCCCGGCTACGCGCTCGTCGCCGAGCTCGACGACCCGGGGCGCTGCGGAGAGATGGCGCGCCGGGTCGAGGAGCTGCTGCTCGAGACGCACCACTACCGCCTCTGCCGCCGGCTCGGACAGCTGGCGCCTGTTCGCGCCATGCCGATCACGGGCGGCGCGCTGCGTTACGAACAGGTCTGCATCGAGGCCGGCCAGCGGGCGGGGAGCATCAAGCCGCCGAGCCTGGAGGTCTCCATCACGCGGGCTCGCCGGCTGGCCGGCGAGGACAGCCTGGTGTCATGAAGCAGGTTGCGGAACGCACGCGAGAGGACGCGGCGCCCGAGAAGCGCGACATCATGCGGTTCACCAGCGGCACCTTGAGCGAGAGCTGGTACGTGGCTGCGCTTTCGAGAGAGGTCACGTCGCGGCGGCCCATCGCCAGCACCATCCTCGAGGAACCGCTCGTGCTGTTCCGATCCGCCGGCGGACGGCCGGTTGCCCTGCTCGATCGCTGCCTGCATCGCAATGCCATGCTCAGCGCCGGCCAGGTGTTCGACGGCTGCATCGGCTGCCCGTACCACGGCTGGACGTACAACGCCGAAGGCAAGTGTGTTTTCGTGCCGTCGGAGGGTCCGAAGTCTGGCGGTGTCCAGGCCGAAGCTCCAGCCGGGCGGCCGGACCGCTTCGTGGAATCGTTCCCCGCGCGCGACCAGGACGGGCTGGTGTGGGTCTACATGGGCGCCCCCGAGCGGGCGGCTGAGCACGAGCCGTTCCAGTTCCCAGCGGTGGGTCCGGGCTGGATGTCGTACACGATGGTCACCGACTTCGCCGGTGACGTCACCGACCTGGTCGAGAACTTCATGGACGTGCCGCATACGAGCTTCGTCCACGGCGGCTGGTTTCGCAGAACCGGAAAACCGAAGCGCGGAGAGGCCGGGGTCGAGCGCACACGGGACTCGGTGCTCGTCGACTACGTGATCCCAGGTGATTCGATCGGCTTCGCGAGCCGCCTTCTCAACCCCGACAACTCCCCGATGACGCACACCGACAAGTTCTTCATGCCGAACTGCACGCGCGTTGATTACGCGTGGGGTCCCAGGCGCGCGTTCGTCATCACCTCGCAGGTGACGCCGATCACGCCGGTCAAGGCGCGCGTGTACACGGCGATCACGTTTCAATTCGGACCGCTCAACTGGGTGGCCCGCGTCGGCCTGCCCTGGTACACGCGAGTGGTCATCAACCAGGACGTGCGGATCATGGCGGTGCAGACGGCCAACCTCCAGCGCTTCGGCGGCCGCAGGTTCAACGGCACCGGCGCGGACGTCATCCACAGGCATGTCGAAGCCTTGCGCGAGCATGCGCTTGGCGGCGGCACAGGCGAGGCTCCTGCCCCCACCAGCGATCGCGTCGCCTACTGGATATGAGCTCGCGCGCGGAGCCCCGAACCTTGGCCGGGTCCGTTTCGGTGCGGCTCGCGACGGCCGCCGACAACCCAGCGCTGTGCGAGACGTTCGCAGGCATCACCATGGATGCGGACCTCCAGCTCTCTATCCGCCGCGACCCCGACTTCACGGGGCTGTACGAGATGCAGACCGATCGCTGGGAATGCTGGGTGGGAGAGCAGGCAGGCACGATCGTCGGGCTGGGCGCGCTCCTCGCGCGCGATGGATACGTGGACGGCAAGCCGGCTCGCATCGGCTACCTCGGCGACCTTCGCGTCTCGTCTTCGGTGCGCGGAGGCCTGCGCATCCTCGGCCACCTGTACGGCCCCGCGCTC
This sequence comes from Candidatus Nitrosopolaris sp., assembly GCA_035636885.1. GTDB lineage: Bacteria > Chloroflexota > Dormibacteria > Dormibacterales > Dormibacteraceae > UBA10449. Next base: position 50,193 of record DASPYG010000052.1, read on the forward strand.
GACGGGTTCGCGGCCGCCGCCGGCTGTGACCTTTTCCTGACCACGATCATCGCCTCCAACACGCGCGCGCTGCGCGCGCTGACCAGCGATCGCAGCCGCCAGATCGGCATCCCTCCGTACCACCTGCTGCAGCGGTTCGACATCCGCGCGGTCCACCTGGCGCTGCCCAGGCGGCGGGCAAAGGGCAGGCACGAGGTCCGCCGCGCGACCGAGCCGGACATCCCGGCGATCGCTGCGTTCCTTGATGCGGACTCGCGTTATAGGCCGTTCGGTTACGTCCTCGACGAAACCGAGCTGCGCCGCCGGCTGGCCCGCTGGCCCGGCCTGGCAATCTCCGACTTCTATCTCGCGCTCGACGGGCAAGGCGCGCTCGTCGGTTGCTGCGCCGCCTGGGACGCGTCACCGGTCAAGCGCACCGTGGTCCGCTCGTATCGGGGTTCGATGCGGTGGGTCAAGCGCGCCTACGACCTGGCCGCGCCGGTGCTGGGGGTGCCCAAGCTTCCGTCCGACGGGCGCCCGCTCAAGTACGCGTACCTGACCCACCTCGCCGTTCCGGGCGACGAACCCGGCGTCATGCGCGCGCTGCTCGAAGCGATGTATCGCGACCACAGGGCCAAAGGCTTCCATTTCCTCAGCGCCTACGTGCCGGAAGGCGATCCCCTCGGCCCGGCGTACTCGGGGTTCCAGACCAGCAACCTGCGCTCGAACCTCTATGTGGTGCCCGCGCGCGGCCAGGCGGTCCCGCAGCTCGACACCGCCGGGAGGCGGCTGGGTTTCGAGATGGCGCTCGTCTGACGGTGAGCGCAACCGTCGCGCGGACGCCGCCGGCAGCTCTTCGGACCACCTCGACGCCGGGATTGTGGAGCGGCGTCCCGGGCCTCCGCGACCCGAGGATCCCGTTCGCGCTGCTGCTGACGATCTACGCGCTCGCGGGCACGTTGTGGCTGGGCTTCAACCGCAATCCGGAGCAGATCCTGATCACAGTCGCGTCGGCGTGCGGACTCGACATGGCGCTCCACTGGATCCTCAGACAGCGACGTTTGCTCGTGCCTCTCAGCGCCTACATCACGGGCCTGTCCCTCTCGCTCGTCCTCAACTACGCCCACGACTACTTCCTGCTCTTCTTTCCGGTCTTTTTGGCCATCGGGTCGAAATACCTCTTCACCCGCGATGGTGGCCACGCCTTCAACCCCTCGCTCTTCGGTGTCACCGCATCGCTGCTGCTGGCCGGCTCTGTGATCTCGACCGCGCCGGCCTACCAGTGGCGCGGGAACTACACGGTGTCGAGCTTCATCGTCATGGCGGCCCTGACCCTGTTCGTCTTCAAGGTCGATCGCGCGTGGCTGGTGGGTACGTTCCTCGTCTCGTACGCGTGCCAGACCGCGCTCCGGGCGTACGTCATGCGCTTCCACATGCCGCCGGAGATGCTCTTTCTGGGCACGATGAGCTCGCCGCAGTTCTTCCTCTTCGCGTTCTACATGATCACCGACCCCAAGACGTCGCCGGCGTCGCGCCGGGGACAGATCGGGGTCGCGATCGCGATCACGCTGGTCGACCTCGTGCTGCACCTGATGCAGAGCGTCTTCACGTTCTTCTACGCCGCCACCATCGTGCAGCTCGCGCGTTATCTCTGGGCCCACGGCCGGCACCTGCTCGAACGGGACGGGCTGGCCAAGGTGCGGGGTGCCCTGTTCAGCCGCTCCGTATTGCGCTCGGTTGCGGTTCTCAGCTCGATCGCGCTGCTCGGCGGCACGACGTACACGCAGGTGCTGCGTCCGCGGCTCGCGATCAGCAATCTCGGATTCCGCTTCGAGCAGCTCACACCCTCCACCACCGGCATCTCGGTCCAGATGGACCCCGCAACGCTCCGCCTGGTCGACCCTCGCCTGCAGCACATCAGCAAATGGCTGATGTCGGTCGGAGCGTCGGTCTCAGCGGCGGACGTCACGCTGAGCGGTCGTCAGGACCTGTTCCTGACCAACCCGCTGGCGGCGGCCAGGGACCGAAACCAGCTGCTGATCAATCTGGGCGGCTACCGGTTCGAGCGCGTTCCGGTCCCTGCTCTCGACGCGATCAGCAGCGACCCGCAAAGGTACGGCATGGTCACCGGCGGCGTCTTCTTCGACTACGACGGGGACGGCTATCCCGACCTGTTCCTCACGGTCGCCTTCGGCCGGACGATCCTGCTCCACAACCTGTATGGCGTCACCGGCCATGTCCAGTTCGAAGACGTCTCTGCGCAAGCGGGGGTGGACGACTATTCGATCAGCGTCACGGCCAACGTGCTCGACTACGACCACAGCGGCCGCCTCAGCCTCCTGGTCGCGAACGTCCTCAATCCATACCTGCCGGGCTACTCCTCCCCCACGCAGCTCAGCATCTTCCACCTGCCCGCACCCGCTTATCCGGGCGACCGGCGAATGTTGATGTTCATGCACAACAGCTGGTACGACGCCACCAACGGCGGCGGTTACGTCCTGTACCGGAACCTCGGCGGCGGGCACTTCGAAAAGCAGGACGTGCGGAAGCTGGGATTGCCCGAGACGCACTGGTCGCTGTCGATCGGCACCGGGGATCTCAATGGAGACGGATGGACCGACGTCTACGTTGCCAACGACTTCGGACCGGACGACGTTTACATCAACGACCACGGGCGCTTCCACCGCCTCGCGGGCGGCACGTTCGGAGACGTGGGCAAGGACACATATAAAGGTATGAACAGCTCGCTGGCTGACCTCGAGGGTAACGGCCGCCTCGACGTCTACGTGTCCGACGTGCACCACGCCCTCCAGGCGGAGGGATCGCTCCTCTGGATGAACCAGGGCGTCGACGCCGAGGGCAACCCAATCCTCGTCGACGAGGCGAGCGCGCGCGGGGTCCTGAACGAGGATCGCTTCGGTTGGGGCGCGGCCGCCGGCGACCTCGACAATCGGGGCTGGCTCGACATCGTGCAGGCCAACGGCCACATCGACGACAGCCTCGATCGCCAGTCCGCGAGCTGCCCGGACTACTGGTACATCAACGCCAAGCTGATGCAGTCGCCGCCGGACATCTTCATGTACGCCGACCAGTGGGGCGACCTGCGCGGGGCCTGCATCTGGCCCAACGAGATGACCCGCGTGTACTACAACCGCGGCGCCGGCGCGCGGCCTCAGTTCGTCGATGTCGCCGCGTTGGCCGGCCTCACGAAGGGCTCGAACTCGCGAGGCGTGGCCCTCGTCGATCTCGACAACACCGGCCGCCTCGACTTGGTGATCAGCAACCAGTTCGCGCCGCCGGCCGTCTACCGGAACACCGGGGTGGGTGCGGCGGCGGACTGGGTCGGGCTGCGCCTGGTCGGCGACGGTTCCTGGTGCAACGCGGATGCAATCGGCTCAACCGTGCGTGTGGTGACGCCCGGCGAGCCGCAGCAGATGGCGGAGGTCCAGGCGATCACCGGCTTCTCGGCACAGAGCGATGCGCGCGTCCACTTCGGCCTCGGCCGCTCGACAGGGCGCGGCGTCACCGTCAGCGTGAGCTGGTGCGGGCAGGCCGAGACGAAATACCACGTGCCCGCCAATGTGTACACGACGATCCAGCAGGCGCCGCGCGACTAAACCGACTCCGATGCCGTCGCTCGGCGTCGCCACCAGCGCCAGGCGAATACGGCGATGAAAGCGACGATGACGAGGCCCGCCACGACCAGGCTGTAGTGCTCGATCTGGTCCACGAAGCTCTTCACGTCGAACGCGGCGCCGAGCAGGTAGCCGACGAGCGTGAACGCGAGCGCCCAGATCGCGCAGCCGGCGAGGTTGTAAGCGCTGAACAGGCCATAGCTGTAGCGCGCGGCGCCCGCGGCAACTGCCAGATACGTCCTCACGGCGGTGACCAGCCGGCCGAGGACCAGCCACGGCGGCGCGTGGCGGGCAACACGCTCCTCGTAGGCGATCCTTCGCTGCGGGTTGAGAAACCTGGCCACCAGCCGGCTTCCTCCGATCCGGCCGACCCAGTAGGCCGCGTGGTCGCTCGCGATGCCGCCCGCGGTCGCGAGGACCACGATCTGCCACCACGGGCTGGACCGGGTGCCCGCCGCCAGCACGATTGCTATTTCGCCGGCGGCCGGGAAGACATATGGCCCGACGGCCGAAAGCACGAAGACCGACCACACGCCCATGGCGTCGAGCGCATGACGGACCAGGTCCTCCATCGGTCGCTCAACACTATCGCCGGGCTCCTAGCTCGACCTCTTGACCCCGTGGCTTTCGAGCCAGTCGACCAGCTCGGAGGTGCCGCCGTTTCCCTTGAGAAGAATGCTCGCGACGTGCCCGTTGAGCCGGGCCTTCTCGACCTCGGTCAGGTCCTTGGCGGTGAGAACGAGAATGGGAATCTGCGCCGTCTCGACGTCCGCCTTGAGGGCGGCCGCGACCTCGAAGCCGCTCATGCCCGGCATCATCAGGTCGAGGATCACGACATCCGGACGCTCTGCTCTCGCGAGCGCGATCCCCTGCGGACCGTCGCCGCCAGTGAGCACGGTGAACTGTGGCTGCAGGCTTTCCCGCAGCAGGCTGAGCGCCGCCGGGTCGTCGTCGACCCCCAGGATCTTCGTCGCGCGCCCCTTCGACCTCGCGAAGTCATATCGGGCGAGCACGTTCATCAGCGTCTCACGATCCACCGGCTTGACCAGGTAGTCGTCTGCGCCCAGCGCAAACCCGAGTGAGCGGTCGTCGAGGACGGAGATGACCAGGATCGGCGTCTTTCTCGTTTGCGGATGCGCCTTCAGCGTACGAAGAATGTCCCACCCGTCGGGCTCAGGCAGCCGGATGTCCAGGGTGATGGCGTCGGGCTTGAGGCTCAGGGCCCTGGCCAGCGCGTCGCGTCCGCTCCTTACGATCTCGACGCGATATCCCGACCGCACCAGGTTGATGGACAGCAGCGTGGCCGCGCTCTCCTCGTCCTCGATCACCATCACCAGAGGACCACCGGTGAGCTCAGGTTCGGGAAGGTCCGGCACAGCCTCCTGCTTGGCGGTCACCTTCGGCAGGGCGAAGAAGAAACGGCTGCCCGAGCCCGGCTCACTTTCGACCCACGCTCGGCCACCGTGGAGCTCGGCCAAGCGTTTGATCAAGGCTAGGCCGAGACCGGTTCCTTGTTGGCGTGGGCCGGATTTCGGTACGAGCTGCTCGAACTCCACGAACAGGCGCTGCTGATCCTCACCGGAGATGCCAACGCCGGTGTCGGCAACGCAGACCTGAATCTCTTCGGGGAGGTCCGCGACCGTCACTGTCACGCTGCCGCCGTCCGGCGTGAACTTGATGGCGTTGGAGAGCAGATTGAGCAGGATCTGCTTGACCTTGTCCTCGTCGGCGACGAGGCCGCGGGCCGAGCCAACCTCGGCCGAAAGGGTGAGGTTCTTTGCATTGGCGAGCGGCTGCACGATGTCGACCGCCGACATGATGGTGCGAACAACGTCGAACCTGGTCAGCCTGAGGTCCATCTTTCCCGACTCGGCTTTGGCGAGGTCGAGGATGTCGTTGATCAGAGCCAGCAGATGCTTGCCGCTCTGGTGGACCTGCTCCAGAAACTGAAGCCGCTTGGCCTGGCCGTAACCGCGCTCAGGCTCGTCGATGAGGAGCTCGACGAAGCCGAGGATCGCGTTCAGCGGCGTTCGGAGCTCATGGCTCATGCTGGCCAGGAACCGGCTCTTCGCGGCGCTGGCACGCTGGAGCTCCTCGCTCATGTCAACCAGCGCGTCGTGCAGCCTCGCCGCCTCCAGAGCCGGCGCCACCTGGTTGGCCAGGAGCATCTGGATCCGCAGGTCCTCGTCGGTAAAGGGTCGCTGCGTGTTGAACGAGACCGTCAGCGCACCGACCGGCTGCTGGCGAACGATGAGCGGCACCGCGAGCACGCTCTTCATGCCGCGGTTGATGGCGTCGGGCACCGCGTGCTCCCAGCGCGGATAGTCCTCCACGAGCAGAGGCTCGCCACGCTCGTACACGATCCCCGCGCTTCCTTCGCCGCTGGCGATGATGCGCGAGAAGGGCCGTCTGTGCGTGTCCGCGAGGACGCGAAGACCGCCCGCCGCCGCGTCCCACCAGAGCAGCGTCGCCTCGTCACCCTGAAGCAGGTCGCGCGCCTTCAGGACGACCAGGTCACCAAGTGTGTGGGGATCGAGAAGTCCGCTCGACGCGACTGCGATCTCGTGCAGGGCCTCGAGGTGGCGTTCTCGCTCGGATGGGTCACCGCCCGTGTGTGGCACGGCCGCGGCCAAGCCTACCCGCAAGGGGCCCGCTTTCGGCGGTTATGAAGTGATTACTCAGCGACCGCCGGCGACATCGAGGGGCGGGCCACTGTCGACCATAGCGGCCGCGGCCGGCGCTCGCTCTATACCGGCCGCAGCGAGGATCTGGTCCTCGTCGAGAGAGTCGTCCTTCAGAACGGCGCGTGCAAGGCTGTCGAGCTGCGCGCGGTGCTCGGTCAGGAGCCGCAGCGCCTCCCCGTAACACTCGTCGGCGATCCGTTTGACCTCGGTGTCGACCTCTCGCGCCGTGGCCTCGCTGTAAGGCCGAGACAGTCCGAACCCGGAGCCGGCCCCGTCCTCGGCAAACGCAAGCGGCCCGATCTTTGGTGACATGCCCCACCTCACGACCATCTCATGGGCGATCTGGGTCACCTGCTGAAGGTCGTTGGCCGCACCGGTGGACACCGTCGTATAGACCAGCTGCTCGGCGGCGCGGCCGCCGAGGGCGCCGACGATGCGGGCCCGAAGGTAGTCCTCGCCGTAGTTGACGCGGTCGGCAATCGGGTTCGAAACGGTCACCCCGAGTGCTCCGCCGTGCGGAATTATCGTGACCTTGCGCACGGGATCCGCACCTGGCACCAGCAGTCCCAGCAGCGCGTGACCGGACTCGTGATATGCGATCCGTTCGCGATCGCCAGGCGACAGCACCAGGTGACGCTCGGTGCCGAGCAGGATCCGGTCGATCGCTTCGAAGAAGTCGGCCGAGGAGACTGTGGTCTCGCCCTTGCGCGCAGCGCCGAGCGCCGCCTCGTTGACCAGGTTCCGGAGGTCCGCGCCGACCAGCCCCGGGGTGGCGCCCGCGATCTCATCCAGGTCGACGTCCGGGCCCAGCGGCACCTTCGCGGCGTGGATCTTGAGGATCGCGGCCCGGCCCCGCCGATCCGGTGGCTGAAGGGTCACCCTCCGGTCGAAGCGGCCCGGCCGCAGCAGCGCCTGGTCGAGAACGTCGGCACGGTTGGTCGCCGCCAGGACGATGACTCCCTTGCCCGGCTCGAAGCCGTCCATCTCGGTCAGGATCTGGTTGAGCGTCTGCTCCTGCTCGTCGTTGCCGCCGATCCGCAGGCCGGCGCTGCGGCTGCGGCCGATGGCATCCAGCTCGTCGATGAAGATGATCGCCGGCGCCGACTGGCGTGCCTTCATGAAGAGGTCGCGCACGCGCGAGGCGCCGACACCGACGATCGCCTCGACGAACTCCGACGCGGACTGGCTGAAGAACGGGACCTTCGCCTCGCCGGCCACCGCACGCGCGAGCAGGGTCTTGCCCGTGCCAGGCGGCCCGATCAGCAGCACGCCTTTGGGGACACTGCCGCCCAGGCGTTCGTACTTTTGAGGCTCGCGCAGGAAATCGACCAGCTCCTCGAGCTCCTGCTTCACCTCGTCGATGCCGGCGACGTCCGCAAATGTCGTCCCCGGCCTCTCCGGATCGTAAAGCCGGGCCTTGCTCTGGCCGAAAGCCCCGAGCAACCCGCCGGCGCTGCCGGCGTTCCCAATTCGCCGGAAGACGTAGATCACTCCGAGGACGATCAGCAATGTCGGCCCGAAGCTGAAGAGGAGGGTTTCCCAGAATGGCGGCGGCGGGTTCTCGGGCTTGGCGTTGATGGTCACACCATGCTGCTCGAGCAGCGGCTCGAGGCTGTCATCGGCGAAAGACGGCCGCTGAGTCGTGAAGTGGGTGGCGCTGACGCCGGTGCTCGACTCTTTCACAGCAGTCTTCGTCACGCCGGTGATCGCGTCGCCCGTGGTGGTCACACTGGTCACATTGCCGGCCGCCACCTGCTCCTTGAAGACGTCGTAGGGCAGCGTGACCGTCGTCGGCTGACCGGCCGAGAACAGCAAGTTGCTGATCACGATGTTGGCCAGCAGAATGAGGCCGAGCGTCACCCACAATCGGACGGATCGCATCGGGTTGGGCGCCGGCGCCGGTTTGGTCGCGGGCGGATTCGTTGCCACTTGCGTCTAGAGGTTAGACCCGTTCGGCCGGCTTGTGCTCCGCCTCGGACAGAGCCGCCAGACGGGCGAGCTGGTCGTCCTGGATCTGGAGGTCGAAAACCTCCTCGATGACCGTGGCCCACCCGTGGATGAAGTACCTCCAGCCATCGTGGACGAGCAGCGTGCGTTCGCGGCGCTGCGCGAGAGCCTGCTTCAGGAATCGCAGCTCGCCGCGATAGTTCACCTCCCACACGAGCCCACCCGCGGGGAACCGGGCGGCATCCGAGATCGGGGAGCCGGGGGTGTCCTTGCCCATGCCGGTGGCGTTGATCACCAGCGACCCCGGAGGCAGCTTGCCGATCAGCTCGTCGTTGACCAGCGGGTCGACGTTCAGGACGTAGGCGACGTCCGCCGAGGCGTTCACCCTCGCGTGGATCGCTCGCATGGCATCGAGCCTGCCCTGGCTTCGATTCACCACCGTGATGCGGGGAGGGCGGCCGGTCCGTGCCTCGCGCCTGAGGAGGTGGATGGTGATCGCGATCGCCGACCCTCCGGCGCCCAGGCAAAGCACCTCGGCCGCGGTCTCCTGAAAATGATCTACCGGCACAAATTCATCGATCGACTCGGCGGCGGACACGATATCGGTCGCCCGCGCGTAGAGCAGGCCGTCGCGCTTCGACAGACACGATGTCTCGCCGCACAGGAGCGCGCTCTCGTCGATTCTGTCGAACAGGTCGCGGCACGCCTCGAACAGGTCGATCTTGTGCGTCGTGATGAGGGCGCCACGTTCGTGCTCTTCGCTCTTGATGCGCCGCACCAGGTCTCGGTACTGCTCACGCTCGGCGTGGATGGGCAGGTCGTGGCCCACGAGTCGCACGTCGCGCAGACCAAGCTCTTTCGCCCAGGCCGGGAACAGCCGCGTGGCCGCCGACTGCGCGGTCGTGACGCCTACGAAGCTGAGCTTGTCCAGGTCAGGTGGCGAGCGTGCGTGCTGCCCGGCGAGCGTGTTCCCGATATGCAGCCTCGAACAGCTCTTCCGACCTTCGGCGACCAACCTCGGCCGCGCTCGTGATCACGGGCGGCATCTTGCCCGCGGCCACGAGCACCTCCGCGGTGCGGACCTTGATCGCGTCCGCCACGGCCACGGCGGCCAGAGTGGAGCCTGGGCCGACAGGGGTCTCGGCCAGCCCTTCGAGGCGCCACAGCGCATCGCCCGGAGGCGTGCACAGGTCGATCACGATATCGGCCTCTTCGAGCAGACGGGCGCCGACCTCCGGCTCCACCTCCCCGGCTTGCGACTGCGCCACCGACGTGACGGCGATCACCGGAAGGCCACGGCGCCGCGCCCCGCGCGCCATCTCGACGACCACCGCGCCCAGCCCGCTGGCGGAGAAAACGATGAGGGCGTCCTTCGGTGCGAACTGGAAGTTCGCGAGGATCACCTCGGCCAGGCCAGGCATGCGCTCGAT
>DASPYG010000053.1:0-7270 GCA_035636885.1 Candidatus Nitrosopolaris sp.
TCGCCACGCTCTTGTGCACGTGCTTCAGCAGGATGTAGAGGGTCAGGGCCAGAAAGATGAAGAACGTCGCGTCCAACAGGTGGGACACGACTCCCATCCGGACAAGTCCGGAGTTTGCGACAAGGTTTCCAGCCGTGGCCACCGCGTTGCCGGCGGCGTACATCTTGGGATCCACGTATCCCTCCGCAAAACCGCCGAAGATGCCGACGAGCAGGTAGAGGGCGCCGGCGATTCGCGCGAGACGTTTGGGTGAGGTCATGGTGCGCTCCTGGAACATACGGTGTAAGCTAATGGCGTAAGTTTGCACATACGCTGTAAGTTTGTCAAGAGGAACACCCGATGGCCACACAAACCGTCCCGACCACCAAGCAACGAGCCCCCTTGAGCCGTGAGCGGGTGCTGCGCGCAGCCCTGGATCTTGCCGATAAGGATGGGATCGAGTCACTCAGCATGCGCAAGCTCGGCGAGAAGCTCGGCGTCGAGGCGATGTCACTGTATAACCACGTCGCCAACAAGGACGACATTCTCGACGGCATCGTCGACCTCGTTTTTGGCGAGATCGCTTTGCCCGCCGAACGAGCTCCCTGGAAGACGGCTGCGCGCGCGCGCGCCATCTCGGCGCACGAAGCTCTGCTCCGCCATCCGTGGGCGCCGAGCCTGATGCAGTCCCGGACTAGACCCGGTCCGGCGACCCTACGCCACCACGACTCGGTGCTCGGAAGCCTTCGCAACGATGGCTTTACGTTGGTCATGGCCGCTCACGGCGTCTCCGTCATCGACGGCTACGTCTACGGATTCGCGCTCCAGCAGATCAACATTCCGCTCCAATCCCGGGAGCAGGTCGCGGAGGTCGGGGCTAGCATCCTCCGTCAGCTCGCCGGTGAATACCCCCATCTGGCCGAGATGATCACCGACCACGCGATGAAGCCGGGCTATGACTACGCTGACGAGTTCGAGTTCGGGCTGGACCTGATCCTCGATGGCCTGGAGAGCGCCAGGAAGAAAGGGTCTAAGGCGACTGCACGGAAAGCTGCGGGCTTCCGGTCGCGTAAGCGGACGGGTAAACGACCCTCATGACCCCCACCGCCTGCCACTGACCAACCACCGCCGCCGCACGCGTGTTCTGACCCTCATCCAGGGAGCCTGCCGCGCCGAACCGCACGCCGCCGCCGTTGACGCTGTCGCCGACCGGCACGTCGACGTTCAACGCTGCGGCCCGAATGGACTCCGAGCTTACCGAGGTGGGCAACGCGCCGAGGACGTCGTGGAAAAGGGTCCAGCCACCGACGAATCCGGCCAGCGCGGGAATCGACATCGATGCGCCGCCATTGGTGCGTGCATACACGGAACGCGCCTCATCCAGCAGGGCCCGCCCTGCTGGAGAGATGGCTGCGGAGCTGATGTCGCCGTCGGGCTTGTCGGCCGCGTACACGCCGACCGCGCCGGAGCCCAGGCGCCTGCCGAAGTCGGGCATGCAGAAGGCCGAGCTGGTGCCGATCGCTCCCTTCAGTGCGACATGGTCGCGAAGCAGCGCCTGCCAGATCGCGACGCCGTCGTCCAGGTAGCTCACGTCCCAGACGAAATCCGGGTGCATGGCGGCGACGCGGGCCGCGATCGCGTCGGCGTCGTATGCGTACGGGTTGTACTCGACGACGTCCGCCACCGAGACGCCCAGCTTGGCGGCCAGGGCGACCTCGCCGCCACCGACGGAGCGGCCGTACACGTCGCCGACCTGGATGACCACGACCCGCGGCGCCTGCAGGTGGTAGCTCGGGATAAGGACTTCGTTTGTGAACGTGACCGCCATGCGCCCGAGCGAGCTTCCGGTGGCGACCGTACGGAACACGTAGCGGCGGTGGGCCGTGATGGGATCCGCCACTGCGCCCGTCTCCCAGTAAACGGTCTTCAACTGCTCGGCGCGGGCCGATGCGGCCGCCGAAAGCGTGCTGCCGTAGGTGCCAAAAATCGCAGGCACGTGGTCGTCGCGCACCAGGTGGTCGACCGCGGCGGTCGCCGCCTCCGGCGTGGTCGCGTCGACGACGTCGAGGCGGACCTTTGTCTTGATGGCGCCGCTGCTCTCGGCCAGCTGGAGGGCTGCCTTGACACCTGCCAGCTCCTCCTTGCCGCCCTGGGCCTGCGAGCCGCTGAGCGGGTAGATCGCCCCCAGCACCAACTCGCTGGACGTCGGCGACTGCGACTGGCCGCAGGCGGCCGCGACGACGAGCAGCGCGATGGAAACCAGGACCAGCCGGCGCATCAGTGGACCAGCTTAGGCGGTGGCGGCGTGCTCCATTGCAGAACCGTTTCGCGCCTCGGCCAGCTGGCGGTCCAGCTTGGTCGCCGGCGCGTATCCGTAGTTGACGTGGAGCGCGCGGCCGTCTGGGGCCATCACGACAGTGGTCGGCAGCGTGTAGACCTGAAAGCGCTCCGCAAGCTCGCGTTCGGCGATGGCGTCGACCTTGTCCACGCGCACGCCTTCTAGCTTTGCGAGCGCCGGCTCCTGGTGCGTGCGGCACACCGTGCAGCTCTCGCCCGTGAAATAGAGGATGTACGGCTCGCGCGCGGGCTCCGCTGTGGCGCCGGCCGCGAGCCGCCGGGCACGCGCGGCCCGGTAGGCCTCCAGGCCGGCGGCAGCAAGCACAACCGTGCCCGCCACCGCCAAAGCCCAGAGTTGTGTGTTCATGCCCTGATGAGGCCCGCCTTGCCAAGCCGGTAGTAGATCTGGCAGCCCAGGCAGTACCCGAACGCGAGGTTGACGAATGCGAGCACAGCCACGAGAAGAGCGAGCGCCAGGCCGAGAACCGGCACCGGCACGAGCAGGACCGAGGAGATCGCCAGGAAGACACCGCCGAGCCCTTGCGCAAAGTTATGGGGCTCGGGCCGATCCTGCACCGGCCGCGGCTTGACGATGCCGCGCGGCTTCAGGATCTTGAAGTAGATCTGCTTGAACAGCGCGAGCTGCGGCGCGAACGTGCCCAGCAGCAGCACCACCGCAAGCAGCGGGATCAAAACCAGGAGCGGCCTGAAGAACAGGCTGCCGAAGAACGCGACGAGCACGGTCGCCACGATCCCGGTCTGGTTGACCTTGAGCGCGGCGTGGTCGACGGTCGTGAGCGCCATTACTTCTCTATGGGGACCCGGATCGAGCTTCCCCACTCCGTCCACGAGCCGTCGTAGTTGCGCACGTCGTCGTAGCCAAGGAGCTCCTTGAGCACGAACCACGTGTGGGCTGAGCGCTCGCCGATGCGGCAGTATGCGATGACCTCGCGCTCGGGCGTGATGCCCTTGCCGCCGTAGATCTCCTTCAGCTCCTGGGTGCTCTTGAAGGTGCCGTCCTCGGTGTTGACGGCCGTGCCCCACGGGATGCTGACCGCGGTCGGGATGTGACCGCCGCGCTGCGCGCCCTCCTGGGGAAGGTTCTCCGGAGCCAGCAGCTCGCCCGAGAACTCCTTCGGTGAGCGGACGTCGACGAGCCCGGCTTTGCCGAGCTTCGACTGCACGTGATCCTTGTAAGCGCGAATGTCTTCACGCGGCGAGCCGTGGAAGTGGTAGCTGCTGGCGGGATAGCTCGGTACGTCGTTGGTGTAAGGACGCCCTTCCTTCTCCCACTTGACGCGGCCGCCGTCGACCAGCTGGACCTTGTCGTGCCCGTAATACCTCAGGGCCCAGTAGGCGTAGGCGGCAAACCAGTTGTTGTTATCGCCGTACAGGACGATGTTGGTCTCCGGCGTGATGCCGCTCTGACCAAGCAGGTTCGCAAGCTGCTCCTTGCTGGCCACGTCCCGCTGGACCTGCTGCTGAAGGTCCTTCCTCCAGTTCCAGCCGACCGCGCCTTCGATGTGGCCCTTCTCGTAGTTGCTGGGATCCACGTCCACCTCGACCACACGGACGCCATTGTCCTTGCCGTGTTCCGCAACCCACTCGGTCGAGACGAGGGGCTTGGTTGATGTCGATGAGCTCAATTCTCAACCTCCAAAAAATGCAAATCAGTAACCGATGTCGCTCGAGAGAAAACCGGTCGAAAGGGCGCGCCCTGTGCGGGCGCGAGCTCAAGCCGGGGGCCTAGCTACAGAAGCAGGCCGGGTTGTGCACCAGACGCTGGGCAGGCCAAACAAGATCCTGCATTGTCATTGCATTTTATGACAACCGGCGGCCACCCCGGCTGATTCCGGATGATAGGCGCGCTAATGCGAATCGATCTCATCAAGTACCAGGCGCTCGGCAACGATTACCTGGTCCTCGACCTGCCCGCACGGCTCGACGAAATCGTGCCCATGCTGCCCGCGCTGTGCGACCGCCATCGCGGCCTCGGTGCGGACGGCCTGCTGGCCTTCGACCCGGCTGCCATGACGGTTCGCATCTTCAACCCGGACCGCTCGGAGGCCCAGAAAAGCGGCAACGGGCTCCGCATCGCCGCCGCCCACGCGGTCCTCGAGCACAGCGCCGGCGACCGGTTCGACCTGCACACCGTCGGCCGCGCCAACCCGGTGCGGATGCTCCGGCGCCAGGGCGCCGAGGTCACCAGCGAGCTGGACATCGGTCGTGCGTCGTTCCGCGCCGCCGACCTGCCGGCTCGGTTCGACGGCGAGCCCGACCGTGTGCACCTCGACACTCGCGTGGGCGGCGTGGAGGCGATGCTCGTCTCGGTCGGCAACCCTCACTGCGTGGTCTTCGACCAGCCCGTGACTCTTGCGCGCTGCATCGAGCTGGGCCCTCACATAGAAACCCACCCGGCCTTCCCCGAGCGTACCAACGTCCAGCTGTTCGAGGTGGTCGATAGAAGCCACGTGCGCATCGAGATCTGGGAACGCAGCGCCGGCTACACGCTGGCTTCCGGGACCAGCGCCAGCGCGGTCGCGGCGGCGTGCATACGGGCCGGCCTCGTCGACGACCAGGTCACGGTGCAGATGCCAGGCGGAGACCTGGAGGTGCGGCGAATGGCGTCTGGGAACCTCGTCCAGTCGGGTCCCGCCCGCCGCGTCTACCGGGCGAGCGTCGAGCTGGACGACTTCAGCTAGACGGCCCCCATACGCGCCGAGCCGTCTGCGCGATGGCCGACAGCTTGGCCTTCTCGTCCTCGACGGTGATGGAGTTGCCGATGATGGAGGTGGCGAATCCGCACTGCGGGCTCAGCCCAAGCCTCTCGAGGTCCATGTGGTGCGCGGCCTCGGTGATTCTTTCGACGAGCTCGTCGACGGTCTCGCGACGCGGGGTCTTGGTGGTGACCAGGCCCAGGATGACCATCTTGTCGTCGGGCACGTGCCTCAGCGGCGCGAATGAGCCCGACCGCTCGTCGTCGTACTCGAGAAGCAAGCGCTGGGCGTTGATCTTCGTGAAGATCTGTCGGGCGATCGGTTCGTAGTCGCCCGAGACGAGCCAGCGGCTGACCTGGTTTCCCCGGCACATGTGCATGCTGAAGGTCACGTCGTCGTGGCCCGCAATGACGGTGTTGTCGAGGTCGATCCCGTGTGACAGCCAGCGATCCACGCTCCAGCCCCTGGCCTCGTAGAAGGCGCGCCACTTCGGTTCGATGAGCAACGGGTAGTGAGGAGCGTCGAGTTGGATGTACGTGCAGCCCAGTCGAGCGAGCTCGTCCACCTCGCCGCGGTAGATGGCGACCACGTCGGCGAGAAAGTCGTCCAGCGTCGGATAGACCTCACCCGAACGCTCCTGAGACCAGAGGTTCGCGTAGAGGCTCGGGCTCGTCAGGGTCACCTTCGCGATCCGCGTGGCGCGCGAGCGCAAGTACGTGAAGTCCTCGGCCGCCAGGTGCCGGCGCCACTGCAGCTTGGCCGTGACACCCAGCTCAGCCGGACGCTTGATGTTCATCTCCCCCAGGACGTCGCTGTGCCATTCGCCCCAGAGAAACGCATCGAGCGGAACGTCACCGAATCCGTCGACCGCGTCGGTGAGCGCACTTTGAAAGGAAAGGCGGCGCATCTCGCCATCGGTCACCACGTCGATGCCGGCGTCCTCTTGAAGCTTCACCGCCGCGTCGACGGCCGCGTCCTCGATGGCCTTGAATCGCGCCGGCGTGATGATGCCCGCCTCGCGCTCCTTGCGTGCCTGGAGCAGGTCGGGCGGCCGGAGCAGGCTGCCGACGACGTCGGTGTGGGCCTTGATCATCAGGTCGCTACGGGGAGCTTCTTGATGGCCTCTTGAAGATTGGCGAGCCCCGGCAGCACTGCGTCGGCGACCGTAGGGTCGTCTTTCTCACCCTGGCGGTTCACCCAGATCCTTCGGATGCCGAGCGCGGCTGCCGGCAGGATGTCGTGGTAGTAGCTCTGCGCGACGTGGATCCACGCGTCTGCCGAGCCGCCGAACACTGACTCGAAACGCGCGAAATGCGCGTGGTCCGGTTTGTAGGCCGAAACGTCCTCGGCGGTGATGACCGCGTCAAACGGCTCGGGGAGCCTTCGCTCGGTGAGCGCGATGAGGTCGCGATCGCAGTTGGTAAGCAGGGCTAGCTTCCAACCATCGGCGTGAACTGCGCGAAGGGCCGGCCCGACATCGGGGAAGACGGGCCAATGCGGGATCGTCGACGTCAGCGCCGTCGCGTCGTCGTGCTTGAGGTCGAGGTCGAGGCTCGCCGCCGCGCGGCGCAGGGTTTCCGCCATGACGACGCGGTACCGGCGAAATGGTTTTTCCTTCTCGACCTCGGCCTCGATCTTTATGTAGGCGGCGAGAACGTCAGCGCCTCGCCCCGGGAAAAGCAGCTCCCCGGTCGTGCCGATGCCGTGACGCCAGTCGACCAGCGTCCCAAAGCAATCGAACGTGAGCCAGCGAGTCGCCATGCGTGAAGGTCAGTGCCCGGGCGCGCGGTACGACATCGTCTTCTTGCCCGCCTGGTCGACCTCCTCGGGCGTCAGCAGCACCGTCGTCTTGAGTGCGGAGAGCGCACCGGTGGACGCAACACCCATCGAGAATGCGGCCGCCGTGGTGTTGTCGATGCCGTCGACCACGACGTACACGTCGGTCTCACCGAAGCCGTAGTAGAACGACTCGAGCTTGCCGCCGAGTGACTTGACCGCCGCTTCGACGGCGGTGCGCCGACCAGTGCCTCCGTCTTTGAGGACGCCCTTGATGCCATCGGCCGAGTACGAAGCCTGGAACATGTATCGCCCCATTGCCCACTCCTCCGAACTAACTGACTGACTGATGACCGGCCAGCAAATCTCAGCTCGCCTTCGGCAGGTACTCCTGGATCGCGTGCGCCAGGTGCTGCATGCTCATCGACTGCAGCCAGACGCGACCGGGACCTGTAAGGGCG
>DASPYG010000054.1:0-7506 GCA_035636885.1 Candidatus Nitrosopolaris sp.
AACCTGCTGGTAGAAGGTCCACTTTGCCACTGATCGAGAGTCGCTCAGAGAAACCTCGAAACCCTCATCTGAAAACTCATGGCTCTGTTCGCCTCGTGCGCGGGCGTTCCTACGAAATTGCCAGCGGGGGTAGATGAATACGATAGTAGCGATCATTCCAACCAGGAACAGACCGCCGGCGAAGTGTAGGGAGGCATTGCTAAGCACGTCGCCACCTCGAAGGTCCAAGGCGCCCTGGACCAGGAAGTAAACTCCAATGAGCGAAACAAGCCAGAACAAAGGACGCTTAAGAGACAAGGTCCGATAGGCAGAGGCAATCTCGTCTTCGCGGAGAACGAACCGGACTTTGACGGAGGGTCCAACGGTGTCCATGGGTGTTGCTTCTTTCAACGCGTGTGTCACGTGGCGCCTTGCGGAACGCGTCTTGAGAAGTAGGGGGAACGAGCGCGCTTAACTTTGCACCGTGCCCCATAGGTGAGATTCGGTGCAGTCGATGCGCGAAGCTCACGCAACTGAATCGTTGGCACGTAGCGATCCACTGGGGTTAATCGGGTCTTCTTGGGACACGGCAACCTCAGGATCGTTCAGTGAAGTGCGAGCGCGCTGAAAAAGGTGACTAAGCCGGCGACAAGCACTGCATAAAGGGCCCCTGCCACCACCGCCCCATTAAGACCGAGTGTGCGGGCTGCCTCGCTGAGCGTAGCTGGCATGACCGTCCGCATCAGTGTTCCGAACGTCGGAACGGTCCTCTCCGTCATCCGTGCCAGCAGACCACGCTGGGCAGTAATGGCCAAGAGACCCCCTGCAAACATCAGCAGGACAAGGGCGAGTTCAGCTGGTGGCATCTGTCCGTCATTCTCTAGGTGGCCACCAGCTGTCCGCTCCATTAGGGCAAGGATTAGATTGCCGCCCCACAAGGCAGTGATCCCACCGAGGAAGATCCCAGCCTGCACCCGAGACCGAAAGAGTGGCGGAGGCATAGGTTGTGTCGGCGGATTTGGCGCCGTCGGCATTCCCACGTCAGGAATTGCAATCGTCACCGGCGCTCCCAGGGCGGTCTCTAACGCATCTGCGAACCTTAAAACGCTTCGGCCGGCATCGGCCCGTTGTGCCAGCGTGAATAGTGACCCGAATCCTCCCCAGAGAATCAGCGCGGCGAGGAACATTCCTTTGTCGGGGATTAGGGAGCTGCCGATCGTAGCAAGCCACAAGATGCAGAACATCGTCAAGTACGGGTACGGCAGTCGCACATCGCCGTTTATGACCGTTCCCGCACCTGTTTGCAAAGTAGTCGCATCGAGAACCGCGATTGTCCGAGGCGGGTTGCCGAGAAACCGTCCTGCGACCTTAAATAGCTTGAAACCGCGTGGAGTTACCTCCATTCGATAGCCAATCTTGCTTAAGCTCCCGTCACGAGGGGCGGTGTAGCCGTGACTCTGGTCCGCAAGCCGCGCGACAATCTCGTCCGGGCTGAGGCTCGTTGCGTAGCGGATCCGCGCGGGCGCCCACAAGCGCCTCGGCCAGTGCGTTCGCTGGAGGAGATCGCTCAGCGTCGTGGCCCCTTACTGACTCGCATGTCGTTATGACGCAGAGTCCGCGGCACCCCTGTGAGAATGGGTACCTCCATGTGCGCCAGGTGGCCGCAGAGAGCGGCTAGGTCACGCGGGAGAGGAGGCGAAGGCGTTTGTGCGAATCAGGCAGGTGGCGGGCGAAGACGGCTGGTGATACAGATCGCCGTCAGCGCGAGTCGGGAGATCCAGGCGCTGTGTCGACAGTGGGCCAGACATGCGACGCATCCTCCGTGTGTTCCTCCACGTTGACGACATTGCGTTGATGATGGGTGAAGTAGATCCGATAGTGCCCTACTTGGGGTAGTGCGTTGAACGCACTTAGGGATATGTTGACCCGAAGCGTCCCGTGCTCCAGTCCGTGGAAATCATCGGTGAAACCCTCGGAGTTTACATCTATCCATCGCGTTAGCTCTCCGCAGAAACTCGATACTCGTCGTGAGCGCTGGTCTCTATTGAACTTACGAACTATATCGAAGGCGAAGAAAACGAATATGGCAGTCAAAGCCAGCAGGCCCAACATGGCCAGCACGCGACCGGCATCGAACCTCGCCTGGCTTAACAAGATGACAATCCCGAAGGCGCCCCCGAGAGCCGCAAAAAGGTAGCAACCGACTCTAAACCCGTCGCCTAGCATGAAGGTAACTTGGTCATCTGCAAGGCGGCCCACTCGGTTGACCGGGAGCGCCGCCTGCGAGTAGCCAGCCCTCGCCCAGAAAGTAGGTGGGAAACGGTGGTAGGAGGGCTCCGACGTGCCTTCCATATGATTCATCACGCTTGGGCCGTGCGGGGAATGGCGATGAGCATCACCAAGACTGCGAGTGGCAATTATTTAGCGTCTCTGGGCCTCTTCTCCAATGGGCTAACCTGATTTTGCCAGTTCTGAGGACGCCTTTCTGATCGCTCACTGTGGTGTGTCGCTGAGTGATGTGGTACCGAGCGCCAAGCTCGGCTGGCAGGTGGAGTTCATAACTTGTACGGTTGGGGACACCACTCAAAACAAGTTTTGAACCGGGCTGGGCGAATTCGAAAAGCTGCTGAAAAGGTTATTAAGATTCCATCCGCGCAGCCGCGAGTTCCCGTCGATGGTCACCTGGAGACAGGAGTTTTGCAAACTGCCGGCGCTGCGCGCCGCCGATAACATCAGGATGTGTTAAGAGATGAGCTCTTTCTCTTCGGTATAGGGATTGGTGCCATCGTTTGGGGCGGCCTCGCATGGTCAGGGAAGTACAGAGCCTGGACCGACAACCCCATAACCAAGACCAGCACGCTTGCCGCAATACCCCTTGGAGTCGGGATGGTTCTGCTCGGGATCTTTAATCTGCTATCGGTTCGGGGACGATTGCTTGGCTATTTGGTCGGCGGATGCTTTATCCTCGCCTTTCTCTTCCTGCTAATCACTCCTGAGCCGCTTGGGCCGACCTGGTATCGACAGCTCCAGAGGAAAAACGCGAGGCACCGATCAGGAGAGCGCCCGTGAACAGCATTACCCAGGAGGTCGGCTGAGCTATAGCTTCACTTCACCAAGAAGGACGTTGCTGAAAAGGCTACCCTCAGCCACGCTGAGGTGAGCAAGATCGAGCGAGGCCGAAAAAAGTCCGACTCCAGATCGGTCCTGCCGCCTCGCTGTGGCATTGGGCCGAGGTAACTCGGCTGGCGCGACGACCGACACCTCTGGAAACTCGCCTAGAACCGAAGCTTACGGTCCGTCTGATCAGGGGAGGTATAGACGAGCTCGCGTGGGGCGTGCCCCGTCAAAACAAGTTTTGAACCGGCTGGGCGACCGTCGGCTACACGTAGTCAGCCGTTCGTCACAAGCATCTCCAAGCGTTCGAGCGATGTCTCGAGCATCTTGGCGAGATACTCGGAGTTACCGCGCATCGCACGCTCCTTGTCCGGATCGGCCGGGCGCTGCCGTGACTCCATTACGACCCGAGTCGAGGCCTGTCCATCCGCCTCGAGCTTTATCCTGACAACTGTTTCGAGGGCAAATCGTGGGGCTGGCTTGCCCCCCAGCCGCTCCGCCTCGTGACGCCATTCGAGCAGGCGACCCGGCTCAAATGCGGTGATTACCTGGTCGACCTCGGACTCCTGGCCCTGCCAAGTGCTGCTGATGCGCTGGCGGCGGCCCAGGCCGGCGCCCTCCAGTACCTCGACCTTGCCTGATCGTGCGTACCAGTCGGGCAGGCGGTCCGCTGAGGCGACGACCTCCCATATCTGCGCCGCCGTAGCGGGAATAGTTCTCTCACGTTCGGTCTTTACCACAGCCCTACCTCCTAGCGAATCCCTGCACTGATGGAGTAGATTGTACGCCGTGGCGAACAAATCGACGGCCGAACAGTTCGACTTTCTGTACGGTCGGCTGTGGCGCGCTTTCATTAAGCCGGACGCCGATGACCTTTCCCAGCACGAGCGCCAGCTCCTACATCACGTTCCCGCTGTCGGCGGTATCCCACTCGGTGACGTTTCCAATCATCTCGGTATCCCAAAAAGCTCGGCGTCCGAGCAGGTCAAGAGCCTCGAGCGCCGCGGGTTCCTAAGCCGCCGGCGCGATCCGCACGACGAACGTCGGCTATCGATCGTGTTAACCGCGAAAGGGCAGGTCCGGGTGGCAGCGGACAGCGTGCTCGACCTGGACCGTTTGGCGGCGGCGCTAAAGAAGCTGTCCTCCCGTGAGCGTGTGGCCCTGCTCGCCGGCCTGGAGCGCTTGACCGCGGCCGCCTCCAAGGGCAGCATCAAATTAGGCAGCCGTCCGCCGGGCGTCCGCTGACCGTCCGCTGGGATCGATTGCCGAATACCAAGCGCCCAACTCGGCTGGCAGGTGGAGTTCATAACTTGTACGGTTGGGGACACCACCCAACCACCCTTGATAACAGGTGTTGCAAACTGCCGGCCGTGCGGGATCGTTCCGCAGCGGTGACAGATCAGGCCACCAAAAGGATGATGACGTCGAGGGAGGACCGCATAGCTAGCATGGAGTCGATGAGCGATCGACAGAGCAGCACGCCTGAAGCCGCCGAGCGCGTGATCCACAACCCCGTAAGTGGCGAGCGAATGGTGATCCGCACGACCTCCGCCCAAACCGACGGGCGCCTGCTCGTCTTCGATCTCTCCCTGCCACCCGGCGGACACGTGCCTGCTCGCCATGCTCACCCCGGTCAGGAAGAGCGCTTTACGGTGATCGAGGGTAGCATGCGATTCAGGTTTGCGGGCAAGACCTGCGCCGTGAATCCCGGCGAAAGTGTTGTCGTGCCAAAAGGCCAGCCACATTGGTTCGGCAACCCGGGACCGGAGCCCTCCCTTGCGCGCGTCGAAGTGCGGCCAGCACTACGTACGCAAGAATTCTTCGAGGCAAACGAGAGGATCGCTCATGCCGGCCACTTCCTTGGCACCCGACTGCCTCGCCTTTCGGATCTGGCCGCCGTCCTGCTCGAGTACGAGCGTGAGGTCTCCGTCCCCGATGTGCCTGCCACGGTGGTCAGGCGCCTCCTGGCCCCACTCGCGTGGTTCGGCCGCCGCCGACTCCGCGCGCGCTGAGGGTGCGGGACGCGACGCGGGACCTTCACCGATTCTCCAATGTCCTGGTGGTCTTTCCGCACCCCGATGATGAGACTGTCAGCTGCGGTGGCACGATCCGCCGGTTCGCCGACGCGGGCGCCAGGATCACGCTCGTGCTGCTGACGGGCGGTGAACGAGGCACTCGTAGCGGGACGCTCGACCCGAAGCTGATGGCGGTCCGTCGCCGCGAGGCCGAGGCCGCGGCGCGCATTCTCGGAATCGCCGACGTCATCCAGGAGGATTTTCCTGATGGGCGGCTCGTCGAACACACACAAAGGACGATGACGGTGCTTTCAAGCGTAATCGGGCGCGTCGAGCCCGATCTGATCGTGACCTACGATCCCGCCGGGCTCGACGGGCATCCCGACCATATCGCCTGCTCGCAGATCGTAACGGCAGTCGCGCGGACGCACGTTCCACGCGTCACCCTCTGGTACGCGGCCCTCCCAGCTTGGATAACGAGGGCGTTTTTCGTCCTGGGTCAGATGCGGTATGACCCCGGCGTCGAGGCGCGTCGCTGCCCGCCGACCCACCGCATGCCGGTTCGGTCTACGGTCTCGGCCAAGATCCGCGCCTGGAATGTCTACGCCAGCCAGCTTGGCAACATCCGCAAGGGCCTCGGCCGGCTGATGCCAGCCTGGGTGGCCATCCGCGCGTGGCCCTTCGAATACTTTGCCGAGCCATCCTGATGCTCGAGCTGCGCCTCAAGCGGCCAGTGGAACCGATGACCAACTTGTGGAGCGAGCTACCGATCGCGCGGCGCGAGTCGACCATCCTCGGGATCAGCTTCCGGCCGCGACAGGCTGAAGCGCTCGGCTTGGATGGACCGGCGACCCTCCAAACGCTGCTTACGTATCCATTCGACATCATCCGGCTTGGGGCGTATTGGAATCACATCGAGCCTACCTCCGGCTCGTTCGATACCGGCGAGTTGGACCAGCAACTCGATGCCGCGGAGCGGGCAGGCAAAAAGGTCATCCTCGCCGTCGGAGCGGTAAAGACGTTCGGCTATCCCGAGCTGTTCATTCCTCCCCACGGCCTCGTGAAACCGTTGCGCGAGGGCGCACTGATCAAGCCGACCGACTATCCCGAGCTGATCGCGGGCGCCACGGACTTCATTGCCAGGATCGTCACCCGCTACCGCAATCGGAAGGCGATCGTTGCCTGGCAGCTCGAGCACGAGGCGGTTGACCCGCTGGGCGTGGAGCATAGCTGGCGCCTCGCCGTTTCGTTCGTGGAACGCGAGCTGCAGGTGCTCCGGGAGGAAGATCGCTCACGGCCGGTGATGATGAACGGATTCCTCCCGACCTCGTCACTGGTGCAGCTGACCCAGTGGTGGCGAACCCGCGACCAGGGTGATTCGCTGGACGTGGCTGTGGCGCTGGCGGACCTTGTCGGCCTGGACTACTATCCGCGCCACGCCATGCGGCGTCTTGGCCCCCGAACGCTGTACCTGGAAACCGCCGATCTCCCCTGGGAGCGCGCCCGGCGCCGGCGTCTCTTCGCGTCCGTGCGGGCCCGCGGCAAGCAGTTGATGGTGTCGGAGGGACAGGCCGAGCCCTGGGAAGCGGTCACCGTGCCGCCAAATCCCCATCGGCACGCCTCGCGCAGCTGCCCGCCGGAGGATCTGATTCGCAATTACACAGCCGCGATCGGGTGGTCATCGCCAGGACAGCCATTGCAGGCTTACCTCTTTTGGGGCGCCGAGTACTGGGTGCTGCGCGACCGCGCCGGTGACCCGAGCTACCTGAAGACCTTCGCGCGCATCCTCGCACAGGCCTGAAAACCTCGGTGCCGTAAATGATCGACCCAGGATGCTGATCAGGTACTAGCGAAGAACGGGCCAAGCAGCATGAAGATGAGCCGGCTGATAACCCAGACAACGAACGCCGCCCAGCAAGCGATCTCGTCACCGAGCGCAGCAAGGCCGCCGACGAGGAGAGGCAGTCGCACCGGGCCATTGTGGACGACGCACGTCGGGGCGGCTCGCCCGCCCGCGTGCGCCGGGCGTCCGCTGGAGATCGACTGCCGAATACCACGCGCTCAGTTCGGCTGGCGGGTCGAGTTCATAACTTGTACGGCTGGGGACACCTTCCACTCGTGGTGTGCCATTGTCGAGGCCTCGGGCCATAAGGACGAGCACCTCCCGGTCGCGATCAGTGAGGGTGGCGCCGGAGGCCGTGTCTACGCTCGTTGAGGGGGCCTGAGCTTCGACGCAGTCCCGTGAAAGTGGGCTATACCTTCACGCGTTTCCCTGATGCCGCGGACCTCTCGATGGCGGCGATGACCTCGTGGCGCCGGACGGCGTCGGCGAAGTCCGGCACGGTGTGAGTCCCGTTGGCGATGTCTGCCGCGAACGCGGCGTAGGCACGCCCGACGT
>DASPYG010000055.1:0-8168 GCA_035636885.1 Candidatus Nitrosopolaris sp.
GGAGCACGCGCTCGACCGGGGCACGCTGCCGCGGCGCAATGGGGTCAAGCCCCACGTCACCGTGACGACGACGCTGGAAGGCTTGAAGAACGAGGTCGGCGCACCGCCGGCCGACGTCGAGCTCTCGCTTCCATTGTCGACTCGAACGCTGGAGCGCATCGCCTGCGACTCCACCATCTCCCGCGTCCTCCTCGCCGACTCCATGGTGGTCGATGTCGGCCGGGCGACGAGGGTGGTCTCGGCGCCGACGCGAAGGGCGCTGGGAAAGCGGGATCAAGGCTGCCGCTGGCCGGGATGCGACCGCCAGGTCAACTGGTCGACGCCACATCACATCGTCGCCTGGGCGAGAGGCGGACCGACGCGCCTCGACAACCTTGTTCTTCTCTGCTTTTTCCATCATCGGCTCGTCCATGAGAGCGGATGGCAGGTCGTGAAAGTCGGTCGCGAGTTTCGATTCCTGCCGCCCGACCGCGCAGTTATGAGGCGAGCGCGAGGGCCTGGGTTGAGCTGGGCCGCTTAGACCATTTCATCGCGGCCTTAGCCCGTCGAGGTGCCTCGCAAATACGCGATCGCGACGATCCAGGCGGCGCCGGCCAGGATCACCGCCTCACGACGTTTCGAACCGCTTTGTGCGTACGCATACGCGCCCGGCAGGAACAACACCGCAAATATCCCGTAGACGACATGGAGCACGCCTCTGCTCGGCGCATGCCCGGTGACGTACAGGGCGAGGCCGAACAGACCCTGGACGGCTGTGAGGCCGGCCATGATCA
Source organism: Candidatus Nitrosopolaris sp. (assembly GCA_035636885.1). Lineage (GTDB taxonomy): Bacteria > Chloroflexota > Dormibacteria > Dormibacterales > Dormibacteraceae > UBA10449. The sequence goes on from DASPYG010000055.1 coordinate 774, forward strand.
GGTAGCTCGAACGGAACCCACCGCTGACGCTTGCGTGGCGAAAGTAGCTGTATGCGCCCCACAGCCCGAGCAGAACCGAGAAGGCGACCAGCGCCCGCGCGCCGAGGCTGTGAAGAAAGACGAACGTGTCCGTCAACTAGTGGGGACTCAGCACCTTGTGACGGAAGTATTCGACAGTCTGGCTCAGGCCTTCCTCGAGATCGATCTTCGGCTCCCAATCGAGATCGTTGCGCGCACGCGTGTTGTCGAGGGCGATCCGGAAGACGTCGCCTTTGCGCCGCGGTCCGAAGTTCGGTTCGAGCTTGTAGTCGGTGAGGATCGTGAGCTTGCGGAAGAGCTCGTTGATCGTCACCGGGATGCCCGTGCTGACGTGGTACGTGCCGCCCGCGCCTCGATACAAGGCGTGGATGTTAGCAACCGCCACGTCCGCGACGTGCAGCATGTCGCGCGCCTGCTCGCCATCGCCGTCGATCGTCACGGGCTTGCCGGCGATCATGCGGCTCGCAAAGATCGCGATCACTCGGCCTTCCTCAGCATGAAAGTCCTGGCGCGGGCCGTAGATGTTGGCGTACCGCAGCACCGTGTACTCGAGACCGTAGGTGCGATGGAACGTGCCCAGGTAGTGCTCGAACGAGAGCTTGCTCGTCCCGTACGGGGACAGCGGCCGCACCGGGTGGTCCTCGTCCGCCGGGATCATGTCCGGCTCGCCGTACAGCGCGCCGCCGGTGGAGCTGAACACTACTTTTCTCGCGCCGGCGTCGACGCTGGCCTTCAGGACGTTGAGCCCGCCGACGACGTTCACCATGGCGTCGAAGCCCGGATCGGCGACCGACTTGGGTACCTCCGACTGCGCCGCATGGTGGTTGACGACCTCCGGCCGGAAGGCCGCGATCGCCGCCGCCACACCTTCTTTATTGCGCACGTCAATCCGGAGCACCTTCGCTTCGCGGTTGACGTTGGCCTCGCTGCCGGTGCTGAAGTCGTCGAGGATCGCCACCTCGTACCCGGCGGCGATATATGCATCGGCGACGTGGGAGCCGATGAAGCCGGCGCCGCCAGTAACGAGAATCTTCATTGAGGTGACTGTAATCGAAGCCGAAGTCATCAAGGCTGTCCGCGCTGACGTGACGCCGGCGTTCCTACGCGGCGTCCTGGCGCGGGCTGCGCAGATGCCCGAGGTAGCTGCTCGGCTGTCGGGCAGCAGGTGCACAGTCGCCATCCGGATCACGAGCGATGAGCAAATGGCGCAGTTGAACCGCGATTACGCGGGCGATGACCACGCCACCGACGTGCTCTCGTTTGCCGGCGAAGGCGATCACCTGGGCGATATCGCCGTCTCGTGGCCCGCGGCCGTCCGGCAGGCGAAGACGTTTGGGCACGACGTCGACACCGAGCTCGGGCTTCTCGTCATCCACGCCCTCCTGCACCTGCTGGGCTGGGACCACGCCACCGGACCCGAACGGAAGGAGATGAACCGGCTGACTCGCGGTGCGCTGAAGCGCTCGCGGCTCACGCTCGCCCGCGGTCGCCTCTAAACTCAACGACCTGGTCTGCGGCGCTCGCCGCGGGCCCTTCCGCGTCTGCGTGAAACTGGGAGATGAGTCAGGAACAGCATTTGATCGTCGGGCTGGGCAATCCGGAATCGGACTACGCCGACACGCGCCACAACCTCGGGTTTGCGTGCGTGCGTGAGCTCGCGCGCCGGTTGGACGTCAAGGTCGATCGCAAGCGCTGGCAATCGCTGGTCGGCCGCTCGGAGGCCCGCCGCGTGTGGTTCGTTCTGCCGCAGACCTACATGAACCTGTCAGGCGAGGCGGTCGCCAAGGCGCTTCGCGACACCAAGCTCATCCCCGAGCAGCTCTGGGTCGTGCACGACGAGCTGGACCTGCCTCTCTGCCGGCTGCGCATCAAGCGTGGCGGCTCGGGCGCGGGCCACAACGGCGTGCTCTCGATCATCAGCGCGCTGGGCACGCCCGACTTCGTCCGTTTCAGAGTCGGCATCGGGAAGCCCGCGCGAAAGGGTTCGCCGGCGGGCCGCGGCTACGTGTTGGGTCGGTTCACAAAGGCCGAGGCAGAGCGACTGCCGAGCATCGTCGACGGGGTGGCCGACGCGCTCGAGCTGGCCCTCGAAGCGGGCATGGAAAGAGCGATGGAGCGGTTCAATCGTGCCGGCTCGCTCGGCTGCGAGGAGTTGCGGTGAGCAGGTTGTGGGAGCGGATCCTCGAGAAGGCGCCGGCGCTCCGCAACTGGCCGGCGCGAGGCGCCGGCGCGTTGGCTGTCGCTCGGCTGCCGCGGCCGGCATGGCCGATCGTTGCCGGCGCGCTGTCGCGGGCGCTCGCCGATGCCGGGCGCTCGGTCCTGATCCTGGTCCCGGCGCCGGATCGCTTCTGCGACGACCTCAGGCCGTGGCTCGCGGGCCGTCCTTCCGCTTACGTCTTCGCCGAGGTCGCGGTCTCGTTCCTCGACCGGCCGCCCGCTTTCGACGAGGCCGTCAACAAGCGCATGGAGGCTCTGAATGCGCTCGCTGATCGCTTGACGCCGAGCATCGTCGTTTCGTCGCGTCGCGCCATCACTCGCGCGACGATCTCGCCAGGCGACCTGTCCCAGGGCACCATGGTGCTCGCACCCGCGGCCGGTCCCGACCCCGTCGCCGTAGCCACCCGGCTGGTGGAGATGGGGTATTCGCGCGAGCCGCTCGTGGAGGAGCACGGCCAGTTCTCGATCCGGGGCGGCATCCTCGACGTGTTTCCAGCCGCGTCCGACTCGCCCGTTCGCGCCGAGTGGGCCGGTGACGAAATCGAAACGCTTCGCCTCTTCGACCCGGTCAACCAACGCTCGGTGATGCCGGTCACGCGCATCGCGATCCATCCCGGGCGCGAGCTGTTGCTCGGCGGGCGCCGCGGCGCCGGGGCCGCGAACCGCCTGCGCGAGGCCGTGTCGCTCGAAACGTTGAGGGCGGACGTCCGCGCTGACTGGGACGAGGAGCTGGAAAAGCTGGAGGCCGGCGGCGCGTTTCCCGGCGTCGAGTTCTATTCCGCATACCTCGAGACCTCGCTGCCATCGCTGCTCGATCACCTGCCCGAGGACGTGGCTGTGATCGATTTCGAGCCTGGGCGGCAGGAGTCCGACGCGCGCGTGCTGGTCGAGGAGACATCGATGCTGGCCGCCGCCGAGGCTGAGGGCGCCGAGCTCCCCCGTGGCTTCGCGCTCCCGATCGTGGCCGCCGAGCGCATGGGGGCCGTGCGCGAGCACCCGCGCCTCGAGCTCACGGCGGGCGAGGGCGGAGAGGGGGCGATCGACCTTGGCTGGCGGGATGCGGAGCCTCTGGTGGGACGTCCCCGTGCCGCGGCCGAGCTGGCCGCGCTGGCCACATCGGCGACCGTCACGTTCGCGACGGAGCAGTCGGAGCGGCTGAGGACCCTCCTCGACGAGGGGGGTGTGCACGGCAGTCTCGATGAGATAGAGCTGGACCTCGACCTCGAGCTCGAGCCCGGGCTGCGCCAGGCGGACATCGACATCGCCGCCGGCTGCGTCCAGCCGTCGATCGGGTTTCACCTCATCACGGACGCCGAGCTGTTCGGCCGCCTGCGCAGGCCGGCGCGGCCGGCGAGGTCGTCGCGCGGACGTGCGGCGCAGCTGACGCGTGAGTTCACGCTCGATTTCGCGCCCGGCGAGCTGGTCGTGCACGTCGACCATGGCATCGCTCGATTCGCGGGCATGCGCATCCTCGAATCAGAAGGCGCGCACCGCGAGTACCTGGAGCTCGAGTACGCCGAGGCCGACAAGCTCTTTGTGCCCGTCGAGAACCTCGACCGCGTGCAGAAATTCCTCGGCGGCGAGACCGAGCCCTCGCTGCACAGGCTGGGCACCGGCGACTGGTCGCGGGCGCGGAGCCGCGCACGCAAGGTGGTGCAGGACGTCGCCGAGGAGCTCCTCAAGATCTATTCGCTGCGCGAGGTCCGGCCCGGCATCGCTTTTGCGCCTGACACCGCCTGGCAGCAGGAGCTCGAGTCGTCCTTTCCTTATGAAGAGACCGCAGACCAGCTCGCCGCGCTGGCGGAGATCAAGGCGGACATGGAGTCCGACAAGCCGATGGACCGCTTGCTGTGCGGCGACGTCGGCTTCGGCAAGACAGAGCTGGCGCTCAGGGCCGCGTTCAAGGCGGCGATGAGCGGCAAGCAGGTCGCCCTGCTCGCGCCCACCACTGTGCTTGCGCAGCAGCACTTCCACGTCTTCACGCAAAGGCTCAAGAACTTTCCGGTCACGGTCGAGATGTTGTCGAGGTTCGTCGACGAGGAGACACAGGCGCGCACGCTCGAGGGACTCAAGGCCGGGCAGGTCGACATCGTCGTCGGCACGCACCGGCTGCTGCAGCGTGATGTGCGGTTCAAGCGCCTCGGCCTGCTGATCATCGATGAGGAGCACCGCTTCGGCGTCATGCAGAAGGAGCGCCTGAAGAAGCTCCGCACGCAGTTGGATGTGCTGTCGCTGTCGGCGACGCCGATACCGCGCACGCTTCACATGGCGATCGGCGGCATCCGCGACATGAGCGTGATCCAGACCCCTCCCGAAGAGCGGCAGCCGATCAAGACATATGTCACCGCCGATGAAGACGAGTTGGTGAAGGAGGCGATCAGCCGCGAGCTACAGCGTGGAGGCCAGGTGTATTACGTGCACAACCGAGTACGCACCATCGAGAAGGCCGCCGATCGTGTGCGCAGGCTCGTGCCGAACGCGCGGGTCATCGTCGGCCATGGACAGATGCCTGAGGACCAGCTGGCCCACGTGATGGTCGATTTCGAATCGGCCAAGTACGACGTTCTCGTGTGCTCGACCATCATCGAGTCGGGCCTCGACATCCCGAACGTCAACACCATCATCGTGGAGCGCGCGGACCGGTTCGGTCTCGCGCAGCTCTACCAGCTGCGCGGCCGGGTGGGCCGCTCCGGCCGGCGCGCCTACGCATATTTCCTCTACGACCCGCGCCGCTCGCTGACCGAGAACGCCGACAAGCGACTGGACGTCATCTCCGGGCTGCACGAGCTGGGCCAGGGATTCAAGATCGCCCTCCGCGACCTCGAGATCCGCGGCGCCGGCAACCTCCTCGGCACAGAGCAGCATGGAGCGATCGCAGCGGTCGGATTCGAGATGTATCTGCAAATGCTGCAGAGCGCGGTGGGCAAGCTGCGCACGGGTTCGGAGGAAACCGTGATCGGCGACGTGCTCGCGACCACGGAGATGAACCTCGATCTCCCGCTCGACCATTTCATCCCGCGCTCGTACATCCGCGACGAGAAGCTCCGGTTGGGCGCCTACCGGCAGCTCGCGGGCACCGAGGACGAGGAAGAGCTGGACGCGGTGCTGCGTTCGCTGCAGGACCGATACGGGCCTGGGCCGGCCCAGCTCGAGAACCTCGCCTACTCGCTCCGCATCAAGCTGCGCGGGCAGCGTTTGGGCCTCCGCGGCGTCATCGCCGAGGGGCACGACATCGTGATCCGGGTCGACCCCGAACGCTTCCTCGACATCGACGAGCTGAACAACCGGATGGCGGGGCGCATCTCGATCGCGCCCAACCGAATCAAGATGCGCCGGCAGGGCGAGGATTGGAAGAACGACCTGCTCTACCTTCTTGGTGAGATGGGCGCGTTGTACGAAGCCGGCCGCAACGTCGCTGTGACAAGGCCGTGACAGAATCTGAATCGATGCCTGAACCGCCCGAGCGACCTTATTCGCCTGGTGTCCAGGCCATCTTCGAGGTCGTGGCCAGGCTGCGCGCGCCTGGTGGTTGCCCATGGGATCGCGAGCAGACGCACGAGTCCTTGCGTCCTTATCTGTTGGAAGAGACCTACGAGCTCCTCGAGGCGATCGACTCTGGCGATGACGCGAAGATCAAGGAAGAGCTGGGAGACCTCCTGCTTCAGGTCGCGATGCACGCCGAGATCGCGGCGGAGCAGCGGCGGTTCGACGCCGCGCAGGTCTCGGAAGCGGTCGCCGCGAAGATGGTGGCCCGTCACCCGCACGTCTTCGGCGAGGTTTCCGTCGCCGACGCCGATGAGGTGCTGCGCAACTGGGAGCACGCGAAAAGCCACGAGGCGCGCAGCAGCGGTCGCGAGCGGGAGTCGGTCGTCGACCGAGTCCCGGCGACATTGCCCGCGCTGGCGTGGGCGCTCGGGTTGCAGAAGCGGGCGGCTCGCGTCGGATTCGATTTCGAATCGCCGACACAGACGGCAGAGAACGTCGCCGAGGAGGCTCGGGAGCTCGCGGAGGCCACCGATGCCGGGCAGGCATTCGATGAGATGGGTGACCTGCTGTTCGCCGTCGTCTCGCTGGCGCGCCGTCTGAAGATCAACCCGGAGGACGCGCTGCGTGTCGCGGGCCAGCGCTTTCGCAAGCGGTTCGCGGAGACCGAGGCATCGCTTCGACGCGATGGGGTCGACTTCCGCGACCTGGACAGCGAAGCGATCAGCAAGCGTTGGGAAGAGACGAAATAAGACCCGTTTGATATAGTCGGCTCCCCTCCGCTTCGTCCCACCACACGATCCAGCATGAGAAACAGCAGAGTCCTGGTTGCAGCGGGCACCGTCCGCACCGGCGGTCTATCGATGCGTCACCTCGTGATGCTCGCCGTGTTCGCCATCGTCGCCATCTGGGTCGGTTTTGCATTCGTCCAGGAGGCCTACCTCAGCCACAAGCTCAGCCAGCAGGCCGCCGACCTGCGGCACCAGAACGCGGGCCTCGCCGCACAGAACCAGGGTTACAAGCGGGACGTTCAGGCGATCACCAACGGCTCCGCCGACGAGGAGGAGGCGCGCCTGAACGGCTACGCGAAGCCGAACGAGCGAACGTTCCTCGTCACCACGCCCGCGAGCCCGTCGCCAGCTCCGCCCGCGAAAGCCTCCCCGACGCCGACACACTGACTGCCGAGGCGCCCAGAAAGGGTCTGGAAGTCGGGGGTATAATTCGAACCGCGGAGTGGAGCAGCGGCAGCTCGTCGGGCTCATAACCCGAAGGTCGTCGGTTCGAATCCGACCTCCGCAACCAATTCAGGCAACCCCGGAGCCGGGTCACCCGGCTCCTCGCATTTTGGAGAGCGTTGAACAAGAGGAAACGGGTGGCGCTTTCGAAGCGGCGCACCAAGAAGCGCAAGCTGAAGGCGCGGGCACAGGCGGCGCGATAGGATTTCTCCAGAATTGCGCCCTGCGCGCTTGCCGGCGGCAGGAGTGCGCTCGGCGTCCCGCGGTGCCGTAGCTCAGGCGGTAGAGCGCGCGACTCATAATCGCGTTGTCGCTGGTTCGAGTCCAGCCGGCACCACCATGCTGCCCATTGATTCATCGGAAGCACTCCTTGACGCCCTGTCCCGATCGGCCCTGCTCCGATCCGGCGATCGTGTCTTGG
>DASPYG010000056.1:0-5250 GCA_035636885.1 Candidatus Nitrosopolaris sp.
GCTCCGACCTATCCCTCTACGATGCTGATCATCTCGCGGCGGTTGCGCGCCAACTGAACGGACGTCCTCGACAAACCCTCGGATGGATGAAACCATGTGAGGTCCTGGCCGGAATTGTTGCGTCGATCGATTGAGACCGCCATTAACACGCAAAGACGAAAAAAGCTGGACCCCACCCGGCGCTGCGCGCCGACCTCCCCCAAACGGGGGAGGTAACTGACTCAAGCACGCTTTCGGCCTGCGGGCCCGACCCCGACACCCTTCTCCCAGTCCGTCCTCGTCGCATCTACCGGCCGTGCTTTAAGCCTCCCAGTGGTTGCGCCCACCCTTACAAAGGGTTGACTCGGGCAAGACCACCATTTGACAGCGCCTCCTCATCGTGAGCGTCGGCTCACTCGAGCCGATAACAAAAAGCGAAGAGGAGACCAACATGAATCCGTTTGCCGCACTCGCAGTCAAGGCCATCGGTGGGGGCACCGCCGCCGCCCTGCTCAGCCTCGGGGTCGCCGGCGGCCTGGCGCAGGCCGCTTCACCGAACCCGAGCCCGACCCCGGCGACGTCGGCCAACCCGACCAAGCCCGACCCGCACAAGGATCGCCGCGCGATTCGCCTCGCCGTTTTCGAGGCCGAGGCGGACGTTCTTCACCTGACGCCCGCTCAGCTGCGCGAGGACCTCAAGCACGGCCAGAAGGTGTCCGACCTGGCCAAGGACAGGGGCATGAACAAAGACCAGTTCGCGGCCAGGCTCGCGGTCAGCGTCAAGCCGAGGCTCGAGACACTGGTCGACAAGAAGGAGATCACTCAGGCGCAGGCGGACAAGGCGTTGGACCGCATCTCGAAGGGCAACATCCCGTTCTGGAACGGAATCCACCCTCGCAAAGCGACGTCGGCGACGCCGAGCAAGTAGGTACTTCCCCCCGAGAGAGGGTCCTCATCGACGAGGACCCTCTTTTCTTTATCAGCGGCCGAGCAATCTCGTGCGGACCTTGTTGCTCATCGCGATCTGCTTCCACTTGCGGCGTTCCTCGATGCCAATCCGTGCATCGCTTCGCGCCGCCACCGAGCGCAATTCGCGCTGCAGCTTGCGGTAGCTCTCGAGGCGCGCCGCATCTAGCTCGCCTATTGCGATGGCCGACTTGATCGCGCACCCGGGTTCGCTGCGATGCTCGCAATCGTTGAACCGGCATTTCGCGGCGATCTGCTCGATGTCTTCGAAGAGGTTCCCGAGCCCGTCCTCGCCCACCCAGAGCTGTGCCTCGCGCAGCCCTGGAGTGTCGATGATCATTCCGCCATGGGGAAGCTGGACCAGCTCGCGGTGGCTTGTCATGTGGCGCCCCTCACCCGTTCGGTGAACGGTGCGTGTCTTCATCAGCTCTGAGCCTGTGATGCGGTTGATGAGGCTGGACTTGCCCGCGCCCGACGGACCGAGAAGGACCCCAGTTCGCGCGGCCTGGAGCTGTTCGGCCAGAGCTTCAACGCCTTCACCGGTGACGGCGCTGGTGACCAGGACCGGTGTGCCCACCGCCGCCGACTCGAGCTCCAGCCGAAGCTCCTCAGGTGACGTTGCAATGTCCGACTTCGTCAGCACGACGACGGGCGCCGCCCCGCTCTGCCACGCCATCGTGAGGTAGCGCTCGATGCGCCTTGCGTTGACGTCCTGAGCCGACGCCACCACGAACGCGACGTCGACGTTCGCGGCCAGGACCTGCTCTTTGGTTTCGAGGTGGGCGACCTTCCGCGAGAACGAGGTCCTGCGCTCAACGAGCCCGTGGATCGTCGCCACGGGCTCGCGGTGTTTCAAGGCAACCCAGTCGCCGACCGCCGGCAGCGGGCCACCATCGTTGCGCAGGTTGCGGCTGGGCACCGCGCGAAGCGATGTCTCACCGTCATGAACCAGGTATTCCGCGCCGTAGTCGGCGAGGATGCGCGCGGGCACGTTCGCTTCGCCTGCAAACGGCGCGAAACGTTCCGCGAACCAATCGTCCCAGCCCAGCGGCGCGAGCTGTGGGAAGGATTGAAAGGACAACTCAGATTCCTCCGGAGAAAGCCAGGCGGACATATCGGTCCGCCGCGGAGGACGTGCTTAGTGAGCGGCTCCGGAGGCGGCCGACGGCCGGGAAACGTTCATCGCAAGCTCAGCCATTCGGACGACACCTCCTAGTAATTTTTTGCGAGCAGCAGCCTACCACGATTCGTCCCAGTCTTTCGGAACCCGCTGACCGGCGCTACCGGCTCTTGAACTCTGGTTTGCGCTTCTCTTTGAAGGCGGCGATCCCTTCGTCCGCATCCTCGGATACGAATACGCGCCCGATCGCCTCGCGCTCGATGGCCAGGCCCAAGTCCAGTGGCGCCCCATAGCCCTGCGTGATTGCGAGCTTGGCGTGGCCGATGGCAACACCTGGACCGGCGGCGAGCTTCGACGCATATTCGATCGCGCCGGCACGGCACGATGCGGCGTCCCCAAACAGCTGGTCGACGATGCCGATATCTTTCGCTTCGGAGGGCCCCATCGTGGTGGCGTTCGCGATGAGGTCGATGCCCTTCGACAACCCGACCAGCCGCGGCAGCCGCTGCGTGCCGCCGGATCCCGGAAAGAGGCCGAGGTTCACCTCCGGCAGGCCGATCTGATACGAGCCCTCGGCAGCGAACCGCAGATCACACGCGAGCGCGAGCTCGAGGCCCCCGCCGAGACAGTGTCCGGCGATCGCGGCGATGAAGATGAGGGGAGTGTTCTCCATCTTTCGGAACGCCTCGTGAGCCATGAGCGCGGTCATGAACCGCGCACGCGGCGATCCGGTGGCAAAGGCGCCGACGTCCGCCCCGGCCGAGAAGAACTTCTCGGACGCGCTTGTGACCACAACCGCGGATTTGATGCTCAGATCGACGCGGGCGTCGTCGATCGCCCCCGCGAACGACCGCAAGAACGCGTAGTCATAGCTGTTGGCGGGCGGCCGGTCGAGCACGATGATTCCGACGCCGCCTTCCTTTTCGAGCCTTACCGACATCCCACACCTCCCAACGCCCCGAAGCCGATGACGCCGATAATTGAAGCACTGACGAAATCCAAGCGAAGAGGGGTGCCCGAATGGCGACGATGATCATCGAAGGCGAAAGGACGCGGGCTGCGTCCGGCAAGACGTATGAGGTCCGTAACCCGGCCACCGGTGAGGTTGTCGACGAGGTGCCGGCGGGGGGCGCCGCCGACGTCGACAAGGCCGCGCAGGCGGCAGCCAAAGCCTTCACGAGCTGGTCCAAGCTGGCGCCGGCCAAGCGGGCCGAGATCCTGCACAAGGCTGCCCGGCACATGCTCGGCAAAGTCGAGGAGATCGCGCCCATCCTCACCAAAGAGCAGGGCAAGACCTTGCTCGAGTCGAGGCTCGAGGCGCAGCGGTTCGGCGAGAACATCGCGTGGTTTGCCGACCTCGCCGACAAGATCCACGGGGAGCACGTGGCTCTGCCCGACACCACCACGTATGGGCTCGTGGTTCGCAGGCCGATCGGCGTCACCGGCGCGATCGTGCCCTGGAACTTCCCGCTCACGCTCGCGGCGAACAAGGTGGCGCCGTCGATCGCGGCCGGCAACACCGTCGTCCTCAAGCCCGCCAGCACCACGCCGCTGGCCACGCTTGCTTGCATCGAGGCACTGATCGAGGGCGGCCTGCCGGAAGGCGTCGTCAACGTGGTCCTCGGCGCCGCCACCGGCGAGGCAATCGTCGACCATCCCCTGATCCGAAAGATCGCCCTCACCGGCTCCACGCCAACGGGCAAGAAGGTGATGGCACGCGCAGCCGAGGGTCTCAAGAAGATCACGCTCGAGCTCGGCGGCAGCGATCCGTGCATCGTGCTCGACGACGCCGACCTCGAGGCGGCCGCCCGCGCGATCTCAGTTGGACGCTTCTTCAACTGTGGCCAGGCGTGCCTCGCGGTCAAGCGCCTGTACATCCAGGAGGGCGCGTACGACGCGTTGATGGAGAAGCTGGTGGCGCGCGCCTCCAAGCTGAAGCCTGGCAACGGCCTCGACAAGGACAGCCGTATGGGCCCGATGCACACCGAAACGCAGCGCGCGGAGGTCGAGGCCCAGGTCAAGGACGCCATCGACCGCGGCGCGAAGGTCCTCTACGGCGGCGGCCGGCCGAAGGGAGGCGACTACGACAAGGGTTGGTTCATCGAGCCGACCATCCTGGAAAACGTCCCCGACGGTTCCCGCATGTGGACCGAGGAGGTGTTCGGTCCGGCCCTGCCCGTGCGCAAGATCAAGGACCTCGCCGAGGGTCTAAAGCTTGCGAACGACTCGCCTTTCGGCCTGGGCTCATCGATCTGGACCGCCAGCATGCCGGCGGCGCGTCGCGCTGTCGACGAGCTCGAGGCGGGCTACACCTGGGTCAACGCGCTGCAGATCGCCCACGACGAGCTGCCGTTCGGCGGCACGAAGCAGTCGGGCTTTGGAAAGGAGCATGGCGTCGAGGCCTTTTACCAGTACACCGAGCAGAAGTCGATCGTTTACGGCGGGGTTTGAGAAATAGCGGGTAACTGCCGCCGGTAGTAGTCGTCGTGAGGGTTGGCGCGGTTGTGGTGGCGGTGCTGGTGGTGCTCGTGGGCGCCGTGTTCGCCGGGCAGGGCCTCGGCTACATCCCGGGCAGCATCATGACCGGGGACATGCGCTGGTTCTGGATCGGGGGCGCCATGGTCGTGGTTGGCCTTGGCCTGGCCGGGGCCACCTTCTTGTATCACCCTAGAAGGGTGTAGCACCCCCACCCCTTGCCCTCCCCGCTAGCGGGGAGGGCGTGTCGCCCTCGTCCTATCGACGTTGGTAGTTAGGCTGTCCTTCCGTTGATTCGGTCCCAGTGGCCCTGGCACTCCACGCAGCGCGTCGCCGCGGGCTGGAACTTGAGCCTGGCCGCGGGGATGCGGTGGCCGCAGCCTTCGCAGGTCCCGTAGCCGCCCTCGCGAACCCTCTCCAGCGCCCTCTCGACCTGCTCGCGGTTCTCGTCGAGCAGGTGGACGAGGAGGTCCATAGTCTCGCGGTCTGACATCGCCTGGGCCAGGTCGGTGTCCTCCGGGATGGAGGTGATCACGCCCCCGACCACGTCGGCAAGCGGACGATGCAAACCGGCTTCCTCGCCGCATGCGGCGGCGAGCTGCACGAGCTGTCTCCTGCTCGCCTCGAGCAAGTCCTCGGCTCCATTGCTAGGCGTCTTCCTCACAGCCATTGCGAAACCCCCTTTCCTCTCAAGTACCGCACGACGCTAC
>DASPYG010000057.1:0-34909 GCA_035636885.1 Candidatus Nitrosopolaris sp.
GCTGCGTCAACATGCATTTCTTCTTCCCCGTGCTGGTGATGGACCTGGTCGAGGTGGTGCGCGGCCCCGAGACCTCGACGGTCACCGTCGACAAGGCGATGGCGATGGCCCGCGCGATGGGTCGGACGCCCGTGCTCATCAACAAGGAGATCGACGGGTTCATCGTCAACCGCATCCTCCATGCGGCCACGCAGGAGGCGTACCACCTGCTCGATGCCGGCGTCGCGAACTTCGAGGACATCGACATCGCGGTCGAAAAGGGCCTCAACTGGCCCATGGGCCCATTCCGGCTCGGCGACTTCAGCGGGCTCGATGTTACGTACAGGGCCCGGCTGCACATGTTCAAGACGACGGGCGATGAGCGCTACCGACCCTCCCCTCAGCTCGAGGCGAAGGTCCGGGCCGGCAAGCTCGGGCGAAAAACCGGGGAGGGTTGGTACAGGTACCCCAAGACCGACAATTAGGTTCGTGGTCACCGGCATCCACCACGTCGGAATCGCGGTGGCGGACCTGGACGAGTCGATCGAGCTGTACCGCTCTGCGCTCGGCGCCGAGCTGCTCCATCGCGCACGCAGCGATAAAGATGGGATCGAGGCGGCGTTCCTGCGCACCGGCGCGGGCGAGGTCGAGCTGATGAGCGCGACCACGGTGGATTCACCGGTCGGCAAATTCCTCGCCCGTCGGGGGCCGGGCCTCCATCACGTCGCATATGGCGTCAGCGACATCGCGAAGGCACTTGATGACGCGCGCTCCGCCGGCCTCGAGCTCATCGACGCCGCACCGCGCCTGGGGATGCACGGCGCGATGATCGCCTTCGTGCATCCGAAGGGCATGGGCGGCGTCTTGACGGAGCTGGTCCAAACATGACTGAAAAGCCCATGAAAGAGGTGCGCAACGACTCCGGGCTTCCGCTCAAGCCCGTGTACGTGGCAGAGGACCGGCGCAACGAGGAGCAACCTCCAGGGTCCTTCCCATTTACGCGCGGCATCCACAAGGACATGTACCGAGGCCGCCTGTGGACGATGCGGCAGTACGCAGGGTTCGGCACCGCCGCCGAGTCGAACAAGCGCTACCAGTTCCTTTTGAAGCAGGGCCAGACCGGCCTGTCGGTGGCGTTCGACCTGCCCACGCAGATCGGGTACGACTCCGACGACCCCATGGCCAACGGGGAGGTCGGCAAGGTGGGGGTCGCCATCGATTCCCTCGAAGACATGGAGATCCTGCTCAAGGGCATCCCGCTGGACAAGGTCTCGACCTCGATGACGATCAACGCGACCGCGGCGATGCTTCTGCTCCTCTACCAGCTCGTTGCGGAGAAGCAGGGCTGCCCGCCGGAGAGGATCACCGGCACGGTGCAGAACGACATCCTCAAGGAGTACGCGGCGCGCGGCACTTACATATTTCCGCCGGTGCCATCGATGCGGCTCATCACCGATCTGTTTGCGTACTGCCAGGCAGCGCTTCCGAACTGGAACACCATCTCGATCTCCGGCTACCACATCCGCGAGGCAGGGTCGACAGCGGCGGAGGAGGTCGCGTTAACACTCGGCCACGCCATCGCCTACGTGGAGGCCGCGGTGGCCGCGGGCCTGACGGTGGACGACTTCGCACCCCGAATCTCCTTTTTCTTCGCCGCCCACATGGACTTTTTCGAAGAGGTCGCCAAGTTTCGTGCGGCTCGGCGCATGTGGGCTCGAGTCATGCGCGACAGGTTTGGGGCCAAGGACGAGCGGTCGCAGGCGCTGCGGTTTCACACGCAGACAGGCGGCGTAACGCTTACGGCCCAGCAGCCGCTGAACAATGTGGTGCGTACTGCGTTGGAGGCGATGAGCGCGGTGCTTGGGGGCACCCAGTCGCTGCACACCAATGCGTACGACGAAGCCCTTGGCCTGCCGTCCCAGAACGCCGCCGAGCTGGCCCTGCGGACGCAGCAGGTGATCGGCTACGAAACCGCCGTGCCTCAGGTCGCCGACCCGCTCGGGGGCTCCTACTACATTGAGAGCCTGACCGACCGCGTCGAGGAGGATGCGCTCGCGATCATGGCCGAGATCGACGAGCTTGGGGGCGCCGTGCGATGCATCGAAACAGGCTGGACGCAGCGCCGCATCGCCGACAGCGCTTACCGATTCCAGACACGCATCGAGGCCGGCGAGCGCGTGGTGGTCGGCGTCAACAAGTATGCGAGCGACGGTGAGGACAAGGTCGAGATCACGAAGGTGGGGCCCCGCCACCAGGCGGCCCAGTCGCGCGCCTTGAAGCGGCTTCGCGCGAGCCGCGACCAGGCCGTTGTTGCACGCCGCCTGATCGCCATCGAGCGGGCCGCGCACAGTACCGACAACCTCATGCCTCCGCTCAAAGCGGCGCTCGCCGACTACATCACCATCGGCGAATGCTGCGCGGTGCTGCGCAAGGTGTGGGGCGAATATCGCCCGCCCCAGATTGTGTAAGTGTGTCGAGCGGGCGAGCTCGCCCGCCACACATTGAGGAGAACCAGATGCCCGGCTACCCCGACGTGATTCCGATGATCGCCTATGAGGACGGGCCCAAGGCGATGGATTGGCTGGCAGTCGCCTTCGGGTTCAAGGAGCGGACGCGCATGACGAGCGCCGAAGGCCGACTCAGTCACGGCGAGATGGAGGCCGGCGAAGGCCTCATCATGCTGGCTGCACCCAGCCCCGACTACCAGGGCCCGAAGAAGCATCGCGAGGAGTGCGCGCAGGCTCGGAAGTGGTCGTCGGTGCCGTACATCGTCGACGGCGTGCTGGTTTACGTGCCGGATGTCTCTTCCCATTTCGAGCGGGCTCGTCGCGCCGGAGCCCACATCCTGTCCGAGGTCGAGGAGACCCCCGATGGCAAGCGCTACCGTGCCGAAGACATCGAAGGGCACCGGTGGATGTTCATGGAGCGCGCATGAGCAGCACACCCAAGGGCCACAAGGTCGATCCGCTCAATCAGCTCCGCCAGCGCAAGTACGAAGCCGGCCATGGCGATGCCGAGGCCTTCAATCGCCAGCACGCCAGGCACAAGCTCACCGCCCGCGAGCGCATCTCACGCCTCGTGGACCGCAACTCCTTCGAGGAGATCGACATATTCGCGACGCATCGCGCTCACGGATTCGGCCTGGAGTCGAAGCGCGTCCCGGGCGATGGCGTCGTGACCGGCATGGGCAAGATCGATGGCCGCGACGTGATGCTGTTCAGCCATGACGCCTCTGTTTTCGGCGGCTCGCTCGGGGAGGTGTTCGCGGAGAAGGTCATCAAGGTCATGGACCTCGCGCTGCGGAACCGGATCCCGATCATCGGCATCAACGACTCCGGCGGGGCCCGAATACAGGAAGGAGTGGTCTCGCTGGCCGGTTACGCGGAGATCTTCTGGCGCAACGTGGAGTCGAGCGGAGTCATCCCTCAGCTGAGCCTGATTCTCGGACCGTGCACCGGCGGTGCCGTGTACTCGCCTGCCATGACCGATTTCACGTTCATGGTCCACGAGGTCGGCTACATGTTCATCACCGGCCCGGAGGTGGTTCGCGTCACCACCGGCGAGGAGGTGACCTTCGATTCGCTCGGCGGCGCCGAGGTGCACAACGTCAAGTCGGGCGTGGCGCACTTCCTGGCGGACTCGGAGGACGAGTGCTTTACGCAGGTGCGCCGGCTGCTCAAGTACATCCCGCAGAGCTGCGACCAGAAGCCGGCGATGGCGCCGGTGACCGACGACCCAGAGCGTGCAGCGCCTGGACTGGCGAACATCATCCCGGACAACCCGAAAGAGCCTTACGACATCAAGGACGTGATCGGGATGGTCGTCGACGGCGGGAACTTCTTCGAGGTGCAGCCATTCTTTGGGATGAACATCGTCATCGGCTTCGCCCACCTCGACGGACACGCGGTTGGAGTGGTCGCCAACCAGCCGAAGGTGATGGCGGGCGCCCTCGACATCAACGCGTCCGTGAAGGCAGCGCGATTCGTTCGTTTCTGCGACGCGTTCAACATTCCGCTGATCACTTTCGTGGACGTGCCCGGCTTCCTGCCCGGCACCGCCCAGGAGTACGGCGGCATCATTCGGCACGGCGCCAAGCTGCTCTACGCGTTCAGCGAGGCGACGGTGCCCAAGCTCACGGTGATCACCCGTAAGGCCTACGGAGGCGCCTATTGCGTTATGTGCTCCAAGCACATCAGGGCCGACTTCAACGTCGCCTGGCCGACGGCCGAGATCGCGGTCATGGGCCCGGAGGGCGCGGTCAACATCGTTTTTCATCGAGAGCTCGACGCGGCCACCGACCCGGTGGCGCGGCGCCGTGAGCTCGTGACGGAGTACACCGAGCGCTTCGCCAATCCCTACATCGCGGCCGAGCGCGGTTACATCGACGACGTCATCGAGCCCGGCCGCACCCGAGGCGAGCTGATCCGCGCGCTGCGCATCGCCCTGCGCAAAGAGCGCCGCCGCAACCCCAGGTGGCACGGCAACATCCCTCTCTGATCACCCAAGCTCTCTTCACCGGATCAGCTAACGTCAACGTTCTGCCGTGAAGCTGCTCGAGTACCAGGCGAAAGAGGTGCTGGCATCGCTTGGGATCGCGATTCCGCCCGGCAGGGTCGCGCACACGCCCGAAGAAGCTGCCGCCGCGTGCGCCGAGCTGGGTCCGGTCGCGGTCAAGGCCCAGGTGCCGGTCGGCGGTCGTGGCAAAGCCGGCGGCATCAAGCTCGCGAGCACTCCAGAAGAAGCGCGAGCAGCCGCCCAACAGATCATCGGCATGGATATCAAGGGCTTCAAGGTGCCGCTGGTCTACTGCGAGTCCGCGCTCGACATCGGGCGGGAGATCTACGTGGGATTCACCGTCGACCGCGACGCCCGCACCAACATCCTGCTCCTCTCGTCGCGCGGCGGTATGGACATCGAGCAGGTGGCGGAGGAATCGCCGGAGTCGATCGCACGCCTGTATCCGAATCCGTGGCGCGGGCCGCTCGATTTCGAGCTCAACCAGCTCGTGTTCGAGGCCGGCCTCGGTGAGCTGGCCCGGCCGCTGGCGGTGCTGATCAAGAAGCTGTACCGCGCCATCCCTGAGCTGGACGCGGTGACGGCCGAGGTCAATCCGCTGGTGATCACCAAGGCCGGCGACATCGTCGCCGGCGACGCGAAGCTGGAGACGGACGAGAACGCCGCCTGGCGGCACAAGGACCTCGAGCAGCGCTATGGCTCGGTGCTCGAAGGCGACCCTTACGAGGTCGAGGCCAAAAAGCGCGGCCTCACCTACGTCTCGCTCGACGGCGACATCGGCATCATCGGCAACGGCGCCGGTCTCTGCATGAGCACGCTCGATCTGGTTCAGCGTGCCGGTGGTCGCGCCGCGAACTTTTGCGACATCGGCGGCGGCGCCAAGGCCGAGGTGGTCGAGAACGCGCTCGCGGTCATCCTCATGAATCCCAAGGTCAAGGGCGTGCTCATCAACGTGTTCGGCGGCATCACGCGCGGCGACGAGGTGGCCAAGGGAATCGTCACCGCCCGCGACCGGCTGCAGATGAAGCTGCCCCTGGTGGTTCGACTCAGCGGCACTCGCGAGGAGGAGGGCCGCGCGATCCTGCACCAGAGCGGGATCGAGCCGGGAGTCAGCGCGTGGGAGGCGGCCCAGAAGATCGTGGCATTGACGATGAATCTCCCCGTCCCCGCTTCGCGGGACCTCCCCGCGGGGCGGAGAGGCCCGGCCAGATGAGCATTCTGTTGGACGCGAACACACGCGTCATCGTCCAGGGCATCACCGGGCGCGAGGGCACGTTCCATGCCGAGCAGATGCAAGAGGTTGGGACCAAGGTCGTAGGCGGCACCAGCCCCGGAAAGGGCGGGACCACTCACGTGGGCGTGCCCGTCTTCAACACTGTCGCCGAAGCTGTAAAAGCGACCGGCGCCAACGCGTCTGGAATTTTCGTGCCGCCGCCGTTTGCGCCTGACGCAATCATGGAGGCGGCGGCGAACCGCATCGAGCTCATCGTCTGTATCACGGAGGGGATCCCGATCCAGGACATGATCCGGGTCAAGGACTTTCTGCGCGGTTACCCGAGAGCCCGACTGCTCGGACCCAACTGTCCCGGCCTCATCACGCCAGGGACCGCGAAGATCGGCATCATCCCGCAGCGCATCGCCAGCCCAGGCTCGGTCGGGCTTGTATCTCGCAGCGGCACGCTGACCTACGAGGTCGGCTCCGCGCTCACCGCCGCGGGCATGGGCCAATCCACGATCGTGGGCATCGGCGGAGACCCCATACTGGGCCTGACTTTCAAGGATGTCATCGAGCTCTTCGAGAAGGACCCGCAGACCACCCACCTCGTCGTCATCGGCGAGATCGGCGGCAGCGACGAAGAGCGCGCCGCGGAGCTCCTCGCCAAGGGCAGCAGGTTGAAGACGGTCGCGTTCATCTCCGGTCGCACTGCTCCCGAGGGCAAGCGGATGGGTCACGCCGGCGCCATCATCTCGGGCAATCGCGGCACTGCGAAGAGCAAGGAGGAGGCGTTCAAGGCCGCGGGTGTGGCCGTGGCGGAGACGACCGACGACATCGTCGGCTTGCTTCGCTCGGCATGACCTTCCCGATATCGATCGCGAAGGCTCAGCCAGATCAACGACTTCGCGACCTGAGCATATTCGGCGGCCTTGCGCTGTGGCTCGTGTACACGCGGGTCTTTTGGGCCATCCACGCCTCCCATTTCGTCCTGCCCCCGTGTCCGTTCTATTACCTGACCGGACATCCGTGCCCCTTCTGCGGCGGCACGCGTTCGTTCGCACACATGTGGCAAGGCGACATTTCCGACGCGGTGCGCCTGTATCCCCTCGGTCCGGTCTTGTTCGCGGGCACCATCCTCGGCGTGGGCGGCCTGGGCGCCGGCCTCGTCACCGGCCGGTCGTGGACACCGCGGCTGACGTCATTGCAATGGCGCCTTTTGATCATCGGCGGCATCAGCGCCGTCGCCGTGAGCTGGGTGCTCAAGGTGTTCGTCCTCGGGAATTAGCATCCGGCGCCTCGGCGCCGACGACTGGCAGGTCTTCCGTGACGTCCGGCTGGCCTCATTGAAGGACGCTCCGTACGCGTTCGGATCGACGTGGGAGCGAGAGAGGGATCGGCCCGAGGTCGACTGGCGCCGAGCGGTGGAGTCGAGGGAACGCTATGTGGTCGAGCTTGACGGCCGTACCGTCGGCACGGCCTCCGGGGGCGAGTCAGGCTTCAGCCGCGCCGCCTCCCTGACGTCGCTGTGGGTGGATCCGTCGGCCCGCGGTCAGGGCGTCGGCGATCTCCTCATCACCACGGTCATGGCCTTGGCTAAGGGCGCGGGCTCCGTGCAATTGATGTTGTGGGTGACCGAGGGCAACACGCACGCGGAAGGGCTCTACAAGCGTCATGGGTTTCGTCGCACCGGTGCGATCCAGCCGGTGCGTGCCGGCGACGATCGCCTCGAGTTCGAGATGTCGGTGCTCCTCTAGGTTCCCTTGATCGCCTCGACCACGACCGGGTAGACCCGCGTCGTGTCCAGGTCGGGGTTGGCGGGATCGATGAGGTCGTGCGGGAGCCCATCGGCGAGAGGAAATTCGTAGGTGCCCACGTCGGCGCCATGCCTGCGCCACACCTTGACGAGCTCGCTCGTGAATCGATTGTCCAGCCGCGGCTCGGCTGCGTTTGTGATCACCTCGATATACCGAGCCTTCGGGGCGGCTCGGCGAGCGGCCTTCATCACGATGGCGCCGGCCTCGAACAGTGCGGCGTATGCGCGGGTCGCGAAGCGGGGGTAGCCGTGCGGCGGCGCGATCTTCTCTTTGAGCTCGTGATCCCACCAGATGTTGAAGTTGGGCAGCACGTACGCGAGGCGTGTCATCGCGGCCATGCCCCAGCCCGGAATGGGCCGCAGCCCGAACATCGGTGCGATCAACACCGCACGCTCGACGCGGTCACTGCTCTGAGCGAGGTGAGCGGTCAGGACCCCGCCCAGCGACAGCCCTGCCACAGTGAGCCGCTCCCCCAGGCCGGCACCCGCCTCGCCGGCCCGATTGGCGAGCGCGATCAGCTGCTCAGAACGGAGCTCGGCGATCGAGGTCGTCAGCCGATCCGCATAGCCGTGGCGCGGATACCTGGGAATGAGGACGTTCCAGCCCAGCTCATAGAACTGCTTCCCCAGCGCATCGAACTGCTGCGGGCAGTTCGTGAAACCGTGCAGGAGGACGAGCGAACGCTCCGTTCGGCGGCCGTGCGTATAGAGGCGCGTGTGGCAGGCGGGGTTGACATTGGGGCCGTCGAGCGCCTGGAGGGTCGCGGCGATCTCAATTCCCGCCTGATAGGGGTCGTCGCTCATCGCCGTACGGGATACTAAGTCCCGGTGTGGATTTCGAATTAAGCGCGGAGCAGCGCGCCGTCCGCGAGCTGTGCCGCGATTTTGCGAAAGAGGTCGTCGCCCCGGCCGCCGAAGAGCTCGACCGCAATCACAAGTTCGGCTACGACATCGTGCGCCGGATGGGCGAGCTGGGCCTCTTCGGCCTGCCCTTCTCAGAGGAGTACGGCGGCGCGGGAGCGGATTTTCTGTCGCTGTGCCTGGCCATCGAGGAAATTTCACGCGCGGATGCCGGCGTGGGAATCACCCTCGAGGCGGCGGTGTGCCTCGGCGCTGCGCCCATCCAGGACTTCGGCACAGCCGAGCAGAAGAAGCAATGGCTCCCGGACCTCGTCGCGGGCCGGAAGCTGTGGGCGTTTGGGCTCACCGAGCCCGAGGCGGGCTCTGACGCCGGAGCCACGAAGACCCGGGCCGAGCTGCGAGATGGCCACTGGGTCGTCAATGGCGCCAAGCAGTTCATCACCAACTGCGGCACCGAGGTCTCGGCCGGGGTGACGGTCACCGCGGTGACGGGCAAGAACAAGCGCGGCGGCCCCGAGATCAGCGCGATCATGATCCCGACCGGTACGCCCGGTTATCACGTGCTCGAGTCGTATCGAAAGCTCGGCTGGCATTCGTCCGACACGCACCCGCTGAGCTTCGAGAGCTGCGAGGTCCCGGAGGAGAACGTCCTCGGTGAGCGTGGCGGCGGTTACCGGCAGTTCCTGAACACCTTGATGGGCGGCAGGATCGCGATCGCGGCCCTGTCGGTCGGCGTCGCCCAGGCGTGTCTGGACGCGTCGCTCGCATACGCGAAAGAGCGGCGCACTTTTGGCGTCGCGATATCGAAGCACCAGGCGATCCAGTTCAAGCTCGCCGACATGGCGATGGAGACGGAGCTGGCGCGGACGATGGTGTATCGGGCCGCAACTGCGTACGCGCATGGCCGTGGCAAGGCAACCGACGAGGTGCGCATGCTCGCGGCGATGTGCAAGCTCTACGCGTCCGAGACGTCGAAGCGCGCGGCGGACCAGGCGGTGCAGATCCATGGCGGGTACGGGTTCATGGAGGACTATCCGGTGGCGCGCTACTGGCGCGACGTCAAGGTGAATGAGATCGGCGAAGGCACGTCTGAGGTCCAGCGGATGCTGATCGCCCGCCTTCTCGGCGTCTAAGTCCTAACCCGGTTCGAGGACCTCGCGCTCGGTTGCATCCGCCAGGACGCTCCACGGCCGGCCCGGCAGCAACATCATGCTCGAGCTCGCGAGCGCGATTCGCTTGCCTTCCTCATTGGTCAGCTCGGCCGTGGCGACGGCCATCGAGCGGCCGCGATGCACGAGGGTTGCGCGTGCGGTCATCAGGCTGCCGTCGGGGAGGACCGGCCGCAGATAGTTCACCTTCAGGTCGAGTGGCGCGAACGATCCGCCGGCTGGATTGACCGTCATCACGGCGCATGACAGAGCCGCATCCGCCAGCATCGCGATGGCACCGCCGTAGAGCACCGGCGCGGGTGAGGCCAACCACTGGCTTGCGGGCATGACGAACGTGCAGGTGCCTTCGGCCGCTGCCACAGGGTGGATCCCGGTCAGGTGGTAGATGGGCGGCGCGTATTTCCTGTCGTCGATGCAGAGCGTTAAGACCTCCAGACCCGTCATCCGGTTCCAGTCGTCGTGCGTAAACGGCGCGCCTTCCACCGGACGCAGGTAAGGGTCCGGCGTCGTGTATTTGGGCTGCGGGTGCGTGTCCATCGGCTCGGATGGCGCGCCGGGTGCGGTGAGAAGGAAGCCGCGGGATGTGCCGTGGGCGAGATGGCGGCCCATGCTGTCTTCGATCGTGACCTCCGACAGGGCCACCGAGCGCCCGCCGTGGATCAGCCGTGCCCGCCCGACCATTGCCCCGCTGTCGAGAGTGGCGGGCTGAAGAAAGCTGAGCGAGAGGTCCGATGTGGTCATGTATGACAGGGGCGGGAGCACCGTCACAATGGCCGTGCCGAGGGGCCCGTCGGCCAGGAAGGCGATGATTCCGCCGACCATCACGCCCGGCACTGTTGTCTGCAGCCACGGCGTGACCGGCATCCGGAACGTAGAGGTGCCGAAGCCGGCTTCGACCGGCGTCAGCCCCGTGAGGTGATGGATGGGCGGGCGTGGACCCTGGCCCCGGAGGGTGACCCGCATGCGTTCGATGCCGGGTAGCGACAAGCCGTACGGGTCTCCAAACGAGCCGCGAACGGGTTCTTCCCAGACGCGAACCTCCGACTCGCTACCTGTAGACACCGTTGTGGCCCAGGCTGTGCAGGCCGACGTTGGGGAAGTACGTGAGGCCGTGGTCCTCGTCTCCGACGGGAATCCTGGCGATCAGCGCGCCGGTGGTCGTATCCATCACGTACACAGTCTTGTTGTAGCGCCCGGATGCCCACAGCTGCGTGCCGTCGGGGTTCAGCTGCAGCATGTCGGGGCTGCCTCCGCCTGGGATGTGCCATTTCGCGACGACGGTGCGCGTGGCGAAGTCGATCACCGAGAACGAGCCCTCGAGCCGGTTCGAGACATAGAGCGACTTGGTGTCGCGCGAAACCTGCAGCCCATGTGCCCCGCGGCCGGTGGGGATGAACTGGATCTCTTTCATCGCGATCGGATCGACGATTGACACGCCCATACGGCCCTGGTTGGTGACGTAGAAGACTGTGCCGTCAGGCGAGAGCTTCACGTCGATCGGGAGGCCGCCGACTCGCACATAGCCAACGAGCCGCATGTTGATGGTGTCGACCTTCGCCACCACGCCCGAGTACTCGGTCGAGATCATCAGGTAGCTGCCGTCGGCGCTGAAGTCGAGGTGATCCGCGCCGGGCCACGGAATGGGAACCGCCTTGAGCAGGCGCCATCCGTTGTGCGGATCGCGGAACTCGATGCGCTGCAGGCGCTCGACGACGTCGATAGCTTTCGTTCCATCCGGAGTGAAGTAGAGGTTGTACGGATAAGGGATGTTGATCGTGCCGCTGGGGCGTCCGGTGCGGGGGTCGATGACGGTCAAGCTGCTCGACCCCTCGTTGTCGACGTACAGCGCGCTCAGGTCCCAGGCGGGTGCGATGTGATGGGGGATGCTTCCCACCGCGAAGTGGTCGATGACTTTGAAGGTAAGCGGGTCGATCACGTCGACCGTGCCGGCGGTGCTGTTGGGCACGTATACGCGCGGCGGGAGCAGGCATAGAGGACAGGGCACGACACCCGACATGGTGTTCGCGTAGACGTTGATGCCGGTGGAGGGAAGGGGCCCTTGCTGGACGTCGGGAGCCGGAAGAAGGCGCGCCGGTTCAGTGTCGATCGGGATCAGCGCCGGCTGCGCCACGCCGGGCACGGTCCATACGACCGCAAACACCACGGCGGCCGGGCTCACGATCACCAGGACGAACAGGATCGCCGAGACGATACGTACCGGCCTGGATCTCACCAGGCCGGTGAACGCGTTACTCGTCGGGGAGATCTTCAAGCTTGGGGGCGAGCTCACACACCCACCGACCGTCGTCCAGGCGGCGGATGAAGCGACCGTAGCCCTGGTTGCGCGCGACGTTCAAGAATTGCTCCTGTGTTATCAACGTCCGCAGACGGGCCAAGTCCGCATAAGTGCTGTCGCGCATGATCCCGCCGACCACTCCGGCGAGCTCCCTCCACTGGCCTTCCGAAAGCGGTTCGCCATAGCCGGCGATCGTCACCAGGAGCGCGGCAGTCGCGCCGGTGATGGTCTCAGGAAGGAGCTTCTCCGACTTGGCGCGCGCGATGATCTCGCGCCCCGTGCCGATGATGTCGGCAATCCGGTCCCTGCGCACCCCGATGATGTCGCGACCGCTGCCGACGGTTGTTCCTTCGAGGTATCTGGGTCCTGCTTCCATGCCGCAACCGAATATTGTAATTAGCCGCACAAAGTGACCCATTAATGGACTTTGACCTGCCGCCCCAGCACGCGAGCTTCCGCGATGCCGTTCGGGAGCTTGCGCAAGGGGTGGCGCTGCCCCTCGCGGCCGAGGTGGATCGCGACCACAGGTTCCCCGAAGAGGCGGTTGGCGCGGCCGCCGAAGCCGGGTTGTTGGGGGTTCTCATACCTCGCGTGTACGGTGGCATGGGCCTCGATGCTCTCGCCTTCACGCTTTGCATCGACGAGCTCGCTCGCGCGTGCGCCTCGACCTCGGTCATCGTCGACGTCCACACGAGCGTCGGCAGCGAGCCGATCCTCCTCTTCGGCACGGAGGATCAGAAACAGCGGTGGCTGCCTCGCCTGGCGTCCGGCGAGCTGCTCGGGGCGTTCGCGCTTACCGAACCGGCCGCCGGGTCGGACGCGGCGTCCGTCCAGGCTACCGCGCGTCGAAACGGCGATGGCTACGTCCTCAACGGCACCAAGGTCTTCATCACCAACATCGGACGCGCCGGCCTCTACATCGTTTTCGCGCGCACGGGACCGGGGGAGAGGGCAGCGGGGGTGAGCGCTTTCCTCGTACCCGCTGAATCGCAGGGTGTGCGGGTCGGCCAGGTCTTCAAGAAGATGGGTTTGAACGGTTCGCCGACCGGCGAGCTGGTCCTCGAGGACGTGGTGATTCCCATCGCGAACCGGCTTGGCGGCGAAGGGGAGGGGTTCAGGGTTGCGATGCGCGCTCTCGATTCGGGCCGGATCGGCATCTCAGGGCAGGCGCTGGGGATTGGGCAAGCCGCGGTCGAGGAGGCCACCGCAGTGCTCAAGGGCCGCTCGCGGGAGCAGGGAGACGAGTTCACTCTTGCCGACATGGCCACGCGCCTCGAGTCTGCACGCATGCTGGCCTACAACGCCGCCTGGCTCTGCAGCTCCGGCCTTCCGTTCGCGAGGCAGGCGTCGATGGCGAAGCTGCACTGCACCGATACGACGATGCAGGTCGCCCTCGATGCACTGCAGCTCGTCGGAGAGGAGGGAGCGATCTCGGGCAGCCCGTTCGAGCGGCACGTCCGCGACGCCAAGGCGCTGCAGATCTACGAGGGCTCGAACCAGGTCCAACGAATCGTGATCGCTCGAGAAGTGATGCAGATATGAGAGAAAACCTACCGGTTTTCTCTCACGCGCTCCCGCGGCTGCGCCGCGGGGACCCCAGAGGTGCGCGCCGCGCCGCTGCTCATTTTCCCGCGGTTTGGATTTTCGAAATATTTGCTCCTCGCGACGCTGGGAGACCCGATTGCGGGGCTTAGCGTGGCCGGGGGGACCCCGGCCACCCATATCACGCCTTAATGAGCAATTCGAGTTGGGATTAATCTCACGCTCATGGATTTCGAGCTCTCACAGGAGCAGGTCGCGATCCGGGACACGATCCGCGAGCTCGTCCAGGACCGCGTCGCTCCGCGGGCGGCCGAGATCGATGAGAAAGCCGAGTACCCGAAGGACATCGAGAGGCTCTTCGCCGACAACGGAATCCTGGGCATCCCCTTTCCCGAGGAGTACGGCGGGATCTCCGGCTCCAGCGTCACCATTTGCATGGGCATCGAGGAGATCGCGAAGGCATGCGCGACGTCGTCCTTGATCCTTGCCGTCCAGGCTCTCGGTTCGTACCCGATCCTGGTGGCGGGCACAGAGGAGCAGAAGAAGCGGCTGTGCCCCCCGCTGGCGTCGGGCGACAAGGTCGCCGCGTATGCGCTGTCGGAAACCGGCAGTGGATCCGACGCAGCGGCGATGAAGACGCGTGCCAAGCGATACGGCAGCGAGTACGTTCTCAACGGGACCAAGCAGTTCATCACCGGTGGCAGCGTCGCCGGCACGCTCGTCGTTTTCGCCCAGACGGATCCAGAGGCAAACCACCGGGGCATTTCCGCGTTCGTGCTCGAGAGGGAGACGAGCCCGTGGCAGGCCCTTAAGCTCGAGCACAAGCTGGGCATCCGCGGGTCGCCCACCGCGCAGCTCGTGTTCGACGACGTCAAGGTTCCGGCCGCCAACCGACTTGGCGACGAGGGCGCAGGGTTCAAGATCGCGCTCGCCGTGCTCGACCGATCGCGACCCGGGATCGGGGCGCAGGCGCTCGGCATCGCCGAAGGCGCCTTCGACTACGCGCTGAACTACGCAAGAGAACGGAAGCAGTTCGGACAGCCGATCTCGAGCTTCCAGGGAATCCAGTTCATGTTCGCCGACATGGCGACGCAGATCGAGGCGGCGCGGCATCTCGTCTACCTTGCTGCCACCAAGGTCGACGCGAGGGGCCCGGATCTGACCAAGGTTGCGGCGATGGCCAAGCTCTTCGCATCAGACATGGCCATGAAGGTGACCACCGATTGTGTCCAGATCCTCGGCGGCTACGGCTACATATCGGACTACCCGGTCGAAAGAATGATGCGAGACGCGAAGATCACGCAGATCTACGAGGGAACCAATCAGATACAGCGCGTGGTGATCGCGCGTTCGCTCCTCAAGTGAACGTCCAGCGATCGGTCCAGCCGCCTCCGCCGCTAGCGCCCTATCATCCACCTCCCTCGTACCCCCCGCCGCGGCCGGTCGCGGCGCAAAGGCTCGACAACCGCGCGCTCATCGCGCTCGCGTTGGCCGTCGCCGGCCTCGTGCTTGGGCTGCCGCTCGGCGTGCCGGGCCTGATCTGCGGGCCCATCGCCTACTTCTTGGGCAAGTCGGCGATCGGTCGGATCGACTCCTCCGCGGGCGCGCTGGGCGGCCGCGGGATCGCGACGGGGGCGTGGATCTTCGGCATCGTGGCGACCGTGGTCGGCGCGGTCATCACGCTGATCTGGCTGGTTCTGCTGCTGATCCAGGTTGCAGGCCCGCCGCCGCAGTAAGTCCGGTGGACCGCATGACAGAGGCCTTCGTCTGGCCGTTCCGCGATCCCGAATGGGTCGTGAAGCTCTTGATCATCGCGCTCATATCCCTGATTCCAATCGTGGGCGCGGTCAACGGCATCGGCTGGATGCTGGCCACGCTCGATCGCCTCCGCGCCGGCGAAGAGAGGCTTGCGCCGGCCAATCTTTCGTATCTCGGTCGAGGCATTCGACTGTTCGTCGTCGAGCTGATTTACGCGCTGGTGGTCGTCGCGGTCGGGCTGATCCTCTACATACCGGGTGTGGCGCTTGCCGCACACCAGGGCAATGGGAACGGAAATGCGGGCCTGATCGCCCTGGCGATCCTTCTCAACCTGGCCGCGTTCGGGTTGATCACGATCGGGAGCCTGGCCTACACGTTTCTACTGCCGGCCATCGTCCTGGCCACCGATCGAGGAGGGATAGGGGCCGGACTGAGCGTGGCCGAGGTGCTCAGGCGCAGCCGCGCAAATCCGATCAACACCCTGATCGCCGGCCTTATGCTGATCGCTGCCAGCTTCATCGGCGGCCTGGGCGTGATCGCCTGCGGCATCGGGGCGTTCCTCACCGCCGCGTTCGCGCTAGCGATGCAGGCATGGATCATCCGCAGCTTCGAGATCGGTACGACCGGCCCGCCGGCGGGATAGGAGGAATCTGATGTCGGACTTGCCGCCGCCGCCACCACCTGGGGGCGGCACTCCCACGCCACCTCCTCCGCCACCGCCGCCCGGCGGATTCAACCCGCCCCCGCCGCCCCCACCGGGCGGTGGATTCGTACCGCCGCCGCCTCCGCCTCCGCCGGGAGGCGGCTTCAATCCGCCCCCGCCGCCACAGCCTCCTGGTGGTGGCTACACGCCAGGCGGTGGTTATGTGCCGCCCGCGCCAATGGGATACATGCCGGGCGCGGTCGGGTACGCGCAGCCTCGTACGGACGGCCTGGCGATCGCATCGCTCATCGTGGGCATCGTCGGCGTCGTGTGCTTCTTCCTCTGCCTGGGCATCGTCGCGGGGCCGACGGCCGCGATCATGGGCTTCGTCTCGCGGCAGCGCATCACCTCGAGCGGCGGCATGCTCGGGGGCGGAGGCATGGCGCTGGCCGGGCTGATCCTAGGAATCGTCGGCTTCGTCGCCAGCGTGAGCTGGTTTTTCTTCATCGTGCTCTCGGGCCATACGAACACCACCACGGGTCTGATCACGCTCAGCTAACAGGCCACGGCGTAACCGCCACCAGCCGACCGGCGTTCCTAATAGGTCTTGCAGGGTAGAATCCCCGTGCGCATGCAGAGGGCCAGGCCTAGGGCCAGGCGATCCCGCTACAACGTCTCCTACCGCCTGACTCGATCTGTCCCGGCGGTTATTGCCGCGTTGCTGCTTGTGATCGTGGTGGTCACCGCGACGCTCACGTACAAGCGGATCGACGACTTCCTGTCCGCCACGACCGGGCGACACTTCAACCCGATCGGCGAGGTCGTGCAGGCAGTCGAGCCGGCGCCGGGCACCATCGCCTACAAGCTGAAGCATGGGCAGCAGGTCAACGTTCTATTGCTGGGGCGTGGCGGTTACGAGAACGACGCGCCCTACCTGACCGACTCCATCATGGCGGTGACGATCGATCCCGCCAGCAACCGCGTGTCGATGGTCTCCATCCCGCGCGACCTCGTCGTCGGCATGAACCTGCAGAGCAACACCGCCCGCATTTGGACCAACAAGATCAATGCCGCTTATGAGGTGCCGTACACGAACATCATCTGCTGCGTCGCCTCGCTGTACTCGGGGCGCGATGGAGGCGGGCACGCGGCGGAGCACGAGGTGGGGAAGGTCACGGGGCTCACGTTCGACCGCTATATCGCCGTCGACTTCAAGGCGTTCCGCGACATGGTCGATACGCTCGGCGGCGTCGACGTATGCCTGACCTCGAACCTCGACGACATCTACTACCCCGACTACTCCGGTGGATACCACCCGATTCATTTCAAAGCCGGGTGCCAGCATTTGAGCGGCGAGCAGGCCCTCGAGGTCGCGCGTTCGCGCCATGCCGTCCAACAGGCGCAGTCGTCGGACTTCGGGCGCGCCCGCAGGCAGCAGGACATCATGCAGGCGATCAAGAAGAAGGCGACCACGATCAACGGCTTCTCCAAGGCGCCCCAGCTGCTCAGCGCCCTTCAGAAGAACATCACGACCGACATGTCGCTCTCGGACATGCGCGCGATCTACGACTGGGGCAAGAACCTCCCCGACAGCTCGATCGTCCGCGTCGCGCTCACCGCGCCAGCGCCTGGAACCGAAGGCAACCTGCTCGACTCCTACAACTGCGGCATGGGACCGTACGTCTCGCAGCTATGCGCGGACGATCCCAGCTTCGCGATGATCCACCGTTACATCTCCTCGCTCCTCATCGACCCGGCGGTGCTGGGGGAGAAAGCGCCGGTGCAGTTCGCCAATGGCGCCAACAACTATGCAGGCCTGGAGAGCCGCGTCACCTCGATGTTCGATCCCACCGGCCTGCAGCTCGCCGATCCGATTGCACACCGCCCCGTCAGCCAGACGGTGATCCTCGACTACTCGAACGGACAGTTCCCGCTCACCGCGAAATGGCTTGCTGCCTTCTTCGGCGGAAACGTGGTGGCTGCCACGCCGACGAGCCCCGCACCCGCAAGCGGCCAGCAGACGTTTGGCCTGGTGGTGGTGCTGGGACACGACTTCGCCCGGCGCTGGCTGGGCCAGTGAGCTGAGCGAACCTGACTTAGCCGAGCGATTCCGCTCCGGGGACGTGCGCGCCCTGGCCCGTGCGATCAGCCTCGTCGAAAAACGCGACCCGTTGGTCCGGGCCCTGCAGGATGAGCTCGCCGATCGGGCGC
Source organism: Candidatus Nitrosopolaris sp. (assembly GCA_035636885.1). Classification (GTDB taxonomy): domain Bacteria; phylum Chloroflexota; class Dormibacteria; order Dormibacterales; family Dormibacteraceae; genus UBA10449. The sequence continues at coordinate 18,004 of DASPYG010000057.1, forward strand.
GAGCCTACGTGGTCGGCTTCACCGGCGCTCCTGGAACCGGCAAGTCGACACTCGTCGATGCGCTGGTCACGAGCCTGCGCAAGGCCGACCGCTCCGTCGCGGTGATCGCCACCGACCCCAACTCTGCATTCACAGGGGGCGCAATCCTGGGCGATCGCATCCGCATGCAGCGGCACGCGCTCGATCCAAAGGTGTTCATCCGCAGCATGGGCGCACGCGGGCATCTCGGCGGCCTGTCGCTCGCCGCCCGCGAGGCGATTCGCCTGCTCGGTGCGTTTGGCTTCGACCCGGTGATCCTGGAAACGGTCGGGGTGGGACAGTCCGAGCTGGAGGTGGCGGCGGTCGCGGACACGACGGTCGTGGTGCTGACTCCAAACCTCGGTGACGGGGTGCAGATGATCAAAGCCGGCATCCTCGAGATCGCCGACGTTTTCGTCGTCAACAAGGCGGACCTCGAAGGCCACCACCGGTCGGTAAGCGAGCTGCGCGCGATGTTGAGCCTGTCCAATGTTCCCGGCGAGCGGAAGCAGTGGAAACCGCCCATCATCCCGACGTCGGCGGTGCGCCAGGAGGGCATTGACGAGCTCTGGGCGGCGATCGAGGCACATCGCAAATACATGACGTCCACCGGGAAGGCGGAACAGCTGGCGGCCGAACGGCTCAAGGAGGAGACGGGGGAGGTCGCCGCCGAGCTCGCCCGCGACCGGGTGCGACAGGCGTTGGCCGACGACCCCGCGCTCGTTCAGCGATTGCTCGAGGCGGGCACCCCGTACGCCACCGCAGAGGAGATCCTGGACCGAAGGCGATAATTGAATACAAGATCAATGAAGGTCCGAGCTCGCGACCCGAAGCAGGCCTGGCAGGAGGATTACCAATCCGCGCCCGCCCGGGACGACGGCCTCGAGACGTCGACCATCTCCGGGATCCCGCTGAAGCCGCTCTACACGAGCGACGACCTACCCCAGCGCCCTGAGGAGTATCCGGGTCAGTTCCCCTACACACGCGGGATCCACCCCTCGGGCTACCGCGGACGGCTGTGGACGATGCGGCAGTTCTCCGGCTTCGCGACGGCGGAGGAGACCAACCGCCGCTACAAGTACCTGCTCGCCAACGGCCAGACCGGCCTCTCCGTGGCGTTCGACATGCCCACGTTGATGGGCCAGGATTCCGATGCTCCCACCAGCCGTGGCGAGATTGGCCACTGCGGGGTCGCCATCGATTCGCTTGCGGACATGGAGACGCTGTTCGAGGGCATACCGCTCGGGGACATCACGACGTCGATGACGATCAACTCACCCGCCGCAATCCTTCTTTGCATGTACATCGCGGTCGCGGAAAAGCAGGGCGTCCCCGCCGCCACGCTCGGTGGCACGCTGCAGAACGACATCCTCAAAGAGTTCATCGCGCAGAAGGAGTTCATCTTCCCGCCGGCGCCGTCGATGCGGCTCGTGGTCGATTCGATCGAGTACTGTGCCAAAGAGGTGCCGAAGTGGAACACGATCTCGATCTCGGGCTATCACATTCGCGAGGCCGGTTCGACAGCGGCGCAGGAGCTTGCCTTCACGCTCGCAGACGGCATGGCCTATGTCGACGCCTGCCTGGAGCGAGGCATGCGCATCGACGACTTCGCCTCGCGACTCTCCTTCTTCTTCGATGCCCATATCGATTTCTTCGAGGAGATCGCGAAGTTCCGCGCCGCGCGCCGGATCTGGGCGCGATGGATGCGCGAGCGCTACGGCGCCCAGGACGAGCGCTCATGGAAGCTCAGGTTCCACACCCAGACCGCCGGCGTCTCGCTCACCGCCCAGCAGCCTGAGCTCAACATCGCGCGCACCGCCATCGAGGCGCTGGCGGCGGTTCTGGGAGGCACTCAATCGCTGCACACGAACGCGATGGACGAGGTCCTCGCGCTGCCCACGGACAAGGCTGCCCGCCTTGCGTTGCGCACGCAGCAGCTGCTCGCGTATGAGACGGGCGTCGCCAACACCATCGACCCGCTCGGCGGTAGCTACTTCATCGAGTCGCTGACAGATGAGATGGAGCGACAGGCGGAGGCTTATTTCAAGCGCATCGAGGACCTCGGTGGCGTCATCCCCGCCATCGAGTCCGGCTTCTTTCAAAAGGAGATCGCCGACGCCTCGTTCCGCTATCAGCAAGAGCTCGAGCTGAAGCGGAGGCTGGTCGTCGGAGTCAACGAGTTCACAGTCGACGAGGAAGAGCCCATCGAGATACTGCGCATCGACCCGAAGCTCGAGAGCGAGCAGGTGGCGCGCGTTCGCGACGTACGCGCGAAGCGTGACCAGATGCGTTGCTCCAAAGCCCTCACGCAGCTGCGAAAGGCTGCGGCCGGGACCGACAACCTGATGCCTTACATCCTCGAGGCCGTCCGCGCATACGCGACCGAGGGGGAGATCATGAACACGATGGTGGAGGTCTTCGGCATCTACACCGAGCGCGCAATTATCTGATGTCAGCCAAGACCGAGGTCCGGCCGATCCGCATCGTCCTCGCCAAAGTCGGGCTCGACGGTCATGACCGCGGCGTCAAGGTTGTCGCCCGCGCGCTGCGGGACGCTGGCTATGAGGTCATCTATACCGGGCTGCGCCAGACGCCGGAGATGGTCGTCGACGCGGCGCTGCAGGAAGACGCACAGGTGATCGGCCTCTCCATCCACTCCGGCGCTCATATGACGCTGTTCCCGGCCGTGGTCCAGGAGCTCAAGCGCAGGAAGGCAACCGACATCGTCGTGTTCGGCGGCGGCATCATCCCCGACGATGACATCGCTGCGCTGAAGCAGAAGGGCGTGGCGGAGCTGTTCACGCCCGGCACGCCCCTTCAGGGCATCGTCGACTGGCTGCGCAAACGGTTTCCTGAAGAATCCCGCTGAACCCAGCGGCGCTGGATCAGTAGCGCACGACCACCGAGTTGGCCACCTTGTCGTGCCAGCCCTGCTTACGCGGATCGAAAGCCACCCAGATCCACCCGAGGTAGCAGGCCCAGGTGTTGACGAAGCTCATCAACAGCCGGATGGTGGCCCGGCCGTAGCCGATGGGGGTTCCCGTGTTCGCGTCGATGATGCGCAAACGGAGAAGCCGCATGCCGAGGGTCTCTCCGGTCTTGCCCCAGAAGTAGATCCAGTAGCCGAACGTGACCACCAGGGCCAGCAGATAGACGAGCACGAAGGCCCCGCCGAAGAGCACTGCCACTGCGCTCTGCCCGTTCTGGTTCTCCGAGTTGGTGTTCCCGGCGAAAACACCTGCCGCGGTTGCGAAGACGATGAATAGGATGCTGAAAGGAATCCCGAGGATCAGCGAGTCGACCAGCCTCGCGACGACTCGGATCCAGAACCCCGCGTACGTGGTCTGCCCCGAGTAGTTTTGAGGCGCAAGGTAAGTCGGCGCGGGCACGTAGCCCTGTGGGGGTTGAGGCGGCGGCGGGGGGTTCTGCACCTAAGACGTCGTGACGATCGTGCCCGCGACCTTGTCGTGGACGGCCTGCTTCTGCGGGTCCCACAGCTGCCAAAGCCAACCGATCGCGCCGATGATGCAGATGGTGAAGATGATCTCCAGCCACCACATGAAACCGCGCAGGGCGGCCTTGGCCGGGTCTGGGAACTGGCCCGTCGCCATGTCGCGAACCTTGAACCCGAACACCATCATCCCGATCGACTGGCCGCGCTGGCTCCAGAAATAGGTGAAGTAGGCGATGTATACGACCAGGCCGACGATGAGCGACACCACTCCGGTCTTGTCGTTGATGGCTCGGTTGACGATGGCGACGATGACGCCAAGGATGAGGAAGTCGATGAGGCCGCCGACGATGCGGAGGCCGGGCGAGGCCAGGTTGCCGGCCATCGCGCCGCCTCCTCCCATCGGCGGCTGCATGTAGCCACCAGGTGGCGGCGGGGGAGGCATCATCCCACCGGACGGCGGCGGGGGAGGGGGTGGGCTCTGCATGGCTTGTCCTCCAAGAGATGGTGCTGCCGGCGTTCCGCGGGCTCTGCGCGGTATCATAGCCACGCCTCTCCACCAGAGGGTCAAACATGCAACTGAACGCCTCCACCCGCGACCTTCTCGGCAAGCGATCCCGGCAACTTCACCGCCAGGGAAAGCTGGCGGCCGTCGTTTACGGCCACAGCGCCAAGCCGACCCCACTGGTGCTGGACCGGCTCGAGTTTCAGAAGGTCTTCGTGAAGTCGGGGCGGACCCACCTGGTCGACCTGCAGGTGGACGGCGACCGGGCGGAGAAGGTCCTGATCCGCGAGATCCAGACCCACCCGCGCCGTCTTGGCCCGATCCACGTCGACTTCTACGCGGTAAGCCTCGAGGAGAAGATCACCGTCGAGGTGCCGGTGCATCTCACCGGTGAGTCTGCCGCCGTGAAGAGAGGCGACGCCGACATCCTCCAGCCCATCCACGCACTTCGCGTGGAGTGCCTGCCCACCGACATCCCCGAGGCCTTCGAGGTCGACCTCACCCCGCTCGAGGAAATCGAGTCAGAGCTCCGCGTGTCAGACCTCAACGTACCCAAGGGCGTGACCGTGCTCGTCGACCCCGAAGAGCTTGTCGTCAAGATCGTGCACAAGCGGGAGCTCAAGGTCGAAGAAGAGGTCCCCGCCGCAGAGGCCGTGGTTCCTGCCGAGGGCGAGGCCGCTGCCGAGGGCGAAGCGCCCGAAGCAGACGAAGCTGCCGAGAAGAAGGCTCCCGAGAAGAAGGAATGACGCCGCCGCCGCTGGCGGTGGTTCCCGGCGTTTCGGATACGAACCTCGAGTACGTCGGCATCGCCCTAATCGTCTTCCTCGTGTTCGTGGTCGGCTCACGGGTCGTGTCCACGACCGTCGTTGCGGCGCTTCGGCGGCGAAACGTGCGCGCAGACATGGTCCAGGTCGGTGGCCGCGTGGTGACGTTCTTCCTGGTCGGCCTCGGCCTATCGTTCGCGATCGGCTTCGCGTTCCAGAGCCAGAACCTGACCCTCGCGGGCATCCTGCTGGCCACCATCGTCGCCAGCTTCGGAGTGCAGGACCTGCTCAAGGACTACGTGTCCGGCTACTACATCCTGCTCGAGCGCCACATCAGGGTCGGTGATCGCATCACGCTGGAAGGGGTCGGCTCGGGCACGGTGACCGATGTGAGATTGAGGGTCACGTTGCTGAAAACGGACGCCGGCGACCTTGTGGTGGTGCCCAACTCAGAGCTCTTCAACAAGGCGGTGACCGTGCACGTGCGCGCTGCCGAGCGGGCTGCCGAGACTAAGCCAGCGCCCCCAGAGTGATCCGCCAGAGGGCCTCGAGCCTGGCCCCATCGATGTCTGTCTCTTCCGCGATCAGCTCGCGCATCGTCTGCGAAGCCAGCTCGACATGGATCCCGGAGGCCACCTGCGTGGCGAGCGAGCGAAGGTGGTACGTGTGGTCGGGCTTGTCGCTGTCGACCTCGAGCTCGGCGTCGATCCTCTCGAGCTGAACGAACTTCGCCCACCGCGCGACCTCTGACGCGCCGGTCTCCGGAGCGTCAGACAGGTGCATGCAGTTGACGCCCCCGAAGATTCCGTACTGCTCACGCAGCGAGCCCGGCCGCGATTGCTGGATTCGCGTCTCACCCAGGTCGTGTCGCATGCGCTCGAGGGCTTCGGCTGTCGCGCTGACTCGACCGACGGGCATCGGGAGCGCGGTCATGAAATCGACGAGCCAGCCGAAGAACGGCCTGCCTTTGAGGAAGTCGTAATGACTCTCGATCAGCGATCCCGGCGGCTGAAACCAAGTGAGCGACTCGACCTTCCAATCGCGTTCCGAGGCAAGCCAGCCCCAGATGCCGGCACGCGCGGCAAGTCGGTAGGCGGCGTCGGGCTTGAAGATGACGAGTGCGTCGGCCACGAAGTGTGGAGTTTACGTTTTCCAGTCGCGCGGCCCGGGCGTGTACACCTTGCGCCCCTTCAACTTCGCCGGCATGTGGACCTGATCGGCCACGCCACTCTCGTAGTCGTGCGCGTACTTGTAGTCACGTCCGTAGCCCATCGACCGCATCAAGCCGGTGACCGCGTTGCGAAGGTGCAGCGGCACCGGCTCGTTTCCCGTCTGCGCGATGAGCTCGCGCGCCGCCCCATATGAGGTGAGCGCAGAGTTGGACTTCGGGGCCAGGGCCAGGTAGAGAGCTGCCTCGGTCAGCGGCAGCACAGCCTCCGGCATGCCGACGAAATGCGCGGCCTGCTGCGCCGCCATCGCCACCTGCAGTGCCTGCGGATCCGCGAGGCCGATGTCTTCGGCCGCCGAGATGACAAGGCGGCGGGCGACGAAAAGCGGATCCTCGCCCGCCTCAAGCATTCGTGCCAGCCAGTAAACCGCGGCATCGGGGTCGCTGCCGCGAACGCTCTTGATCAGCGCCGAGACGATGTCGTAGTGCTGGTCGCCCGCACGGTCATAGAGGAGGTGGCCTTCCTGTAAAGCGCGCTCGACATGAGTGAGCGTGATCTCTTCTCCGCCCGCCAGCGCTGCCGCGGTCTCGAGGCCGTTGAGGGCCACGCGGGCGTCACCGCGGGCCCCTTCGAGCAGCGCATCCATGCCATCGGCGCTGATCGCCGCCCCCAGCTCAGAGGCCCCACGCTCGACGATCTTCTTGAGGTCGTCGCGTTCGAGCGCCTCCAGCCTGAACACGCGGCTGCGCGAGAGCAGCGGCGCGATCACCTCGAACGACGGGTTCTCCGTGGTGGCGCCGATCAGCGTCACGGTGCCGTCTTCGACGTGCGGCAGGATGGCGTCCTGCTGGGCCTTGTTGAAGCGGTGGATCTCGTCGATGAAGAGCACAGTGCGGAGGCCCGCCCGCCGGTGGACCCTGGCCTCGGCCACGACCTTCCGGAGATCGGCCACTCCGGCCGTCACGGCCGACATGGCGACCATCCGAGCCTTCGTCTCCGCCGCCAGCAGCCCGGCCAGCGTGGTCTTGCCGCTCCCGGGCGGTCCCCACAGAACGATGCTGGGCAGGTGGCCGGAGGCGGTCAGGCCCCGCAGGACCTCGACCACCCGTTTCTGGCCGATCAGCTGGTCGAAGCTCCGAGGCCGCAGGCGGGTGGCCAGGGGCGCGCTCGGCTCGGGCGCCGCCGCAGGCTCGAAAAAGTCCCCCTGGTCGCTCATAACTGAGATTCTGGACCCTGTCTGTAGAATGCCCGCCGTGAGCTCCTGCTGGTATTGCAACTCGGAGTTGCCCGACGGCGGCCAGTACTGCCCCAACTGCGGCCACAGCCAGTCGGACCGCACCTCCAGCCCCCTCTTCGGAGTGGTCGACCCCGTGACAGGGATCTGGAACTCCAAGTTCATCAACGCACTCATCGGCCAGGAGGCGAACCGGGCCGTCCGCTACCACCGCCCCCTTTCCGTCCTGGTGGTGGAGCTCGACCACGCCGAGCACGTCGACAAGGAGCTGGGGCATATCCAGCTCGAAGGGCTGCTCAGGGAGATCTCGGAGAGGCTCGGCCGTGCCATCCGCGACACCGACACGGTCGCCTTTCTCGATGCCGAGGGGCCCCCACATTTCGCCATCGTGCTGCCAGAGACCGACGAGCAGGGCGCGACCCTGGCCGCCGACAAGATCCGCCGCGCCATCGCCTCCTATGACTTCGCCACGAGCGGCAACTGGAAGCGGATCACGGTGAGCTGCGGCGCCGCCACCATCGATGTGGTCCGGCCGTCTGGGGAGGAGGCGGGGCTCATGAACCGCCGCGAGTACACCGGCAACCTGCTTCGCGAGGCGTACCACGCTCTGGAGTCCGGCCGTTCGGCCGGCACCAATCGCACTTCGGTCGGCGCCTTCCGCTCGTAGCGGTTGACGTCCATTCCGTAGGATCGAACTCGATTTGGCGCCCACGCGCGTCTACCTGATCCGCCACGCCGACGTCGAGAATCCCCGCCGCCTCCTTTACGGGCACCTCGACGGTTTTCAGCTGAGCGTGCTCGGCCGCGCGCAGGCAGCCGCGTTGGGCGACTCGCTGCGCGACAAGAACGTCAGCCGGATCGTCCACAGCCCGCTCGCCCGTGCGGTCGAGACCGCAGGGATCATCAACTCCAGGCTCGATCCGCCCGCGATCCTGGAGGCAGACCCCGAGCTGAGGGAGGCCGAGTTCAGCCGGTACCTGCAGGGGCTGCCCTACTGGCAGATCCCGGTGAGGCGGCCGCTGTGGTTCGTGCACAAGACGAAGCGCGGCCTGGTGCCAGGGGACGAATCGGTCGAGCAGATGGGTGAACGCATCCTCGGCGTCGTGCGCCGAATCGTGCGCGAGCACCCGGGCGACACCATGGCTGTCGTCAGCCATGCCGATCCCCTGCAGGCAGCCTGGATCGTGCTCGACGGCCGCCCGCACAACGAGCGCGAGATGTATCGCAAGCCCATCGACAAGGCGGGCATGCTCGTGGTCGACCTCGAAGGTGACAAGCCCGTGCATTGGGAATACGTTGCACCACCCAAGGTCGAGAAGCAGGCCGGGGTCGCTTGACCTTTCCAGCCGGCTTTCTGTGGGGGACCGCCAGCGCCGCCCACCAGGTCGAAGGCGACAACCGCAACTCCGATTGGTGGGAGTTCGAGCAGCAGCCGGGCCGCATCGCCAATGGCGATTCCTCCGCGGTCGCGAACGACAACTATCACCGCTACCGCGAGGATTCCGCGCTGTTGAGCGAGCTGAACCAGAGCGCCCACCGGCTTTCGATCGAGTGGTCTCGGATAGAGCCGTCGGAGGGCGAGTTCGACGCGCGCCAGATCCGCCACTACCGCGACGTCCTGGCCGATCTGCGTGAGCAGGGCATCGAGCCGATGGTCACGCTCCACCACTTTTCGAGCCCGATTTGGTTCGCCGAGAAAGGGGGATGGGCGGCGAAGGACGCGCCGCATGCCTTTCTGCCTTTCGTCCATCGCGTCGTCGATCAGCTCGGCGATCTCGTCGGGCTGTGGTGCACGATCAACGAGCCGAGCATCTATGCCGCCAACGGCTGGGTCACGGGAGAATTTCCTCCTGGGCATAAAGGTGATCTCGTCGCCCTTTACAGCGTCACGAGCAACTTGCGCAAGGCGCACGAGCTCGCATACAGCGCCATCAAACGCAGGTGGCCGGATGCGATGGTCGGCCTCTCACATCACAAGCTCCTGTTCATCCCCGCGACGCAGAAACGGCGAGACCGCTGGGCCGCACAGGCGTCGCAGATGGCGCTGGATCGCTGGCCCGTCGCGCCTGGACGTCTGGCGCGGATCGTGGACGCGACGTGCGACTACGTCGGCGTCGCCCACTACTGGGGCCAGATGTGCGCGTTCGATCCTCGGCGGCCCCAGGACCAGTTCATCCGGCGCTTCAACGTGCCGGGGCGCCCGGTCACTGACATGGGACTCAGCGCGGACCCGACCTGGATGCGCGATGTGCTCAACGAGCTTCGCCCCCTGGGCAAGCCGGTGTACATCACGGAGAACGGCCTCGCCACCTCTGACGACGAGTGGCGCGTGCGCCATCTCACGGAGACGCTTCAAAACGTGCTGCTTGCCATCGGTGACGGCGTCGACGTGCGCGGCTACTTCCACTGGACGAACACGGACAACTTCGAATGGGCGCGGGGTTACAGCACGCACTTCGGGCTGATCGCGGTGGACCGGAAGACGCTGGAGCGGGCGATCAAGCCCAGCGGCCGGCTTTATGGACGGATCGCCGGCGCGAATTCCCTTCCCGACTGACCATTTGGTGGTGAACTAGACTCAGCAGCGCGTTGAACCTCAGGTCCGGCTTGATCTCGGCCAGCGCGATCGTCCTGGGCTCCGTCCTGATGGTCTCGCTGGTTTGGGGCCTCCAGCACGCGGCGATGTCGAGCCCGCACCTGCTCGGCCATGCCGCCCCGGACCTCGCCATCCAGCAGCTCGATGGGCAAAAGGTGGGGATCCGCGACCTCCGCGGCAAACCGGTGGTGGTCAACTTCTGGGCGTCGTGGTGCGGTCCATGCGCTCAGGAGCTGCCCTTCCTCACTGACGCCTCCAGAGCGCATAAGAGCATCGCGTTTATCGGCGCCGACATGCAGGACACGACCGACGCTGCCCGCGCCTTCGAGCAGCTGCACCCGCATCCATATCCGGTGGGGCCGATCGTGTCCGGCAGCTACCAGTCGTACGGGGTCGTGGGACCGCCGGTGACGATCTTCGTCGACGCCGATGGCGTCGTGGCCGCCTCTTTCGCCGGGCCGCTCGACGCCACCACGCTCGATCACTACCTGAGCCTCATCTCGACATGATCCGCTGGGCCATCGTCATAGGAGTCGTAGCGGCATGCGTCGGCTACCTCGTCTACTCAGCATCCGGCGGAACCTCGGAGTACTACCTCACGGTGTCGGAGCTGCGCTCGCATCAGCCGGCGAGCGGAGACGTGCGTGTCGCCGGCGTCGTCCAGGACGACATTCAGCGCAAAGACGGCGGCCTGCACGTCCGCTTCACCGAGAAGGATGGAACCGCCGCGATCATGGTCGACTACACGGGCCCTCTGCCGGACATCTTCAAGCCCGGCATCACTGTGGTCGCGGAGGGTCGGCTCGGCGGGGACGGCGTCTTCCACGCGCGAGCGGTGCTGGCGAAATGCCCGTCGCGCTTCTCCACCGCGTCATACACGCAATGATTCTGGCGTTCCTCGGTTCGGGCGCTTTGCTTGCGGGCCTCGTCATGGCGGTGTTCTCCGTCCTCCTCTCGTTCTGGGCCGGGCGCACCGAGAACGCCTTGATGGTCCAGGTCGGCCGCCGCGCGTTCTATGCGACGGCGGTGATGATCCTCATCGCGTCCGCGCTGCTCGAGGCGGCGCTGGTGACACACGATTTCTCGCTCGCCTACGTCACGGAGCACACGGACCTCTCGACGCCGATGGCGTTGGTGGCCGCCGGCTTCTACGGCGGCCAGGAAGGATCGCTGCTCTACTGGACGCTGATCCTCGGCATCCTCGGCAGCGCTTCGCTGCTGGCGAGCGCAGCGCTCGGGCTGCGCCTGGTCGCATACGCGGCCGGAATCATGGCCGCGATCCTCAGCTTCTTCCTCGTCGTGCTGGTGCTGGTCGCGAGCCCGTTCGACGTCCTGCAGATCACGCCTCCTGACGGCCTCGGCTTGAACCCGGTCCTGCGCGATGGCGGCATGCTCATCCATCCGCCCGTCGTCCTGGCGGGATTCGCCGCTTTCGCGATTCCTTTCAGCTTCGCGGCCGCGGCCCTTCTCGCCGGCCGTTTCGATGCGGTATGGATCGCGCACACCCGCCGCTTCGCGCTGGTGGCGTGGGGACTGCAGAGCGCAGGCCTGCTCCTCGGCATGTGGTGGGCGTACCACGTGCTCGGATGGGGCGGCTACTGGGGCTGGGATCCCGTCGAGAACGTTGCGCTCATGCCCTGGCTTGCGACCACCGCTTACCTCCACTCATCGCAGGTCCAGGAGCGAAGGGGACGCCTGCGTGCGTGGAACTTCGGGCTGGTCATCCTCGCGTTTCTGCTCGTCGTGTTCGGCACGTTCATCGTCCGCAGCGGGATCGTGCCTTCGGTGCACACGTTTGCAGTAAGCGCGATCGGGCCGTGGTTCCTGGGCTTCCTCGGTTTGTGTCTCGTCTTCTCGATCGCGCTGCTCGCCCTGAGGTCGGGCGGGCTCCAGGGCACCGGCGAGCCGGCGCCGGCGGTGTCACGCGAGGGAGCGTTCGCCTTGCAGAACCTTCTCCTCATCGGGGTGATCGCGGTGGTGTTCTGGGGCACGATGCTGCCGCTGGTCTCAGGCCTGGTCGGGCAGGAGCGCGTGGTCGGCGCTTCGTATTACGAGCGTGCGGCCGGCCCGCTGTTCGCGGCCATCCTGGCGCTGATGGCTGCGGGCCCGCTGATTCCGTGGCGGCACGCGGGTTTGCCGTTCTGGCGGTCGCTCGTATGGCCTGCGGCGACATGCACGCTGGTCGTGGCGATCCTCCTGGCCGGTGGCGTGCGCAGCCTGCCTGCACTTATCGGTGTGCCGCTCGCTGTCGCGGTGGCGAGCACCGTCGTCTACGAATACGCGCGCGCGATCGGCAGGTGGCGCAATGCAGGCGGCGGTTGGCCGCGGGCGATGGCGCTTCTCGCCCGGAGGAGGCGGCGTTATGGGGCGTACCTGGCCCACCTCGGCATCGCCGTCGTGGTCGTGGGCCTGGCGGCGTCGCACTTCTGGCAGCAAGAGAGAGACATCACGCTGCGGCCGGGCCAGCAGGCCACGGTCGCTGGATACACGCTGACGTACACCGGCACTGAGAGCCGAGAGCTCTCGGATCACACCGAGCTCGTGGCGGCAATGTCCCTTGGTGGCCAGACGCTCGAGCCGGCGCGCGCGACGTATGCGGGCCTCGGCGGCCAGTCGCTGACCCACGTCGCGATCAGCTCCAGCCCCGTGGCCGACGTCTATGTCGTGCTCGCCGGCACGAACAGCGATGGCTCGGCATCGTTTCGAATCTTCGTCAATCCGCTCGTCAGCTGGATCTGGGCAGGCGGGGCGATCATCGTCGTCGGCGTGGTCCTCGGCAACGCGGGCAGGCGGCGAGACGTCCCCGAGCCGGTTTCCGTGAGCCTACCCAGCCCGGTGGGCGCGTCATGACCCTGATCGTCGCGACGCTATTGCTCTTTGCGGCGGGTCCGTTCGTCTTGTGGCCGCTGATCAAGACGCCGGACGAAACCGCCGAGGGCGGATCCGGATGAGCGCCATCATCGCCACCTCGCTCACCCAGCGCTTCGGCTCCGAAATTGCGTTAGACGCCGTCGAGCTGGCGGTTGGCACTGGCGAGCACCTGGCGGTGCTGGGCGAGAACGGCGCCGGCAAGACGACGCTCCTGCGCATCATCGCCACGGCGGCTCGGCCGACGTCGGGCACTCTCGTGATATTCGGGCTCGACGCGTTCGGCGAACGGCGCCAACTACGTGCGCGCATCGGCTACGTCGCGCATGCAACCGGGCTGTACCCGGCGCTGTCTGCAGTGGAAAACCTGGAGTTCTTCTGCACCCTGCAGAGCGTGGACCGCGGGCGCGTGGACGAGGTGCTCGACCTCGTTGGACTGGGCGATGTCGCCCGGCGCCCAGCCGGAAAGCTCTCGAGAGGAGAGCAGCAGCGGCTGGCCATCGGAAGGGCGGTTCTGCACGACCCGAGCCTGCTCGTCCTGGATGAGCCCGACGCGAGCCTCGACTCGGGCGGCGCCGATCTGCTCGTGCGGGTCATGCGTGACCGCACCGCCCTGATCGCCACCCACGATCACGCTCTGGCCAACCGCTTGTGCCCGCGCACGATGGAGCTGAGACACGGGCGGGTGGCCGGTGTCCCGACGCGGCTCCGCGTCGTTCACTAATTGAAGTCAACTAGATGAAGTCCGTCGCCGTCGCGCTGGCCGTGGCTCGCAAGGACCTGACGTCCGAATGGCGCACCCGCGAGCTGGTCCCGGCGCTGGCCCAGTTCATCGTGCTGGCCCTGGTCATCGCGAACTTCGGGTTCCAGTTCGACTCGCGCACCGCTTCGGCCATCGCTCCGGGGGTCCTCTGGATGACGCTGGTCTTCGCGGGGCTCGTGGCTTTCGGGCGGGCCTTTGCGGCCGAACGAGAGCAGGCATCGCTCGAGGCCATGCTCCTGACGCCTGCGGCGCCGGCGGCCATCTTCGCCGGCAAGGCCCTGGCCGCCGCGCTGCTTCTGGTGCTCTGCGAGGCGGTGCTGCTGCCCGCGCTCGGCCTGTTCTTCGGCGTGCCTGTTTCCTTCGAGGTGGTTTCGGCGGTCCTCCTCGCCACGGTCGGCATGGCCGTGCTGGGTTGCCTCTTCGCGGCGATGGTCGCCCGCATTCGCGCCCGTGAGCTGCTGCTGCCGCTGCTGACATTGCCCCTGTGGATCCCGTTCATCGTCATCGGAGGCCAGGCGGTGCAGGTGGCGATGGGCGGAAGCGGCGCGGGGACCGGCTCGGCGACCAGTCTGCTCATCGACCTCGACATACTGTTCGTCGTGCTGACATCGCTTGCCGCCAGGTTCGTGCTCGATGACTAGCCGTCTGAGCCCATACGAGAAAGCCGCGCTGGCCGCGGTCGCGGTCATGCTCGTGGCGGCCGGCTTCATCTTCCTTTACGCGCCGGAGGACGGCCTGCAGGGGCCGGTGCAGCGGATCTTCTATCTGCACGTGAGCTCGGCGATCGCCGCGTACGGCTGCTTTGCGGTCGTGCTCCTGGGTGGGGTCGTCTATCTCTGGAAGGAAAACGCCACGGCCGACCGGCTGGCGCGTGCAGGCGCGTTGGTTGGACTCGTCTTCACAACAGTGACGCTGGTCATGGGCATGATCTGGGCGAAGCCGATCTGGGGCACGTTCTGGACCTGGGATGCGCGCCTCACCTCGACCCTCGTCCTCTGGATCATCTATGCCGGCTACCTGATGGTTCGCCGCCTCGCGGAGCCAGGCCGCCAGGCAGCGCGGTTTGCGGCGGTGGTCGGCATCTTCGGCTTCATCGATGTGCCTGTGGTCCACTTCAGCGTCACGTGGTGGCGGACGCAGCATCCGGGGCCGATCGTCATCAACGATGCGCTGCCCGCGCAGATGCTCCTTGCTTTCCTGATCACCATGGCCTGCACGCTGTTCCTGGCGGCGGTGATGATCGCGATTCGCTACCGCATCGAGGTGCTGACGGACCAGGCGGCAGAGAGAACCGCTTCCGCCGCGGTGGCGGCGCCGAGCAAGGTGGGGACCACCCGGTGATCTACCTCGTCACAGCGTATGCGTTCGCCACCGCCGTCCTGGGCGGATACCTGGTGTGGTCGCTGCTTCGGGTCCGCGAGCTTTCGCAAAAGCGCTGATCGTGGGCGGTGGCCCCGCCGGGGACGCCGTCGCCGCTGGCCTGAGGGATGCCGGTTTCGCCGGTGTTGTCGTGCTCGTAGGAGCTGAGCCAGAGCTTCCATATGAGCGGCCACATCTGTCGAAGGGATTTCTTCTGGGCACCGTGACGCGCGAGCGACTGGGATTGCGGCCGGCCGATCAGTATCGCGAGCTCGAAGTCGAGCTGCGTCTCGGCGAGCGCGTAGCCGATCTCGGCGTGGAGCGCCACTCCGCTGAGCTCGAATCCGGCGGCACGATCGAGTGGGATCTCCTGTGCATCGCGACGGGATCGTCAGCGCGTGAGCTGCCGGCGCTCGAGGGAGCGCTCTACCTGCGCGAGCTGCCGGACGCAATCGCCCTCCGCGGGGTTCTCAATCGTGGCGGCACCATCGACGTCATCGGCGCCGGCTTTATCGGTTGCGAGGTCGCCGCCGCGGCGATTCACAAAGGCTGCAAGGTCCGCGTCCACGAGGCGCTGGAACAGCCACTGGTGCGCGTGCTTGGAGCGGAGCTCGGCGCGTACCTCGCCGGCGAGCATCGCGCCCGGGGGGTGGACCTTCGCCTCAACGTCGCTGAGCTGCCTGAGATGTCCGGCCCCGTCCTCGCCGGGGTGGGCTCGTCGCCGCGCGCTGGCCTGGCCGACGCTGCCGGCCTGGCAGTGGATGGCGGCATCGTGGTCGACAGCCTCGGACGTACTTCCGCTCCGAACGTGTTTGCCGCCGGCGACGTCACCCGATTCGACTGCCCTCCGTTCGAGACGCGGATAAGGGTCGAGCACTTCCAGACCGCCCAGAGGCAGGGCTTCGCGGTCGGGCGCGCGATGGCGGGCGCCATGGAGCCTTACGACGAGGTGCCGTGGTTCTGGTCGGACCAGTACGACTTGAACCTGCAGTACGTGGGCGCCGGGCTGCCTTGGGACGAGATCGTCAGTCGCGGCGCGTTCTCGCGGCCGCCGTTCACGGTCTTCTACCTACAGCAGGGCCGACTCATTGCGGCTGCCGGGATCAACGATCACCACACCATCGCCCGAGCGCGGCGCGTCATGGAAGCCCGAGCGTCGGTCACTCGCGACCAGCTGGCGGATCCGGCTTTTGACCTCCGGAAGCTGATTCACTGAGCGCCTGCGAGAGCTTGGGGGCTAGCCCGGCGAAGATCCGCTCGGTGAGTCCCCAGACGACGCTGTCATCGTGCTCGAGGTAGCGCCAGGCACCCTCCGCGAGCCCCCACGCCGCGTCGTCGAGCAGCGTATCGAGCGGAATCTCCAGCACTCCATCCAGCTCGCGCTCGTCGTGGACGAAGGGTGGGACAGGGTCGGGAAGGTAGGCCACGAACGGCACGACAGAGAAGTTCGAAACGGCGCCGTAGATCGGATCGCCGGCGCCCAGCGGCACGAGGCGGCCGACCGGGACGCCGATCTCCTCAGCCACCTCGCGCTGAGCCGCCGACCATGCCGACTCGCCCTCGCGCACGCCCCCGCCGGGCAGAGCGACCTGCCCAGGATGGTCACGCTGGTCAGTACGCCGGCGTACGAACGGGACCATCCAGCGGCCCTCGGCGCGGTACAGGACGAATACGACCGCGGCCTTGCGGGCACCCCTCCTGAAGTCGCCCCAACCGTCCATCGGATGGAACAGCTGTTCGAGGCGGCCGAGGAAGTCAGTCAAAGGCGGCCCTTGGTGAACCCGCCCGGAGCCGGTAAGCTAGGAAAGGTAGCTGAGGCACTCCAAGAGCAATGATCGATCACACGAGCACACGAATCGAGCAGCAGGAGAGCGCGCTGCGCCGGCTGAACCGGCGGCGCTACGCCTTCCAGCGCATGCTGGAGGCGACCGACCGGGTCCTGTGGCAGCTCGAAGAGATGAACCGGGACGGCGTCAAGAACGTTTCCGCGCCACTTCGCACAGAGCTTCGAGACGCTGTCGAGCACATGCCCAACCACATCCGCGAGCCGCTCGCCGACACGGGCCGGGTCCAGGACCTGCTCGACAGCCTCTTCGAGGTGCAGGAGCGACTGTTCAGGTGGCGCTTCCCCGACTGGGACGACACGGACGAGGATTTCGAGTATTAGCTCTGGCCTCCC
>DASPYG010000058.1:0-5713 GCA_035636885.1 Candidatus Nitrosopolaris sp.
GCGACATCATCCCGCCCATTTCCATGACCAGGGCCCCCGCGGTCAGGAAGAGAGGAGTCCAGCCGGGATCGGTGGAAGGCGCGACCAGGACCTCTCCCGGCTCTAGCCTCGCTCCCGCCGGCGAGCGAATCACTCGAGCGGTCCCAGTGACGACTCCCGGGGAGGCGGGTGAACCTCGCATCCCGTCGCCGACCGACACCAGCGCGGCCTCCGCGTCGGTCCCGTCGGAAAGGAGCAGGCGCGGGATGCGCCGGCGCGCGCGCTCGCGTTCGTAGGTAGCCCTTCGGCCGGCGACCAGCTCCCGCATGTCCTCGCCGCCGGCGGCGCGTCGCGCCTCGGGCAGGGTCAGGAAGAAGATGTCGTCTTCGTCGGAGAGCCTGCCTCGTGCGACCAGGTCGCGACCGACCGGCTTGAGTAGCTCTCGTGAGGGCGTCGCGAGCAGCCGGATGATGTGGAACTTCGGCGCTTCTCGATCGCCGATGAGGGCACGCACCCTACCCAGCACCACTCGGAGGATCGCCCGCCGTGGCCCATGCACCCTGGTCAGCAGGGAGGCGATCATTGCCTCCGCCTCCCGCTGGCCCTTCGTGAACTGTGCGTCGGGCGCCAGCGCGTCGTCGCCGAGGCGCAAGTAGTTCGCGAGCGCGCCAAGGATGTGCTCCGGGTTTTCGGACCAGCGCTCGACGCCGATGTCGATCTCGCCGATCGATCGAAAGCCGTAACGGGCGAGGAATGACTTGAGGCCGGACTGCAAGCGCGGAGGCAGCGTGCCGCGTTGATAGGCGGCCGCCAGCTCGGCCGGCGTGCGCCGGATCAGTGCCTCCTGTGAGTCCGCATCGGCGCGGACATCGGTGCACAAGGCCCAGAGCGCCAGGTCCATCTCGGTGGTTGGGTTGTGCGGCGCGCCCCGAGTGATGGTCTGCAGCTCGTCCATCCGCGCCTTGCCTCGTAGCAGCCGCACCGCCAGGGCGAACGAGAGCATCGCCGGCATAATGGTCCCGATCATTCGCGGGAACATCCGCGGCGACACCGTCAGGATCAGACGCTCGAACACGTCGAGGCGCTGTTCCGGGGTCGCGTCTTCGGGCAGATCGATACGTGCGAACCCCTCGATCTCGCGGACGTAACGCGCGCGGGTCACCTCCGGTGACCGCACGACTCGCAGCGCGGAGTGAGGTACGCCTGCCCGCATCATCGCTCCGGCAATCGCGCGTACCGAACGCAAACTGGAGCGCCTTGCGAGGGAGAGCCGCGGATCAGAAGCGAGCTGGACGAGAACAGCCGAGCTTCGCGCCTCGCCCATTGATGTCAGGGTCACGAATGCGCGCCGGCCGACCGGATCCCGGACGATTCGCGTCACGTCGATGTAAAGCCTCATTCCGGGGTCCTTGAGGATCTTGGAGCCGGCCGCCGGATCGTCGACCGGAAATCCGAACATGCCGGACACGGCGCCACTTAGGAGGCGGAAGAACTGGATGCCCATCGGCGTGATCGGCTCGAAGTAGCCCTGGAAAACGTTGCCCGAGAAGTAGACCCGAAGCTCCTGCTGGGGATCTGGCGCGTCCTCGGGCAAGGGATATAGCGTTGTGATCGGACGCGACTGGACGAGCCAGACATGCCGCTTCTGATCGAGCGCGAACTCGATGTCCTGCGGTGCGTTGAAGTGGCGTTCGACGCGATCCCCGAACTCCGCAAGGGTGAGCACCTCCTGGTCGGAGAGGACGGATCCCTGGCCGCCGGCCGGGCGCTGGACCACCTCGTGGCTCGCGATCTCGACCGCATAGTGGTCGGGGTCGACCGCGCCGCTGACGAGTTTGTCGCCGAGACCTGCGACCGCGTCGATCGCCGCGCGCCGGCGCCGTCCGGTTACGGGGTCGGCGGTGAACAGGACGCCCGCCGCGGATGCATCCACCATCTCTTGCACGACAACGGCAAGGCTGACCCTTGTGTCGTCGACACCATAGGCATGCCGGTAGGCGACCGCTCGTTCGTTCCACAGCGACGCCCAGCAGCGGCGGATCGCGTCGAGGAGGCTCTCCTCGCCGGAAACGTCGAGGTAGCTGTCCTGCTGGCCCGCGAACGAAGCGCCTGACAGGTCCTCTGCAGTGGCCGACGATCGCACGGCGACGCGCTCAGCATCGAGTGCGGCGTATGCCTTGCGAGCGGCGTTCGCGATCGCGTCCGGCAGTGGCGCTGCAAGTAGTCGCTCGGCCGCCTCGGTCGGTCGTGCGGGGTCGACACCCGCCGCCTCCGCAGCCAAGGCGTAGGCCCTGGTTGTCAGCACGAACCCATTCGGCACCGGAAAGCCGGCCCTTGCCAGGTCGCCGAGGTTTGCGCCCTTGCCGCCCACGAGCGCCACAGCGCCGCGATCGATCTCGGTGAGGTAGACCGTCAGCGGCGCCGCGCCGTCCACGACGGCCAGACTACTCGTCTAAGAGCCCGCCTCGAGATAAGGCTCGACTCAAGAACAAAAGTCTCTTGCTCCGCGCTCGTGTGCGGAGCTGCAATTCCGTCTGAGTCATTGGTCGGGGGCCCGGGATTTGAACCCGGGGCCTCACGGTCCCGAAATCTAGGCGCTTTCGTCCACCGAGACCGTTTTCGAGGGTTTTGAGCTCGATTGGAGGCCCGCCGCATGCCTGCTCGACCTAATTCGAGCTGTTTCAGGCCCGTGGATTACTACACGAATTACTACATGACTTGCCCCAGCTCAATCCGTCCAGTCCTGCGTCTTCCGATTAATGACATTGCAAGCAGGGGAACCGGCAGCGCCCGAATTAGCGGTCCGCGCTGGCTCTTCACCATACCTCGTCGAATTCCTCGTGACTAATCTCCACTGGCTTGAACTGCGAGTGCCGCGTGATATCGGTCAAGCTTGGCATGGTCTTTTCGCTGAGGAACGTCGTACCTGTTGACCGGGATGCGTCAGCAAAATCGAGCCGGCCATCCCAGTATTCGCTGTGCGCCGCCATGCCCGCGCCGCACCGCCCCGGACTCTCTAGTCGGCGTATCTTATCTTCCCGCCGCTCCACGTGGCTTCGCGACCGAATCAGTATTCGTCGTGGCGCCGCAGCATCACGGATTCGTCATATCCCTTCGCGGTTCGCTCGAGCAGCTCCTGGTAAGTGAGCATGAAGCGCGCCCCGTACGGCTCTCGGTAGCCGGCCGACTGGTAGATCGTGCCGTCCTCCATTACGAACGCGCTCAAACCGGGCGCCTCACTGATGTAGCCGAGCAGGTCCGTGCCGCAGGCAGCGGCCATCTCCGCCATCGCCTGGTCAGCCTTCAACTGCTCTATCAGATCAGCGTCGAGGTCATTTTGTTGCCCTTTTGTGTACGAGACATCGAAGTCATAGTTGAAGGTGCTGCGGAGAGATGAGACGTAGTTGAGCTTCCAGCCCATCCGCTTCTTGTAGGCGGTGAGTTTTTCGAGCGGCGCGTGAGAGCAGACGAACATAGTGACGTTGTGCTCGTTGAGGTGAGGCATCGCCCCGTCGAGAGGGTCGACCACGGAAGAGCACGCCGGACAACCTGCCGTCCATTCCGGGCCGAACATCATGTGATAGATCAACAGCTGCGATCGACCCTCGAACAGGTCTGCGAGTGTCTTCTCGCCCGCCTCTGTGTCGAACGTGTACTCCTTGTCGAGGAGGACCCAGGGCTGGTTTCTTCGCTCCCGGCCGAGCTCTTCGCTCATGCGCCTGATCTCGTACTCGCGCTCGAGCAGTCTCGTCTGCACTTCCTGCCACTCCTTGCGCGTCGCCACCCGATGACTCGGTTGAGACCCCTTCATTTCCACGCCGCCTCCGTTTGTGCCCGAAACATGTAACGGACCGTCGTCCCGAGAACATCATCCTGACGGCAGAGAGCTCCAGGATGGCTGACTGCCTCCCGGGACGGTGACTTTTCTCTTCACAGACGTCGACGCATCAAGCCCACATGGTCCCGGTCACCGGCTTGCGCTGGCCGCGCTCCAGGATCAGCAACTTCCAGCCATCGCTCGCGAGCTCTCGAGTCACTGTGGCTCCGCCGGGGCCCGAGCCGACGACAACGGCATCAAATTGAGTCTTCAGAGTCGACGCTGTCTTCTTTATCCAAGTCGCCCTCCCTTGACCTCGTACCGTTGACCTCGTACCGTCGAGACCTGGCTGCGCCATGACGGACGACGGCGCCATCAGTGTCAGCGCATTCGGCCAGACCAGCATGCCCTACGTCGCGCAACGCGCCATAGTCTCGAAGGGTGTGACTTTGTAGTACTCGCGGATTGGGCCCTCAACTCCGATAAGAGAATCGCCGAACTTCGTATTGAAGTGGGTTGGCCAGTCTTCATGACCGGTTAGAGCCGCGTGGCTGTGACGAGACCGCTGCAGCTCCGGGCAGTTCCGACGGCAGTCTACGTGCCATCCATCAGCGCCTTTGTCGCTGCTGTTCAGCATCGAACACCCTCTTCAGGGCCACGTGGCCAGCGAATCCGCCGGCTGGGGGCGGAGGAGCACTTCAAGGTCAAGGAGGTCCTCAACCTCGTCCGCTCAGATCTATACGACCTTTTCCAAAGTCCGCCTCCTGCACGGCGCTCAGTTTCGACCCAACCTGAGTTCAGGGGCGGGTGGCACGAAGTGATCGCTTCAATCTCGAAGTGAACGTCGACGCCTTCGACAGCCTGATCCTCTTTGTCGGAAGCCTCGAAGAGGCACGGGCGTTTTATGTCACCACTCTCGGCCTTCCGGTCTTGTTCCAAGACGAGATCATCATCGTTGTGGGGGGTCCTTCTGGTCGAGTGGTCTTGCACCGCAACGATCGTGGCCACGATGAGCGAGGCATTTTCCCTGCAGGGCTGACGGCAGGCGCCGCATCCCTTCGCTTCAATGTGGAGGACCCAGATGCATGGGAGGAGGAGGCGGCTCGCCAAGGAGTACCAGTCCTCTGGCCAGCCCAGGATGCAACTTGGGGCAGATTCGTGGTTGTGGCTGACCCGGACGGTCGTCCCGTCGCACTCGCAAAGATGAACACTGCCTGAATGGTCGACTGTCACGGGTGCTCCACTCGGTCCACCACATCCGCTTTGAATCCGAAGCGCCTGAAAACACCCGGAACTTGGCGGATGCCACCGCTCACGGCGTTGAACGGGCGCAGAGTTGGCGCCGCAGCTGCCAGGCGGAGATGCAGGGTGTCCCCGTGCTCGTCAGATAAGCGGCCCGGAACCAAAGGTGGATTGGGATCCTGGTCTTGTGGAGCACTGTCCCCGCTGGTGACGAATGCTCACCGCTTGGCCGATCCGGCCTCGTGCCGAGGGGGCGGCGGTTATCGCCTCACTACTTTCGTTTACGCCCTGAGGCATCCGGCCAGGGTAACCACCGAGGCAATCTTCACGAGAAATTGCGGAGCCGACCCCAATCGGTTTGGATAGAGGCTTTGAGGGGGCAGAACGTGATGGGAGCCCCTTGTTCCAGCCCCATGACCTGGTAAGGGACAGTGAGATGGCCGATCAAAGTCGGTGAGTTGCACATCCACTCCACGTCAGACGGTCGGTAATCAATCATCAGGGCGTACGTCGGGCTCAGATCGGGCGGCAGCAAGTACCAGTCGCTGAGCTGCGGGCTGTAAGCCGCTGGCCGGCGGGCGGGATCGACGTACACCTGGAGCGCTCCCGGTACTCCGTAGTAGGCCGAGATGATGACCGTGCTGCTGCGCTCGGACTCGGGCAGGCTCCCATAGA
>DASPYG010000059.1:0-33081 GCA_035636885.1 Candidatus Nitrosopolaris sp.
GCGCAGCCTCTTCGATGAGGTCTCCGAGACGTTGGCGGTCATGCGAAATGGTCCGCTTACTCGCGTCGGGTCCGTCGCCTCTGTGGTGGCAACCACGAGCAGCATCGCCATACAAGTTGTGTTGATACATCGATTGCATCCCTCACGTCAAGAGATCACTAAGATTTTTTTTCATGCGATGCCCGGTGAAATGCTTCGAATGCGGCACCTACACAATGTCTATCGACCTTTCGAAGGACCATCAACACATCGCATGCGAGAAGTGTGAGAGGGTGTGGTGCGCGGTGTGCGTGGCTCGCGTCGAGATCAAGATTTCACCGGAGTGGTTGAAGCAGCAGCACATCGCGGAGCTCAACTGATGCGAGTGGTCCTCGGTCACGGCGCATCGGGCAACGCGGCGTCGATGAAGCCATACGTCATGGGCTTCAAACGTCGAGGCATCGACGCGATTGCGGTCGATCTTCCTCGCGGAGGTGCCGAGCGTGCTGTCCCAGTCTTCATCAAGACCTCCGGTCGCGGACATGAGGTCATCGGAGGCGGGCAGTCGTTCGGCGGACGTGTCGCGAGCATGGCCGCAGTCGAAGCGGACTTCGGTGGCCTCGTCCTCTTCTCGTATCCGCTCCATCGTCCGGGCTTCCCCGACCAGCTGCGCACCGAGCACTTCCCAAGGATCAAGTGCCCGACCCTCTTCATGAGCGGCGATCGCGATCCGTTCGCGCGCATCGACCTGTTGAAAGAAAAGATCAAGCTCATCCCCGACGCGCGCCTTGCGATCTTCAAGGGCCAGGGCCACGGCCTGCTCAACGTGCTCGACGATGCGCTGGACGTCGCCACGGACTTTATTCACGGCATCAGATAAGTGATAGCCCCCACCGATCCGCGACCCGTCGGGTCGGGGACCACCTCCCACATGGTGGGGAGGTGATTCAATGAGCGCAAGCCAGCACATGGTGCGGGCGAACGGACTTCGATTCCGGACCCTCGTGGATGGTCCGCCCCAGGGCGAGATGTTCATCCTCCTGCACGGGTTCCCTGAAGGTGCGGAGTCGTGGTCGCGGCAGCTGCACGCGCTGGCTGAGGCCGGATGCCTCTCGGTGGCGCCCGACCTCCGCGGCTACGGGCTGACCGAGGCTCCCGAGGGAGTGGAGAGCTACGCGATCGACCACCTCGTCGATGACGTGGCCGGGCTCGTCAAGGCTTTCGGACGCGACTCGGCGCACGTCGCCGGCCATGACTGGGGCGCGGTGGTCGCGTGGTTCTTCGCGGCACGACATCCAGAGATGACGAAGACGCTCACCGCCCTGTCGGTGGGGCATCCGGCGGCACTCGCGGCCGCGAGCCGCGACGACGCCGACCAGCAGGAGCGTTCGCGATACATCCAGCTCTTCCTGATGGAAGGCAAAGCGGAGCGCGTGCTCGCCGAGGACGATTACCGCCGGCTCCGAGCGATGTTCGCCGGCGGGCCAAATCCAGAGGCGGTGCCAAAGCCGGTCGTCGAAAGTTTCGCCCGCTCGCTGTCCCGCCCTGGCCGCCTCACCTCGGCGCTCAACTACTACCGGTCCAACCTTTCAGCCGGCGGAGGCGCGTGGGAGCGGCTCGCCAACATCGGACCGATCAAGGTGCGGACGTCGCTCCTTTGGGGCGACATGGATCCCGCCCTTGGCCGCCGCGGCGCCGAGGCCACGAGGTCCCATGTCGAGGCCGAGTTCGAGCTTGTTGTCCTGGAGGGTGCCGGCCACTGGCTTCAGTTCGAGCGTCCGGACGAGGTAAGTCGTTCCCTGAGCGCCGCCGCAACTCATTAAGCTGTCTGCCATGCTCCATCGCGGAGACGACAAGGAGCGGCGGTCCAGCCTGCGCCGGCTCGACGACATCCTTGACGCGCTCGAGCAACTCAACCTTCACGACCGCACCGAGCTGACCGAGGATCTTGCCGAGAGCCTGGTCCTCCTCGGCGTCGACGATCCTTACGGCATCGCCATCCCCCAGCTCATCGAACGCGTGTGGGCCATGCAGCAGCCGTACCTCATCACGATCGTCGTCGAGCGCCGCCGCCGCCGCCGTCGCAAGGTCGATCCCAAGTTCTCGAGCGGATCCGGCATTGCGTGACGTGAGCGGACGCCCGTCTCGCTGAGTCCCGCCGACTGGCTCGACGTTTTCGTGCGCATCGGTGCGCGCGTTCGCTCCACGGTGCTGCCCCTCGCCGGAACGGACGCGGGGCGAGCGCCGCTCGAGGTCGGGGCCGGAGGCGACCGCACGATGGAGCTCGACCGGGCCGCCGAGGCCGCGGTGTTCGCAGAGCTCGACCAAATCAAGGCTAGAGGCGAGCGTTTCGCGATCCTGTCCGAAGAGGCCGGGCACCGAGCGCTGGGCGCCGACTACCCGCTCGTGCTGGTCGACCCGGTGGACGGCAGTCTGAACGCCAAGCAAGGCGTTCCTTTCTTTGGCGTGATGCTGGCGCTGCTGGACGGTCCGACCATCGGCGACACTCTCGCCGGCTGTGTCGTGAACCTCATCAACGGCGAGACCTGGACTGCCGTGCGCGGACAGGGCGCGTGGCGCGGGGGCGAGCCGATCGAGGTCACCTCACACACAGGTGGCGGTCTCGAGCTGGTGGCGCTCGAGAGCACGCCGAGGGCGCTCGATCTCGCGCGAGGCCTCGTCCAGCGATCGGGCAAGATCCGCATCCTCGGTTCGATGGCGCTCGCGATAGCGCATACCGCCTCCGGCAGCTTCGACGCGTTCTGCGCTCCGGTTCCGGTTCGCGTCTTCGACATGGCGGCGAGCCTTCTCATCCTGAAAGAAGCCGGCGGAATGGCGACGGATCTCAAGGGAAGCTCGCTGAGCCCGCTCCCGGCGCAGCTCGAAAGCCGGACGTCGCTTGTGTGCGCTCCGAGTCCGGAGCTGCATGCAATCGCGCTGCGCGCGCTCGCCGGCTGATGGTCTTCGACCCCCGGCAGACCGTTTTTGCGATCCTCAGCTTTGAGGGCCCCGACGTTTACAGCCAGGCGGGCGGCCTGGGCGTCCGGGTCAAAGGCCTCTCGCGCGCCCTCGCCCAGCTCGGCTACCAGACATACCTCTACTTCTGTGGCGACCCCGATCTGCCCAGCGAGGAGAGCCACGAGTCCGGCCGCCTCGTGTATCGGCGTTGGTCTCAGTGGATCTCCGCCCAGCATCGCGGCGGCGTCTACGACGGGGAAGAGGGGAAGATTCGCGACTGGAACTCGAGCCTGCCGCAAAGCCTCATAGAAAACGTCATCGCGCCGGCGGCCGCCGCCCGCCAGAACGTGGTCGTGTTGGGCGAGGAGTGGCACACGTCCTGGTCGATGAGCCTCATCTCCGACTCTCTCTACTACCGGGGCCTCCGCGACCGCGTGGTGATCCTGTGGAACGCGAACAACACCTATGGCTTCCATCGCGTCAACTGGTCGGCGCTAGCTCTCGCGGCCACCATCACCACCGTGAGCCGCTATATGAAGTTCAAGGTCTGGGAGCGCGGCCAAAACCCGATCGTCATCCCCAACGGCATCCCCCGAGAATCGATCCATGACGCCGACCCAGAGGCTGTCGCCGACCTCAGGACGGCTGCGTCCGCCGACCACTTCTGTTTCAAGATCGGCCGCTTCGATCCTGACAAGCGCTGGCTGATGGCCGTGTCGGCAGCCGCTTACCTCAAGCGGCGCGGCAAGCGCATGCGGCTCGTCATGCGCGGCGGCCGCGAGCCCCACGGCGGCGAGGTGATCACCCACGCTCGGCACCAGGGTCTCGAGGTCTTCGATATCAGGGCGCCTTCAGATGCAGCGGGCCTGGCGGCGATCTTGCGCG
The DNA here is from genome assembly GCA_035636885.1 of Candidatus Nitrosopolaris sp. Lineage (GTDB taxonomy): Bacteria > Chloroflexota > Dormibacteria > Dormibacterales > Dormibacteraceae > UBA10449. Next base: position 3,823 of record DASPYG010000059.1, read on the forward strand.
AAAACCCCAAGGCCGACGTCGTCAACCTCACCAGCTACGTGAGCGATCCGCTGCTCGGCACCATCTACCCGGCCTGCGACGCGGTCCTCGCGAACTCGGGGCATGAGCCCTTCGGGCTCGTCGGCCTCGAGGTGATGGCGGCCGGCGGCCTCGCCGTCACTGGCGCCACCGGCGAGGACTATGCGGATGCGTATCGAAACGCTCTGGTCCTGGAGACGGACGACGCCATCGAGCTCGTCACCGAGCTGAACCTGATTCACGATCGTCCCAGCCTGGCCGCGGCCCTCCGCCGGCGCGGCCGCGTAACGGCCCGCGCTTACACATGGGAGAAGGTGATCGACCAGCTGCTGCTGCGGATCGAATTTGCCGCCGCCCAGCAGGCCGTCAGGCTTGCCGCGCCACCCCAAGGCGCGAGGCTCGCGCGCCGCCGCCTCCCCAAGGCCGCACCACCACTTGGCTGAGAACCTGGTCGTCTACACGGTCGTGCATCAGCCGCGCCGGCTGAAGCTGCCCGCGCAGGTCCTGCCCGCGCATACCACGCCCGAGGCGATACCCGAATATCTCTTCGACGACGCGCTGGACCGCCGCTATTTCGAGCAGGTCGCGGCAAGCTCCTACGTCCCGGCGGCGGCCATGTTCACGGATCTCACCGGCCGGGGTTGGAAGATGTCGATCGGTTTCAGCAACTCCTTCCTTCTCCAGGCAGAACGCTGGGGCCCACATGTGCTGGATGCTTTCAAGAAGCTTTGCGCGGGGCCCAACGTCGAGATCGTCAACGTGGAGCCCTATCACTCCTGGCTCCTGTACTTCGACATCCTCGCGTTCAAAGAGGCCATGGTCGCCGGGCGCCGGCGTCTCGAGGAGATGTTTCAGAAGCCGATCGCCGTCACGGACACGACAGAGATGTTCATGTCCAACGACGCGTACTTCGCGCTTCAGCAGTGCGGATTCGGGGCGGCCTTCATGGAGGGCCGAGGATGGCAGCTCGGCTGGCGAGAGCCGACTCATGTGTATCAGCACCCGCTGCAGCGCCTCAAGCTGCTCGCTCGCCACCACGAGCTCTCAGACGATGTCGGCTACCGCTTCTCCAATCGCTACTGGAACCACTGGCCCCTGATGGCCGACACGTATGCCACGTGGGTTCGCGATACGTGGGGCGAGGTGGTAACAGTCGGCTGGGATTTCGAGACCTTCGGCGAGCACCATCGCCGGGACACCGGGATCTTCGAGTTCATGCGTGCGCTGGCCAGGGAGCTGAAGAAGCGCAAGGTGCGGATGCTGCTGCCGTCGGAAGCCGTGAACGAGCTCGGATCCCGCCACCTCGAGGTCCCGGTCAACGAATACGGGACGACATGGGCGGGCGAAGGCGGCATGGAGTTCTTCCTCGGCAACGAAGCGCAGCAGGGTCTGTTCAGGCTCATGCACCACACCTACTCGAAGGCGAGGCTGACGGGTGATCCGCGCCTTGTCGAGATCGCAAGGTGGCTTCTCCAATCGGACAACCTTCATCTCATCCAGTGGTTCGGACGTTGGGGTCCTGAGGCCGAGGTCAGCGCCTACTTCACCCCCGACGAATGGTGGGAGCTTGGAGCGCTAGGTATCCTGCGCGAGCAGCAACGTGTGTACATAAACTTCATACGCGCTCTTGACGAATACGCGAGGTGACGCCCGCACCCGTTGCGCTGGGATGATGGTTAGTCAATGAAGCCGCTTCACGTCGCCTTCATCTGGCACATGCATCAGCCCTATTACAAGGACGACCTCACCAGCACGTACCTGCTGCCCTGGGTACGCCTGCGCTCGGCCAAGGACTACTACAAGATGCCGGCGCTGCTCGACGCCTACCCGAAGGTGCGGGCCACGTTCAACCTCGTCCCGAGCTTGCTCGCGCAGATCGAGGACTACGGCAAGGAAGATTCGGTCGACCTCTTCCTCAACCTCAGCAAGCGCAACGCGGACGAGCTGTCTTCGGAAGAGCGAAGCTTCCTGATCCGCTGGATGCGCGAGTCGCCCCGCGCTCTGCGGGTGCAGCAGTCGCCACGCTACCTCGAGCTGGCGTCACGAGCCGCCGACGTGCAGTTCACCAGTCAGGACATGCGCGACCTGCAGATCTGGTTCAACCTCGCGTGGTGTGACCCTGCGTGGGCAGAGTCCGACCCCCGGCTGGCGGAGCTGAAGAGGAAGGATCGCGATTTCTCGGAGGCGGACAAGGAACCGCTGTTCGAGGCGCAGATGGAGATCATGCAGAAGGTCATCCCCAAGTATCGGGAGCTCGCCGACCGCGGCCAGGCCGAGCTGACCTTCTCTCCGTACTACCACCCGATCCTGCCCCTGCTCATCCACATCGAATCGGCGCGGACCGCCAATCCCCAGATCCAGCTGCCGGAGCGTCACTTCTCGCACCGCGAGGACGCCGAGCGCCAGGTCGAGATGGGTCACGGCTTGTTCGAGCGCCTACTGCAGCGCCGGCCCACGGGGATGTGGCCTTCGGAGATGGCGGTAGGAGAGAGCGTGGTCGGCCTGGCGACCAAATCGGGCATTGATTGGATGATCAGCGACGAGGAGGTGCTGGCCCGCTCCCTCGACACGCATTTCTATCGCGACAGCGAGGGCCGTGTGAACGCTCCCGATCAGCTATACCGGCCGTTCCTGGTCGAACGCGAAGGGAAGTCCATGGGGATCGTGTTTCGCGACTCCCAGATCTCGAACTCGATCGGCTTCGACTATCAGCGCATGTCGTCGGTCGACGCCGCGCGTAACCTCGTCGGGCGCTTGCGGCGCATCCGCGAGCAGCAGGGCGACAAGGATTACCTGGCCGTCATCGCATTGGACGGAGAAAATGCGTGGGAGTTCTACCCGCGCGATGGCCACGACTTCCTCAACGCCCTCTACACGGAGCTCGAGGCCACGCCCGAAATCGTGACGACGACCGTCTCAGACTTCCTGAGCGAGCACCCCGCCCAGCAGAACCTCCACCACCTGCACACCGGCAGCTGGATCGGCGCCAGCCTCGATACCTGGATCGGCGACCCCGAGCACAGCGTCGCTTGGGAGCTCCTCGCTGACACACGGACATGGCTCGACGAGCAGTCGCGCCAGCGCCCGCAGCTGTCCGATGCGGCAGCGCTCGGGTGGCGCGAGATCCTGATCACCGAGGGCAGCGACTGGTTCTGGTGGTTCAGCCGTAAGCACGACTCTGGCATGGACACGATCTGGGACAACCAGTTCCGTCTTCATCTTCGCAACGTCTACAAGGTGATGGGGGTTCGGGCGCCCGCCCGACTCTTCCAGCCGATCATTCAGCGCACTCCGACGCCCGAGCGCCAGCCGCCGGCCGAGAGCATCAGCCCGAAGTCGCGCAGCGACTCCGCGTGGAGCAAGGCGGGCTTCTACGTCGTCGGGTCGGGTTTCGGGGCGCTACACAGGCCGGCCGGGGTGGTCGAGCGCGTGCTGTACGGCTGCGACACCGACCGCGTCTACGTGCGCTTCGACAGCCCGCGTTCGCCAGAGGAGCTCGAGACCCAGAAGATCGAGTTCTGGATCTATTTCTCCGGCGTGCCGGCTGACGACCTTGGCGGCAAGCTCCAGCTGCCGCTGGCGGTGACCGCCACCGCCGACTTCGGCTTCGACGCCGCGCACGTGGTCCGCATCGTTCCGCACTCTCGGGGTGCCAAGATGACCGTCGCTCGTGTCGATTCCGAGCAGGCCAATGCCGAGCCGGTGGCCGAGCTCGAGTCCACCGATCCCTTATTCGTATCTATACCGCTGTCGGCGCTCGGCCGGCACGGCGGCGAGACGATGGAGATGGCGCTGGTGGTGAGTCGCGAGGGCCGCGACATCGAGCAGGTGCCCCCGTCGGGCTCGCTTGGCCTTCGGATCCCGGGCGATGGCGCTGCCGCTACGGCGCCGGGGCCGAAGCAGATCAAGGTGTTGGTCGCCACGTCTGAGCTCACGCCATTCGCAAAGTCGGGTGGCGTTGCGGACGTCGCCGCCGCGCTGTCGAAGGAGCTGCGCCGGCTGGGCCACGACGTGCGCGTCGTCCTGCCCCGATACCGCCAGATCGACATCGGCAGGCACAACCTGAAGCCGGTCGTCCACGACCTCGCCGTTCCACTGGGATCGCAAACAGTGCCCGCGACCATCTTCGAGGGCCGGCTGGGCGATGTCGTGGTGTACTTCGTGGACTGCCCTCAGCTGTACGACCGCGATGGCATGTATGGGTTCGGAGACGACGACGCTCGCTCGGTCTACTTCTCGCGGGCGCTGCTGGAGATGCTGCCGGCGCTGAAGTTCTCGCCCGACGTCATTCACATCCACGACTGGTTCGCCGCACTCGTGCCCAACCTGATCGATCGGGTCTACACGGAAGGCCCGACGGACGAGGTGGCGACCGCTCTGACGATCCACAACCTCACCGCACAGGGCGTGTTTGGATTCGGCGCGCTGACGCTGGCCGGCCTCGACAAATGGGGCTTGATCCGCGTCGGCATCCCCGGCCTCGACAACGTCGTGAACGTGCTCGGGCGCGGCATCCACTTCGCGGACGTCGTCAACACGGTCAGCGAACGCTATGCCGCCGAGATGCAGATGCCCGAATACGGGGAAGGGCTCGACGAGCTCATCCGCTCCCACGCACACAAGCTGCACGGGATCGTCAACGGCATCGATTACGAGATCTTCGATCCCCACCGCGACCCGAACATCCCGCATCACTACTCGGCGTCGGCGCCCGAGCCGAAAGCCCTGTGCCGCGCCGAGCTGCGCAGCGAGCTCGGCCTGGAACAGTCGGATCGGCCGCTGTGCGCGATGGTGTCGAGGCTCTACGACGTCAAGGGCCTGGACCTCGTCGAGCAGGCCATGCCGGCGCTCATGAAGTTCGGTGTGCAGGTGATCGTCATCGGCACCGGCGACCGCCGCTACGAGGACATGTTCCGCCGCTACGCCGGCGAACGTTCGGGGCAGGTCGCCGCCGCGATCGGGTTCGATGCGCCGCTCGCCCAGCGTATCTACGCGGGGGCTGACATGCTGTGGATGCCGTCTCGCTACGAGCCTGGCGGCCTCGGCCAGCTCATCGCGCTGCGCTACGGCACGGTCCCCGTGGTGCGAATGACCGGCGGGCTGGCCGATACCATCAAGGACTACGACCCGGTGGCGTCGAAGGGCAATGGCTTCACGTTCGCGCCCTACGACCCCTGGCAGTTCTATGCGGCGGTCGTGCGAGCGGCCGAGACCTACCGTCATCCCTCGCTGTGGACATGGCTGATCCGGCGCGGTATGAACGAGGACGTGTCGTGGACGAAATCAGCTCAGCGGTACGTGCAGCTGTTCTACGCGGCGATAGCGTCGCGTCGCGAACGCCGAGGCGTCGCCGCCATCCCCGACTGATCGGAAATATGTGCCAAGTGGGGCTTTAGGCCGGATTTATTCCGGCCGTCCGCCAAGCGTGCACCATCCAAGCGCCACCCAACATGGCCGAGGAGAGGGGAGGGTTCCGCGGCGGGGGACATCTGTCCCCCCCGCGATTTATCCACCCCAATCGGGCAGCAGGCGCAGCTGCTCCACGCGCCGCGCACCAGGCGAATATGCGTTTTCGAAGTAGTCGGTGACCATCCGGCGTGCGGAGAAGTCGGTCACCACATAGCGGATGGACGCTCGCATCATCTCGACCCAGCGCTGCGGGATGCCGGCGGTATCGCGCTCGAAGTATGCGGGCACCACATCGCGCTCGAGCAAGCGGTAAAGACCTTCGGCCTCGGCCTGGTCGTCCACGGCGGGCCTGTCCAGCGTCGCGCCCGAAGGGATCGCCCACCCGATCTCGGGCCGGTAAGCCTCGTCCCACCACCCGTCGAGGACGCTGACATTCAGGACTCCGTTGGCCCCGGCCTTCATGCCGCTCGTACCGCTCGCCTCGAGGAACCGCTGTGGGTTGTTCAGCCACACGTCCGCGCCGTGCACCAGGTGGCGCGCGATCGCGAGGTCGTAGTCCTTGAGGAACGTCACACAGGGCTCCTCCCGCGCGAGCGCCACGACGCTGGCGATGATGTCCTTGCCGGGCTGGTCCGCGGGATGGGCCTTGCCCGCGAAGATGAGCTGCACCGGTCGCTTGGGGTTGCGCAGCAGCTTTGTGAGGCGGGGACGATCCTGCAGCAGCAGGTTGGCGCGCTTGTAGGGCGCGAACCGACGCGCGAAGCCGAACGTGAGCGCGTGCTCGTCCATGGACTCGCTATCTACCGAGCGGGAGCGGGCGACCTCGAGCAGCTTTCGCTTCAGATCGATGTGCACCGACCAGAGGTCGGCGGCGGGAATCTCGAACACCGCCTGCCAGCGCCCGTCCTTGCCATCGAGATCCCACCAGTCCGGCCCGACATAGCGCCGCAGCAGCTGGGCGATCTCTGGCGCCACCCAGGTCGGCATGTGCACCCCGTTGGTAACCGAGCCGATCGGCACCTGCGACTCGGGGAGTCCGCGCCACGCGTCCTTCCACAGGCGGCGCGAGACGGCGCCGTGAAGGCGGCTGACCCCGAACGACTGGTCCGCGAGCCGCAGGGCCGCATATGTGGTGACGAGGCGGTCGCGCGGATCGCCCGGGCGCTGGCGGCCGAGGTCCATGAAGCGATCGAACGAGATGCCGACCTCCGTGAGATACGGATTGAGGAGATCCCAGACGAGGCCCGGCTCGAAGTAGTCACTGCCGGCCGCGATCGGCGTATGAGTGGTGAACACGATTCCGGCCCGCGCGACCAGCCGCGCCTCCTCCAACGTCATCTGCCTCGAGGCACGGAGCTCGCGGATGCGCTCCATCGCGCATAGAAAGCTGTGGCCTTCGTTGAGGTGGAAGACTCCGGCGACCATGCCCAGCGCCCGCAGCGCTCGCACGCCTCCGATGCCGAGCACGATCTCCTGGCGCAGGCGCCGGTCAGGCTCGGGCACGTACAGGCGGTCGGTGATGCTGCGCAGGTCAGGCGGGTTGGATTCGAGGTCTGTGTCGAGAAGGAAGAGCGGCACGCGGCCGACCTGAGCCCGCCACACGCCGATCTTCACCATGCGATCGCCGATCGGAGCGTCGACCTCCACGCCTTCCACGCGTCGCACGGGAAGCTCCTCGCCCCTGTTCTCGAAATACGCCTCGACCTGCCGCCCACCGGCGTCGATCTCCTGGCGCCCGAAGCCCTGCTTGTAGAAGAGGCCCACCGCGACCAGAGGCAAGCCGAGGTCGCTGGTGGCCTTGAGGTGATCGCCCGCAAGCACTCCCAGCCCGCCCGAATAGATCGGCAGGCATTCGGCCAGCCCGAACTCCAGCGAGAAGTACGCGACGACCATCGGCGCTCGCGCGTCCATGAAGGGCGGCCGCCGGTCGTAGTACTCGCGATACGCGGCGCGAGCGCGTTCGAGCGCCTCGCGGACCTCGTCGCGCTCCAGCGCTTGGGCGATGCCCTGTTCGCCCAGGCGTGCGAGCAGCAGCACCGGATTCTGCCGGGTGGACTCCCAAAGCTCGGGGTCCATGGCCTCGAAAAGGCCCTCGATGCGTGGCTCCCAGGTCCAGAGGAGGTCGTGAGCGAATTGATTCAGTTCATCCACAGCCGGTTAGGGGTGGCACCCCGGATTGCGGCCGGATCTTCGGCGCACATGTGGCCGCATTGCGTCGTTGCCTCCTGCGCGCACTCGGTCACGCATCAACGCGATGCGCTCCCTCGCGCGCTCGGAGGCGCTTAGCACTGCAGCCACCTGGATCGCCGAATCTCTCGTCCGCAACCGGAGCGTCACCCCTACGATGGTATTCGGTAGAGGGGAAGGGACATGAAGGCCGTGGTGATGGCGGGCGGCGAAGGGTCGCGCTTGCGTCCCTTGACGAGCCGGCAGCCCAAGCCGCTGGTGCCGGTCGCCGGGCGGCCGATCATGGAGCACATCCTTCTGCACCTCCGTCGCCACCAGATGCGCGACGTCATTGCCACCGTGCAATACCTGGGCGCCTCGATCCGCAACTACTTCGGAGACGGATCCGACCAGGGCGTCGCGCTGACCTACTCGGTCGAAGACTCGCCGCTCGGCACCGCGGGGTCGGTCATGCTCGCGCGCCAGCAGCTGAACGAACCGTTTCTCGTCATCTCCGGCGATGCGTTGACCGACGTCGACCTGGGCGCCGCCGTTCGCTTTCATCGTGAGCACCGCGCCCTCGCGACGATTGTGCTCAAGCCCGTGCCCAATCCACTCGAGTACGGGGTCGTGGTCGTCGACGACGGCGGGGCTGTGCAGCGCTTCATCGAAAAGCCCAGCTGGGGCGAGGTCATCTCCGACCTTGCCAACACCGGCATCTACATCCTCGACCCCGCCGTGTTCGACTTCTTCCGGTCCGGCGAGGTCACCGACTGGTCGGGTGACGTGTTTCCAAAGCTCCTGAAGCAGGGCGAGCCCGTCTTTGGATGGGTCACCTCGGGTTACTGGGAGGACGTCGGCAGCCACGCCGCCTATGTGAAGGCCAACTTCGACTGCCTGGAGGGCAGGGTCAAGGTCGACATCCCCGCCGTTCGCACTGGCGACGCGATCTGGGTCCATGAGGAGGCTGAGGTCTCTGCAGACGCCCGGATCGACGGACCCGCCCTGATCTGCGCCGGCGCGACGGTGCGCTCGGGGGCCTGGGTCAACGGCCCGTGCGTAATCGGCGGCTACACGACCATCGACTCGGGGGCGAAGATCTCGAACTCGATCCTGTGGGACCACTCATACGTAGGTCTCAACTCACGCCTTCGCGGCTCTGTGGTGTGCCGTTCGGTGACGATCAAGAACGGATGCCTCCTCGAAGAGGGCAGCGTCATCGGTGGCGAGGTCGTGCTCGGCGCCAGCGTGACCGTGAACGCGAACGTTCGCATCTGGCCCAACAAGGAGGTCGAGCCAGGTGCCGTGGTGCACGAATCGATCATCTGGGCCGGGTCGTGGAAGCGCGGCCTGTTCAGCTCGTATGGCCTATCCGGCCTCTTCAACGTCGAGTTCACGCCGGAATTTGCCTCGCGGCTCGGCGCCGCGGTGGGAGCCCTCAGCCCGAAGGGAACCGAGATCGCCATCTCGCGCGACTACACCCGAGCGGCGCGCATGATCCACCGCGCCGTCATGTCCGGGATGACCTCCTCGGGCGCCAACGCCACCGACCTCTCCGTGCTGCCGGCGCCGGTCGCGCGCTACTGGGCGCGCCACAACCATATCTCCGCCGTGCACGTGCAGACGTCGCCGGTCGATCCGCGCTCGGCCGACATTCGGCTGTTCGACGACCATGGCCTCGACATCGACAGCCGCACCGAGCGCAAGCTCGAAAGCCTGTACTTCCGCGAGGACATCCGGCGCGTCCTCCATTACGAGATGGGCCGCATCGTCCGGCGCGACAGCGAGACCGAGCGCTACGTCGAGGACATGCTTGCGAAGATCGACCTGGAGATCGTGCGCGGGGCGGCCTCGAAAGTCCTGATCGACTACAACAACGGCGCCGCCGCGATGGTCCTGCCGCGCGTGCTGCAGGAGATGAACTGCACCGTCATCCCGCTGAACGCGTCGCCGGCCGAGGTCGTCCTGGAGCAGAACGAAGCCACGTTCCGCGGCCGCTTACAGGAGATGGGCGTCATCGCCAGCGCGGTCAAGTCGAGGCTTGGCATCTTCGTGGACTCCCCAGGCGAGCGCTGCTTCCTGGTCGACGAAACCGGCGAGGTGCTCGACCACGACACCGCCTTCGCCGTATTGACGCAGCTCGCGCTTGCGGCCAAACCCGGCATGGTGCTCGGTCCCGCCTCGTCGTCGCTCGCGTTCTCGATGATCGCGGAGAAGATGAACAGCCGGTTCGTGCCCACGAAGATCACACCGGGCGCGGTGCTGCGGGCGGCGCAGCACGCCGACACCGTGCTTGCCTCCGACGGATCGGGCGGCTACTGCTGGCCCGATTTCGCGATCGCTTTCGACGCCATCTTCACCACCGCTCGCGTGCTGGAGCTCCTGGCGCAGAGCAAAGCGTCGATCTCAACCCTGAAGAGCCGCATTCCGGCCGTGGCGCACAAGAAGGCGGTCGAGTTCTGTCCGTGGGACGTCAAGGGACGCGTGATGCGGACGATGATGGAGCGCCACCTCAGGGACCGGGTCGACCTCACGGACGGGGTCAAGGTGTTCGTCGAGGGGGGCTGGGTGCTGGTGGTACCGGACGCGGACCGGCCCGAATATCACATCATCGCGTCCACTCTCGAGCCCGCCCAGTCGTCTTCGCTCGTCGAGGAGTACTCGGCGCTCGTGCGCTCGGTCGTCTCCGAGGCTGCGCCCGAATCTGAAGGCGTGGTCGAGAAAACTTAGAATCGACTGACGGCGCGGGCGTAGCTCACCTGGTAGAGCGCAACCTTCCCAAGGTTGAGGTAGCCGGTTCGAGGCCGGTCGCCCGCTCCAAATTGCCTTCTTAAGGTTTGTTGGTTTATCTTCCTGAGAATCGCTCGGGGGTGCCGGCGGAGTCGTCTTCCTTTCAGGAGGATACGTGTGAGAAAGCTCAGGATCGTTTCGCTTGCCATTCCAGCCACCCTGGTCGCGTCGTTGCTGCTCGTGCCGGTATCGTTCGCCCGCGCCGGGACGCAGACGGATACCGCGTACGCCCAGAGTTTCTGGTCAAGCGGCGTCAAGAACGTCTTCGCCACGACGCAGACCAGCTGCTATCGGCCCGAGGTCCCGTACACCGCCAACGCCGGTCCCAATGACGGCTTCAGCGGGGAGACCGCCTGTCCGGGCGCGACCACCGGTGAGGACACGGGTGCAACCGCTCCGTACGCGACCCAGGTGGGCAGCAACCCGGGATTCGCCACCGGCCCGTCATCACTGGCGAAGAACCATTCCGAATCGGACATCCGCGTTGATCCGACAGACCCGACCCACCTTATCGGGTCGGTCAAATGGTTCGCCAGCGCGGAGGGCTACAACCACATGCTCGGTTTCTACGAGTCGTTTGACGGTGGCGCGACCTGGCCGGTGCAGGGCCACATCCCCGGCTACGAGGGCTGGACCGACAACACCGACCCGGTCGGCGCTTTCGACGGGTTCGGCAACTATTACGAGCTGATCCTGCCTTACCAGTTCTTCTACAACGCTGACGACTCCCATAACTTCCAGACCAACCCAAACAAGGAACCGAACCCAGCAGTTCCGGCCGAGGTCATCTCAGTCTCGGTGCGACCGCATGGCGCCAAGTTGGCGACCCAGTGGTTCACGACGCACCGGAACGCAGCTGGCGTCACGGGGCCGGATTTTGTAGCTCCGTACGCGGCGAAGGGGCAGGAGCCGGACAAGCAGTGGATCACGATCGACACCAACAGGTTCCTGCCCGACGCGAAGACGCCAAACCCCGACTACAACACGATCTACGCGATGTGGGCGGTCTTCGACGGAATCAACAGCAAGCCATTCGTCTCTACGGCCCTTGCGAACTCGGATGGCACGCACACCGATTGGTCTACGCCTCAGCTCCTGCCCACCGTCAACAACACGGCCAGTGACAGCTATCTGCTGCCGCACGTGGCGCCGGACGGTACCGTCTATACGTCGGTGACGAACTTCCCCGGCAAGCACGGCTTCTGCTGCTTCAGTGTTTCGACCGACAAATCGACGGATGGCGGGAAAACCTGGACCAGCCTTCCAACCCCCATTCAGAACATCCCGGGCCCCGCTTTCGTTGGCGGTTACGCGAATACGACATTCACTGACGGCATCGACAACACCTTTGCGGTGGGGACGACGCTGGTCAACGGCCACTATCCCCTGTACATCGCGTACAACGAGCGGCTGACGACGTTCTCAAACGTTCTCATCACGGCTTCCTATGACGGCGGCATGAGCTGGACGACACCGACTCAGGTGAACGACAACGCGAGCGCTGTGGACGAGTTCCAGCCCAACCTCGCGGTGGCCGCGAGCGGTTCGGTCAGCGTCAACTTCTACGACCGGCGCCTTCCCTGCCCGAGCTTTGAAACTAAGGAGGCCCTCAACGCCGGCCTGGCCCTGGACGTTTCGAACCCCAACTTCCCAGGTACGCCGCCTTATGGCGCCACCAACTATTGCGTCAACACCAGCATCCAGTTCTACACTCCGACGCTCGGCACGCTCGGGCACAACATCCGCCTCAGCCAGCACACATGGGACCCGCAGTTGAATTCGCCGTACAGGTTCTGCGTCTGCAACGCGGCCGCAGGCTTCATCGGCGACTACTTCGGCAACACGACCGGCGGATCGATCGACTACACGACCTCCGTCAGCACGTTCAACGATGGCAGCAATCCGAACCACTTCCAGCAGCAGGTCGTGGCAACTGTCAGCATCCCGTAGGCAAGATGCAAACAGGAGAGGTAGATAGATGGCTGGCTCCAGCAGGGGCGTTGGCGGCCGGGCTCCTGGTCGCGCTGTCGTGGAGCGTCCTGGCAGCTCAGACAGGACTCACGCAAATCAGCTCCGATCCGTTCACGAACTCGACGAGCTTCCACCGGACGCAAGTCGAGCCGGACACCTTTTCGTTCGGATCGACGATCGTATCGACCTTCCAGGTCGGCCGGTTCCACAGCGGCGGCTCTTCCGACATCGGCTTTTCCACTTCGACCAACAACGGGGCGCACTTCACTCAGGGGTTCCTTCCGGGGCTGACCGTCCAGGTCGACCCGGCCAGCCCATATGAGCGGGTGAGCGACCCTTCGGTGGCCTTCGACGCCAGGCATGATGTCTGGCTCATCTCCTCGATACCGCTGTTGCCCAACCTGGTCGTGCCGACCGTCTTCATCAGCCGATCGACAGACGGCGCCAGACGTGGGCCAATCCGATGTCGGCGGTGTCACCGACCTACACCTCGAAGGTCAACCTCGACAAGAACTGGACTGCCTGTGACAACACAACGGCCAGCCCGTTCTTCGGGAACTGCTACACGGAGTTCGACAACTTCGGGCAGGGCGACCTCGAGCAGATGATCACCTCCAGTGACGGCGGCCTCACCTGGAGCACGCCGCTCGCGACTCCTGACACCGCGCACGGACTGGGTGGCCAGCCGGTCGTCCAGCCGAACGGCACGGTGGTGGTCCCCTTCGAGAGCCTCCAGAACACCATCGGGTCCTTCACGTCCGAGAACGGCGGGGCCAGCTGGGACGCGTCGCAGAAGATCTCCCACGTCAAGGCGCACCCTGTCGCCGGCAGCCTCCGGTCCTCACCGCTCCCGTCGGCGGAGATCGACGGTGCGGGCACGGTCTACGCCGCCTGGCAGGACTGCCGGTTCTCGACCGGCTGCAAGGCCAACGACATCGTCTTCAGCACCTCGACCGACGGCAAGGCGTGGACGACGCCCTCGAGGGCGACCTTCGACGCGCCGCAGGTCGATGACTTCATCCCCGGCATCGCCGTGGACAAAACGACGTCGGGATCCGGAGCCCACATCGCGCTGAGCTTCAACTTCTACGAGAACGCCGACTGCACGGTGTCGACCTGCCAGCTGCACGAGGGGTTTGTGTCGTCGACCGACGGCGGCGCGACCTGGACCGGCACATCCGACCTGGCCGGGCCGATGCTCGTGACCTGGCTCCCGCTGACATCGCAAGGATTCATGGTTGGCGACTACCAATCGACTTCGTTCGACAGCCGCGGCGCTGCCCATGCGGTTTTCGCCGTGGCGACAGCGCCGAACGGAACCCTCTTGAATGAGGCCATGTTCACCCCATCGAGTGGGCTCGCTGTCGGCGGCGGGTTGCACGCCACCCAGCAGTCGGGTGACGGGACCTCGTCCGACGGCACGACAACAGCAGCGACCACGGCTCGATAACCCGGTGAGGGGCCCCGCGCGTCCGGGCCCCACTACCATTTACGCTCTCACCCCGGATTCCAAGGAGAACGACTGATGGCCCGCACGCCGCTGCTCGGGAAGTTCCAGGCCCTTTTCGAGGATTTCGAGGAGGCCGACAGGTCGGGACGCAGCGTCGAGGCGGTGCAGGAAGAACGCCGGCAGATGCGACTGACCCGTAGGGATTTTCTGAAGGTGACGGGCGCGACCGTCGGAGCAGCAGCCCTGAGCAGCCCGGTGGCCGCGCTGGCCTTTACACGCGCCAAACCCTCAGTAACCACCTCTCGCATCGCGATCATCGGCGGCGGCATCGCCGGCCTCAACGCGGCCCTGACGCTCCAGGACGCCGGCATCGCTTCGACGGTCTACGAAGCATCGCCGCGTGTCGGGGGACGGATGCACTCGGACACGACGTCGTGGCTGAGCGGCCAGACCAGCGAGCACTGTGGCGAGCTCATCGATACCAAACACAAGACCATTCAGAGCCTCGCGCAGCGGTTCAACATCCCCAAGGTTGACCTGCTGGCGGCCGAGCCGAACAACTCGACTGAGACCGACTTCTTCTCTGGCGGCTACTACACGTCTGCGCAGGAGAACGCCGACTTCAATCCGGTCTGGAGCGCCGTCAAGAAGGACCTCAACTCGGCGCCGTTCCCGACGCTCTACAACATGTCCACGCCTGCCGGCCAGGCGCTCGACAACCTGAGCCTCTATCAGTGGATAGAGACCCGGGTTCTAGGCGGGCATTCATCGCGGATGGGCAATCTCCTCGATGTCGCATACAACATCGAGTACGGCAACGTGACGACCGAGCAGAGCTCGCTCAATCTTGTGTACCTGCTCGGGTTCCAGCCGGTGCCGGGCCAGTTCCGGATCTTCGGCGCTTCAGACGAGCGGTATCACCTGCAGGGCGGCAACGAGCGCCTGCCGCAGGCGATCGCCGCGGCGCTGGCGCCGGGCACCGTGCAGCTCAACACAGCGCTCACCGGCATAGTCATGAACGGGGATGGCTCGTGGACTCTCTCGTTCAGGGGTCCGAACGGAAAGTTCACGAGCGTTGTCGATCGCGTGGTGATGGCGATTCCGTTCTCCGTGCTGCGTACGATCCTCACCTCGGATTCCGCATATCGTGCCGCCGGATTCGACGGCACCAAGCAGATCGCCATCCAGCAGCTTGGCTACGGCAAGAACTGCAAGCTGCAGCTGCAGTTCAACAATCGTTACTGGAACCAGAGCGGGCCGTGGGGCATCGGCAATGGCGCGACCTACTCGGACACTGGCTACCAGAACACGTGGGACGTCACCCGCGCGCAAGACGGCTCGACCGGCATCCTGGTCGACTACACCGGCGGCGGCGTGCCTCTGGCTTCATTCACAGGCGATCCCACCAGTCCCAAGGTCGTCGCCGGTTTTGCGACGACGTTTCTGAGCCAGATCGAGCCGGTTTTCCCCGGCATCACCCAGCAGTGGAACGGCAGGGCGACGCTCGACGTACCCCTGAGCAATCCCTTCCTTCTCGGCTCATATTCGTACTGGAAGGTCGGCCAGTACACACTCTTCTCGGGCTATGAGGGCCTGCGCCAGCCTGACATCCACACCGGCAAATGCCACTTCGCCGGCGAGCACTGCTCAACGAACTTCCAGGGCTTCATGGAGGGTGGTGCGGAGGAAGGCGCTCGCGCCGCCGGCGAGATCCTCGCCGACTTCAAGGCCGGCATTTTCCCGTAATTCAAGCTCCCCACCCGGCCCGGCCGTCCGGCCGGGCCGACCTCCCCGCGAGCGGGAGGATTAGCATCGCCCTTGAGGGCCACAGCAAGTTCACAAGGAGGGCACCGCCATGCCGACCTATATCTCGTTGATGCGGTTCACCGAACAAGGAATCAAGGCGGTCAAGGATCACCCCAAGCGCCGAGAGGCAGCCGCCAAGGCTATCGAGGCCATGGGCGGCAAGCTGCTGCACACCTATCTGACCATGGGCCGGTACGACATTGTCGCGGTCGTCGATCTGCCAGACGACGATGCGGCGGCGAAGTTTGCCCTGATCACCGGCAGGCAGAGCAACGTCTCCACCGAAACGATGCGCGCCTTCGACGAGGGTGAGTTCGACCGTCTCCTCAGCTCGTTGTAGAGCGCGATTCCGAGTGCGGGATCTGCAGCGATAGGGCCAGCCAGCCCATCACCAGCGCGGCGATCATCCCGGGCACGAAGGCCAGCACGGCCCGGCCGGTCGCATCCCACACCGCCCCCGCGACGAGGGGGATGAGGAAGGCGGTCGCGTACTGGAACGTGAAGATCCCCGCGCTCATCCGGTGGACGTCACCAGGTGCGGCGATCCGGGGCGGCATCGTGAGGACGACGATGAACGCGAGCGCGGCCGCAAAACCGAGCAGCAAGGCCCACAGCAGCACGCCGGCCCCAGGGGTGACCACGATCCCGAGCTGGGCCAGGGTCATCAATCCGGCCGAGCCCAGGAACCCGACGCGCCCTGTGAGCAGGCGGTCCCACACCGCGGCCACCGGCGCGGTCAGGAGCTGAGCGCCGTTCAAGGCGAACAGCGTGGGCGCGATGAGCTGATGCCGGCCGGTCTGGTCCAGGAAGTCGGGGATGTAGGCGTTGGTGCCGAAGTACACGGCTGAGGCCATGCCGATCACCAACCCCAGTCGAACGGTCTGGCCCTCGCGCCAGGACGGCCACCAGCGCGTGGGCACCGCCGGCCTCGGTCCGCGCCTCGGCGCCGCGAGCGTGATGGCCACCGCGGTGAGCGCGACCACCACCGACCACATCGCAAGCGCCCAACGCCAGTCGCCGTGGGCGAGAGGAAGCACGCCCACCGGCGTCGTCAAGGCCGTGGGCAGCGTCTCGCCGATGAGGATGCCGTTGCTGTAGACGGCCGTGGCGACCGCGATTCGCCTGGGAAACCAGTCGCGCACGATTGCCGGAAACGCCGGCTGGCTCACCGCGACGCCGAGGCCCATCAGGAACGTGCTCGTGAACAGGACCGGGATGTTCGGGCCAAACCCGCGCAGCGCGCCGAAGACGGCCACCAGGCCGAGGCCGGTCGCGAGCGCGCCACGCACGCCGAGGCGTGCGATGAGCAGCGAGCCAGGCACCGCTGCGGTTGCGAGCAGAAGCACCGGCAGCGACACCAGAGCGCCGACCCCCTTCTCGTCCAGGTGCAGCTCGTGATGGATCTGGGGAATCAGCGGAGGCACCGCAAGCATGGTCAAGCGAAGATCGATCCCGGCCAGCCACAGCAGAAGGAGCCGGACCATGTCCCGGCGCGTGAGCCTCACGGCATCGCCCCTCGGCGCATCAAGCGGCCATAATGGGCGGCGTGCCGCGTCTGCTGATCGTCGTGTCGAGCGGGCCCACCGACCCCACGCGCGCCAGCATTCCCTTCCACATCGCCGTCAACGGCGCGGTGCCGGCCGCGACCGAGGTGGGGGTGGCGCTGGCCGGCGACGCGACCGAGCTGATGAAGCCCGACATCATCGCCAACGTGTACGGCCAGGGCGTGCCGCCACTCCGGGACCTGCTCGACAAGTGCCTGGAGCAGAACGTTCCCTTCTACGTTTGAAAAGGCTGCGCTGAGGCCCGTGGGGTCTTGCCGTCGATGATGACTCCGAACTCGACATTCATCACGCCACCCGACCTGGTGCGTCTAACGATGGAAGCGGAGAGAGTACTCAGCTTCTAACTTGCCTCCCCACTCGTGGGGAGGTGGCTGCCGCCGCAGGCGCCAGCCGGTGGGGGGATGAAGTCGTCAAGTTCGTGTGGCGCCAATCGCCGCCAAGGCACTCGGGTTCTCGAGTGATGAGAGGTCGCCCGGGTCGGCGCCTGTGTATACCGAGCGCACCACGCGGCGAAGGATCTTCGCGTTGCGGGTCCGCGGCAGGTCGCTCACGAAGTGAACCGCCTTTGGCCGCAGCGGTTTGCCGAGCGCGGCCGCCACGAGGTCCTGCAGCTCTAGCGCGAGCTGGGCTGAGGCCGCGCGGCCCGGGCGCAGGATGACGAAGCAGACAAGCGCCTCGCCCTTCAGCTCGTCGGGGACTCCGATGGCCGCGGCCTCCGCCACCGCCGCGTTGCCGACCAGCACCGACTCGACCTCTGCCGGGCCCAACCGCTTGCCCGCGACCTTGATGGTGTCGTCGGAGCGGCCGAGCACGTACCACAGGCCGTCGTCCGGGTCGACGTACGCCCAGTCGCCGTGCAGCCAGACGTCGGGGAAGCGACTCCAGTAGGTCTCGATGTAGCGCTGGCGGTCACCCCAGAATCCGCGCGTCATCCCCGGCCATGGATTGCGGATGACGAGCTCGCCCACCTCTCCTCTCACGGAGCGGCCTTCGCTGTCGACGACATCGGCCGCGATTCCCGGCAGCGGACCCGCGAAGGAGGTCGGTCGCAGATGCGTGATCACGTTGCCGCACAGGATGCCGCCCGAGATCTCGGTCCCGCCCGTGTAGTTGATGATGGGGATGCGGCCGCCGCCGACGTGCTTGAAGAACCAGTTGAACGGTTCCGGGTTCCACGGCTCGCCGGTGCCGCCGAGGACGCGGAGGCTGGAGAGGTCGTGGCGCGCCGGCAGCTCATCGCCGTGCGTCATCAGCGAGCGCACGAGAGTCGGGGAGACGCCGAGCACGGTCACCTTGTGGTCGGCGACCATGCGCCACAGCCGGTCCGGCGCGGGGTGGTCGGGCGTGCCCTCGTACAGGACCATGGTCGCCCCGAGTGCCAGCGACCCCAGGATGAGCCAGGGCCCCATCATCCAGCCGATGTCGGTGTACCAGAAGATCGTGTCGTCGGCGCCGACGTCGAAGCCGTGCGCCATGTCCTGCGCGGCCTTGACCGGAAAGCCGCCGTGCACGTGCAGCGTGCCCTTCGGACGGCCCGTGGTGCCCGACGTGTAGATGATCATCAGCGGCTCTTCAGGATCCATCTCGTGAGTCGGCGCGTGGTCGGGCTCGTCCTCGAGCAGCACGTCCCACACCTGGTCTCGGCCGTGCGTCCAGGGCACGTCGCGCACGACGCGGCGGAACATGATCACCTTCGTCACGGTCGGTGACTTCACGAGGGCGCGATCAGCGGTTTCTTTCATGGGTATGACCTGCCCGCGCCGGTAGAAGCCGTCGGCGCAGATGAGCACCTTCGCCTCGCCGTCTTGCAGCCGGGACGCGATTGCCTCGGGGCCGTAACCGGAGAAGAGCGGAATGATCACCGCGCCCACCTTGGCGGTGGCCAGTACCGAGATCGCGACCTCGGGACACATGGGCATGAAGATCCCGACCCGATCACCAGGCCTCACGCCGAGGCGCCGAAGCGCTCCGGCCAGCCGGCAGACCTCGCGATCCAGCTCTCCATAGGTGAGCCGGCGCACCTCGCCCGGCTCGCCCTCCCAGATGAGCGCGACCTTGTCGTGGAACGCCTGGTCGCGGTGGCGGTCGAGGCAGCTCTGGACGATGTTCATGCGCCCGCCGATCCACCACTGCGCCCAGGGCTTGCCGTGGGTGAGGTCGACCACGTGGTCGTAGTGGCGATAGAAGGCGATGTCGATGTCCTTGATCGCCGCGTCCCAGAACCATTCGATATCCGCGTCCGCGCGCTTCAGCAGCTCGGGAAAAGTCGAGATGCCGTGCTGGTCCATGAACCGCTTCAGGCGGCTCTTGGCGATCACGTCCGGGCTCGGTTCCCAGATCACGTCCCCGATCACGACCGGCTGCATGGCCATTGGATTCTAGATGGCAGCGTCCGTACACTCCGCCGTGATGGACCATCTGCCGCCCGGCTTTGCGGAGGACATTGCGCAGGTTCTCGAACCATCCCACCGCGATGCGGCGGCCGCCGTGATCGAGGCCGCTCGCGCGCTCGACGACGACGGGCTGCGCAATTTCCTCGAGCTCTTCGCCCAGCGTGTGCGCAAATCGGCAGCGCCGATCACGCATGGGGAACTCCAGGACTTCCTTTCAGCTTCGACGAGGCCGCGCCACTCACCCGGCGCCTGATTTCTTCAGCCTCCAGCTGGAGATCCCAGTAGTTCGACCACGCTGTGCGCGCGACAGCGAGGGCCACGTGCGGCTTGTATCTCTCCTGCGCGGCGCGCACAGCGTGCTGCTGCGCGTAACACCACCGATCCCACGCGCGCTCCACGGTGCATTCGACCAGTTCCAGCCATTCGTCGTCGGCGGCTCCGCCCGGAGGTGGCGGCAGCGTCAACAGCTTCCACAAGCCCTCGTCGCGGACTACCGTGACGATGGGTTGCCCGCCCGGTCTGCCGGCGTGGCGATTCGGTCGCGGGTGCTTCGGGTTGGCGGCCATCAATCTCTGCTGCACTGCGAAAACGAGGTCGTGCGCGGCATGCAGCGTGGCGGGCGGGAGTGGCGGGTCGGTGCGGCCGAGACGAAGCTGTAACGAGCGGATCGCCTCGCGCAGGCCTTGCGGTACCTCGTTCTGATCTTCGAGGTGGAGCCTCTCGACGTCGTCGAGCAAACCGTCCGACTCCGCCATCAGCGAGCGCCGGCGAGCCTCCACGGCATCGTCGTCCGTTTTCGTGATGATGGCGGCAGACATTTGCAGCAGCACCATAGACGCGCGTGGGGCGTTGTCAAGTATAGGTTTACAAGCAGGCAACAACTCCAAAGAGCAAACGCGGTTAACAGCCAACGTTGCCATGGTCGCGTCGGGGTCTTAAGGTCGCCTGCCAGAGGTGAAAAATCGATTGAAGAGATGGATTGTCGCGCTCGCCGCTCTGCTCGCCGGAGGTGGAGTCAGTGCTGCGTTGCTCGTGGCGACAGATCAGTCCCGCGGGACTGTCGAAGCGTATGCGGCAGCAAGAGATGTGCCGGCAGGGGCAGCGCTGTCGCGCGAGGCGATCCAGCTGACGCGCGTGAGCCTTGCGGGCGGCACGGCCCTCCTGTTCACAAGTGGTGACGGGGACCGTCTCACGGCGCTGCGGGCCGCACACGACATCGCAGCCGGCCAGCTGATTCAACGCAGCGACGTCATGTCACCCACGTCCTTCGCAGATCGCCGCCTGGTGTTGATCCCGCTTTCCGCGGTTCCCACCACGCCGCCTGGGGCAAAGGTGGACCTCCTGGTTATCGCAGGCAGCGCGGATCACCCCACCGTCGCTCCGTTCGCGCTCGGAGTGGATGTTGTGGCGGCCGCTTCGGGTGGGCTCATCGTCGCCGTGCCTGCGAAAGTGGCGGCCGCGTTCGTCTTTGCGGCGGCGACGATGCACCTGGCCGCCGTTGTGGTCGAACCGGGCGCGGCAGATGGTGCGGAGATTCCCGTCGCGAGCGCAGATGATGCCATGGCCCTGGCCGCCTCCCGCTGAGCGACACGCAGATGGCCGTGGCTGCATCGCCCGCCGCCTTTCCGACAACAGAAGGGCGCATCCGGGCGCTCGTCGAAGCCGAGCTCGCGGCCGAGCTGGCACGCCGGGACCGCACCCGGTTGCATGTCGAGGACCAGCAGTGGGTCTACGAGCTGGTCGGCCGCGTTGTGGGCGAGGAGCAGCGGCAGGCATCGGCGCCTGTCACCGTCGACGAGTCCGAGCTTCTGTGGCGCCGCGTCTTTGCTGCGGTGACGCCGCTTGGCCCACTGGCAGAGCACCTCGCCGATCCCGACGTGGAGGAGGTGCGAATCAACGGCACGAGCGCGTGTTTCGTCTTCAAGGGTGGCCGCCGGCATTCCGTCCCACCGCCATTCGCCGATGAAGCTGGCCTCGTCGAGCTGGTGCACTGGTACACCGACGGGACGCCGAGCTCTCGCCTCGACCGCGCGAGCCCGACGGTGACGATGACCCTGCCTGAGGGCAGCCGGCTGCATGCAGCGCTGTCGCCGCCTGCGCGACCGATGAGCGTCACGATCCGCCGTCATCCGTCAGAACGATTTCGCGACCTCGGCGCACTTGCAGCCTCGGGGTTCGTGCCGCATGCGCTCATCCCATTCCTCGAGGCAGCGGTTGCCGGGCGGCTCAACATCCTGGTGTCTGGAGGAGCCGGCGCCGGCAAGACGACCTTCATGCGGGTACTCGCGAGGCTCGTCGGCGCGGACGAGCGCGTGGTCACGATCGAAGACCAGGCCGAGCTTCACCTGTGGCGCGAGCTCGCGGATTGCATCTCGCTGGAGGGCCGCCTTCCAAACACGGAAGGCAAGGGCGCCATCACCATTCAGATGCTCGTGCACGAGGCGCTGAGGATGTCGCCCGATCGAATCGTGATCGGCGAAGTTCGCGGCGGCGAGGCTCTCGATCTCCTCGACGCGATGAACACAGGTCATCCGGGCTCTCTGTGCACCATCCATGCGGACAGCCCGCGCGAGACTCTTCCACGGCTCGCGCGTCTCGCGCTGCGAAGTCCACATGCCCCGCGCGTCGAGACAGTGATGTCCGAGGTGGTGAACACGATCGACCTCGTGCTTCATGCGGGCATCGTCCGGCACTCGACAACGGTCTCTGAAGCTCGCATGCGTCGCCTCACCTCGGTGGCTTTCGTGGCTGGGCTCGACGGCGGGCAGGTAACGGTTCGGGATCTCATCACGTTTGCGGGCGACGGGCGCTGGCACCGCGCGGGTTCGCTGCAGGGTTTGCCCGAGCGCGCGCGAGCAAAGCTGGCGACGATTTGCGAGCCGGATCGCCTTCTGGATGGTTTCGATGCGTGAGATTGCAGCGGCACTGTGCGCAGGCCTCGGTGTGACCGCTGCCATCTTCGCGGTAGCGCTTCCAGCGCCGGCAGCCCTCGACGACTACGCCGCGCCTTCGTCGCTGCGCCGATACGTGCGCAAGCGCGTGGCTTTCGAGAATGCGCTCGCCGAAAGCGCGGGCTGGACCGTGAATGGCGCCGCGCGGATAGTCGCTGTTCAGGGCGTCGCAGCACTGGCCGGCGCTATCGGCGCCGCGCTCATTACAGGGTTGCCGGTGCTTGCCGCGGCCGGCGCCGCGGGAGCCGTGTCGCTTGTGCGAGGAGCATTTTCAGCGCGCATGCGAGCTCGCCAGGTCGCTCGCCAGGACGCTGTGCTCGAAGCAGTGCGCATGTTGCGGCAGCTGCTCGAAACAGGTGCCACGAGCGTCCAGGCCGCCATCGCGATGCTTGGCGATCGAGGTCCCGTGCCCCTGCGAACAGAGTTCCGACTCATTGCCGGCACTACTGTCGGCCGCCGCCAGGCCTGGAGCGCGGCCCGCCTACGGATCCGTGAGCCCTTGTTCGACATGCTCGCGGCTGCAGTCCTCATCCAGAGCCCCGGCGGAGGGGAGCTGGCGCCGTTGTTTGCCGATCTCGAGGCATCCGTGAGC
Source organism: Candidatus Nitrosopolaris sp. (assembly GCA_035636885.1). GTDB lineage: Bacteria > Chloroflexota > Dormibacteria > Dormibacterales > Dormibacteraceae > UBA10449. The sequence goes on from DASPYG010000059.1 coordinate 26,934, forward strand.
GGTGCTCAGGAGGTCGAGCGGGAGGCGCGCGCTTTGCAGGTTCAGGCCCGCTCGGCCGCGGCCATCATCGTTTCGCTCCCCGTCGTCTTCCTCGTCGTGCTTTCGGCGCTTCGCTCGCCTTACCTCGACTCCTACCACGACCCGGCTGGGCAAGCGTTCCTGTTCGCGATGCTCGTCGTCATGGGATGCAGCTACGTATGGATGAGGCGCCTCTTGCTGCTGCCCGGCCTGCAGGGCGTGAGGTTGATTGATGCCTGATGTGACAGTCGCGGCTGTCTCGACCTTCGCTGGGGTGATGAGCGCGGGTGCGGTGCTCGTCGCGGGCGGCGGTCTGCGCTCCAACGCCGCGGAACGTCGTGCGCGTGGTGCGAGTACCACGCTGACGCACCACGCCAACGTCGTGAGGGCACGTTCCTGGCTCGAAAATGAGCTCGACCGCGCAGGCTGGCGCGAAGGCCCAGAGCGAGTGGCCGGATTTGCAATCGCGCTCTCGGCCTGCCTGGGGAGCCTGGGGGCGACGAGCGCATCGGCATTGCCGGCGGGCGCGGTGGCATCCATGTGCCTTCTTGGAGTGCTGACGGGACTTTTGCTGCCGTGGCTGGCGTTGAGGTCGGCGGTAGCGCAGCGCCGCAGGCGCCTCGAAGGCGAGCTCGTCCCGCTTCTCGAGCTCTTCTCACTCGAGCTGGGTGGCGGCGGCAGCGCCGTGTCCGCGTTGGGCTCAGTCACCATGCAGGTGCAGGGAGACCTGGCGGCCGACCTGCGTCGCCTCTTGATCGCCTCGCAGGTGGCGGGGTCTGCATCTTTCGAATCGCGCCTCGTCGAGTACGCAGACTTGGCGCGCATACCGTCCATCGGAAGCCTGGCAACGATCCTCGCCGCCAGCCGCGAGTACGGAACCGGAGTGGTGCAAGGAGTGCGTGCGCTGGCTGCGGACCTCCGACGCGCACAGCGCCGCGAGCTCATCGCGCACAGCCGCCGCGCCCTCAATCACGTGCTGCTGCCGGCTGCCGTGGGCGTGCTGCTGCCGTTTCTGGCGGTCCTGATGTATCCCGCCGTCAGCGCACTGGAGCGGAATCTGCGGTGAAGGGCTGCTCGCGCGGAACCGCCCTGATGGAGTTTGCGCTCGCGTGGCCAATCGTCTTGCTGCTCGTCCTCGGCGCAGTGCAGATTGCCGTGTGGGAGAGCGAGGTCGCGGCCGCGCATGATGCCGCGCTTGCGGGAGCCCGCGCTGGAACTGTTGCGGGCGCCGGGGTCGACGTTGCGTCTCGAGTGGCGTTTCGGGCGATGTCTCCCAGCCTGGTGGGCGTTGGGGCTTCCGAGTGGTGCCCGCGCGAGTCACGGCCGATGCCGCCGGGCATCTGGGTCTGCGCCACCGACCTCGGCTCCGCATTGGAGCTGGACGTCGGTGGATCAGCGCCCTCCCTGGTTCCGGTCTTCGCGGCCGCGAGCCTTCCCATCCGCGCCCACGTCGTCCTTGGCAAGGAGACATTCGCCCGATGAGGTGGCGGAGAGGTCAGGCGCTGCTCGAGCTTGCGCTGTGCGCGCCGGTGGTGATGGTGCTCGCACTGGGTGTGGCTGCGGTGGTGCAGGTTCAGGACGCGGCCGCAGGGCTCGATGCGGCAACCAAAGCTGCGGCGGAAGCTGCCTCCCGGGCGCCAGATCCGCGCTCCGCGAACACCGCCGCTCATGCGCGCTTTGCAGCCATGGTCTCCGCGTACCCGCTTCGCAGAACCGTGCTTCGAGTCTCGTTCGGGAATTTCACCCGCGCCACCGACGTGAGCGTGGAGTCGGAGGCATTTGTCGATGTGAGCTGGGCGGCGTGGGTGCTCCCCAATGAGTTCAGGATCCGGTCAGCGACGTCCGTCCGCCTCGAGCCGTGGCGCACGCACCGGCCGGAATCTTGATACCTGCTCAGGGCGGGCAGGTGATGGCGTTTATCGCCGTCGCTCTCGCAGTCGTCCTCATGCCGGTGGCGGCGTACGCGGTTGACATCGCCACCGCGAGCTCAGCGGAGGCGACGCTTCAGGCGGCGACCGCGACAGCAGCCATGGAGGCGGCGCAGCAGTTGAATACGGCAGCCTTCCGCGGCAGCGGAGTGCTGGTGATCGACCTGGACGCTGCACGCAACGCCGCGCGCTCTGTGCTCGCGGTCGAGGCGCCAACGGCGTCAGTGAGCGATATCAGCGTGCGCGGCGTCGAGGTCACAGTGGAAGCCGGACAGCTCATTCGCCTTCCGTTCGAGTTCTTCCCGATGCGCGCCGCGCATCTCCGGGCCGTCGCGTCGGCGCGCCTGGCGGCGGGCTATGACAGGCCGAGCAGTCGCTTGCCGTTGCCCACCAGCAATTTCTGAAGTGCCGGCTCCGGTATTTCCAGAGTTGCCAGCTCGTCCAGGCACCGCTGCGGCTGGATGAAGGGGTAGTCGCTGCCGAACACGAACTGGTTCTGCAGCCGGCCCTTCATGTCGTGGATCACCTCGGTCGGGATGTAACGCGGAGCCCAGCCTGAGATGTCGATGTAGATGTTGGTCTTGTGGAGGGCCATGGCCAGCAGCTCTGCGTGCCACGGATATCCAAAATGGGCCGCGACAATGTTCAGGCTCGGGAAAGAAGCCGCGACCGCGTCAAGCCGGATCGGCCGCGCGTAGTCGAGGCGGATCCCCTGGCCTCCGGGCTGCCCCGCGCCGATGCCGCTCGTTCCGGTGTGGAAGAGCACGATCAAGCCCAGCTCCTCGCAGCGCTCGTACAGCGGCCAGTGCTTCTCGTCATCGGGGGCGAAGGCCTGCAGCGAGGGGTGCAGCTTCACGCCTTTCAGGCCGAGCTCGCTGATGCCGTCGAGCTCGGCGACGGCTCGGTCGCCCTTCAGCGGGTCGACGCTGCCAAAGCCTGTGAATGCTTCCGGATGGTCCTTGCACGCTTGCGCCACCAGCTCGTTCGGCACGCGCGGTCGCCCGGTGGCGGTTTCGGCGTCCCACGCGAGCAGGACGGCCAGCACGTCCAGCGCTTCATAGTCACGCGCAAGCTCGTCCAGCGAGCGGTGCGCCACCTTGGATCGAAAGTAAGACTCCGCCGCTTCGATGTAGCCCTTCATCGAAACGTCGAGCCACTCGGGAGTCGGCAGATGAACGTGGAAATCGATGGCGCGCACGGCGGGGCCGATGATAGTCGGCATGCAGGCCACGCTGTTGGTGCTCGCCGGCGGCTCCAGCCGACGGATGGGCCGGCCAAAGGCCTGGCTCGAGGTGGGGGAGACCAACCTCCTGCGCTGGATGGTGGAACGCCTGGGGCCCGCGTTCACAGAGGTGATGGTCTCTTTCGCGCAGCCCGAGCAGCTGCAGGAGCTGGTGCCCTACAGGCTCGTGTTCGATCGCAAGCAGGAGGGCGGGCCACTCGCCGGCATCGAAGCCGGTCTGGCTGCGGCCCACCACGAGGTTGTGTTCGCCGTCGCATGCGACATGCCTTACGTCACGCGCGAGGTGGCGGAGATGGCGGTCGCGGCGGCAAGGAGCTGCGACGCGGCCATGCCTCGCATCGGCGGGCGCGCCGAACCAGTGTGCGCGGCTTACCGCCGATCATCACTGCCGGCGCTCACCGCCGCGTTGGATAGCGGCCGGCTGAAGGCGGCCGACCTGGCCGATCGGCTCGACGTGACCTGGCTCGAGGGCCTCGACCCCAATCTGTTTCGGAGTCTCAACACACGCGAGGACTACGAGCGCTTCCATGACGATTTCCCGGCGCAGCGATAATGGCTGTCTTGTGAAGATCGTCGTCACCGTCAAGCAGGTACCCGACCCGAACTCGACAAGCGTCCTCGAATCCGACAACACGCTCGCGCGCGACCGCGAGGTGGTGCTGGACCCCGGCGACGAATGCGGCATCGAGGAGGGATTGCAGCTGAAAGAAGCCCATGGCGGCGAGGTGATCCTGGTCTCGATGGGTCCCGAGCGGGCCAAGGACGCCATCCGCAAGGGGCTGTCGATGGGCGCCGACCGCGGCGTTCTCATCAGCGATGACCAGCTGGCGGGCGCCGACGTTCTACTGACAGCCCGAGCGCTGGCGGCGGCGATCAAGCCCGAGCAGCCCGACCTCGTCATCTGCGCGACTGAGTCATACGACGGAAGCACCGGGATGGTGCCGCCGATGCTGGCCGAGCTGCTCGGCATGCCGCAGCTGACGATCGCGAAGAAGGTCGAGGTCGATGGATCGACGATCAAGGTCCACCGCCAGACCGCCGACGGCTACCAGGTCGTGGAGGCGTCGACACCTGCGCTGATAACGGTCACCGCCGGCATCGCCGAGCCGCGCTACGCATCACTGAAAGGAATCATGGCCGCGCGTTCCAAGGAGATCAAACTGGTCGGCCTGGGCGAGCTCGGGATCGAGCGCGGCGAGCCGGGCGAGACGATCGAAGGCATCGCGGACGCCGAGGCCCGCAAGGCTGGCGCAATCATCGCGGACGACGGCACCGCGGTGGACCGCATCATCCAGATCCTCACCCAGGCGAAGGTCGTCTAGTGGCGAAGGTGTGGGTGTACGCGGAGCTGAGCGCCGGCAAACTGCATTCGACGGCGCTCGAGCTGATGGCGAAGGCGCGTGAGCTGGGTGATGTCGATGCGATCGCGCTGGGTGCGGGCGCCAAGGCGGCAGCCGTGCAGCTGGGCAAGCACGGCGCAAAGGCGGTGCACGTCAACGAGGACAAAGCCTTCGACGATTTCATCGCCGAGCCCGCCGCGGACGCTCTGGCCGCGCTACACGATAAAGAGCCGCCGGACCTGATCCTCTTCGCGTTCACGCCGGACTCGCGTGATGTCGCCGGCCGCCTGGCGGCTCGACTCGGAAAGGGCGTCATCTCGAACGCCGCCGACGTGGCCGCCAAGGACGGCGGTTTCGTCGCCAGGGTGCCGTACTTCGGTGGCGCCAAGCTTGCGTCGATGCGCGCCAACGGCAAACCGGCAATTGTGCTGGTGCGCCCGAAGTCGTTCGAGGCGTCCGAGGCCGGCGGTACCGCTGACATCAAGGAGCTCGCCATCTCGATCGGCGAGGGATCCAAGCGGGCGAAGATCGTCGAGCGGGTGGCGGAGGCTTCGGAGAAGGTCAAGCTCGAGGACGCAAGGGTAGTGATCAGCGGAGGCCGCGGGATGGGCGGGCCCGACAACTTCCCGCTGCTCGAAGCTCTGGCCAGCGCACTTGGTGGCGCGGTGGGAGCCAGCCGTGCTGTGGTCGATGCCGGCTGGGTGCCTTACTCGATGCAGGTCGGCCAGACCGGCAAGTCGGTGCGACCCGGTGTATACATCGCGGTCGGCATCTCCGGCGCCATGCAGCACACGGTGGGCATGAAAGCGTCCAAGGTCATCATCGCGATCAACAAGGATGCCGAAGCCCCGATCATGAAGATGGCCGACCTGGGCGTAGTCGGCGACGCGCTCAAGATCGTGCCGGCGCTGACCGCCGCCGTCAAAGCCAAGAAGGGTTAGTGGACGGGGCCGACCAGCCAGGCCGCATCTCGGGGCTCCGGACGCCGATACGTGCGTCTGGGGGCCCGGCCCTGCCTCGTCACGCATCTGGCGATGCGCTCCTCCTCGGGCCACCCCATCCTTCGTCTCGGCGCCCGGACCGGCGACCTAGCGGTCGCCTGCCCCGATCTGCAGCCCGTCCGGCCAGCCCCGTCCACTAGAACGGACCGGCAAGAGGCGGAAAACCTCCTGGCGGAGCGCATCGAGCGCAGGCGCGAGCGCGATTTTGCAGCCGCCGACGAAATCCGTGAGCGGCTGCGCGCCGGCGGGTGGGAGGTGCTCGACAGCCCTGGGGGCAGCGAGCTGCAGGCGCTGAAAGCGCCGCCTACATCGGGTGCCGCGCCCGCAGCCCGAGCGGTAACCCTTCTGACCGTCGTGCATGGGTGGCGGCCCGATGTCGAGCGCTGGCTGCTTTCGGTGTTCACGTATTGCAAGGCTGACTTCGAAGCCCTGCTCGTCGACAACTCGGGCGATCCGAGGATGGCGGGCTGGCTTCAGACCCGCGCGGCCGAAAGGCTGCGATTGGTCACCCTCGATCCACCGCTCGGCTTTTCCACAGCTGTCAACGCCGGCATTCAGGCCGCCGCGGGCGAGGTGGTCGTCCTGTTCGACCCTGGCGTGGAGCTCACCGGCGACGCC
>DASPYG010000060.1:0-6479 GCA_035636885.1 Candidatus Nitrosopolaris sp.
TGGAGCGGGAGACGGGCTTCGAACCCGCTACCTCGACCTTGGCAAGGTCGCGCTCTACCAAGTGAGCTACTCCCGCTCGGGCAGAGGAGAAATCATAACCCGGCACCGCTAGCCGCCAAACCGCCGGCCGCGGCCTTGCCCTCGGACTCGAAGATCTCCTCGATGTGCCGGTTGAATGTGCGCGCGATCGAAAACGCCAGCGGCAGGCTGGGGTCGTACTTGCCCGTCTCGATCGCATTCACGGTCTGACGCGAGACGCCGAGGTGCTCGGCCAGCTCGGCCTGCGACCAGTTCAGCTCGGCGCGGAGCACGCGCAGCCGGTTCTTCACCGGTACCTGATGGTGAAGATGGCGGTCCCCACTCCCCACAGGACCGCCATCAGCGGCAGGATGAACGTCCAGCTCAGGTGCGGCATACCGACCCCTTCCAGGAATCCATAGCCGAACGTGAGGAGTGCCGTGGCCCCGAGCGAGAAACCGAAAGCCTGCATCTGGATGCGCTTCTGCAGCTCGTCGAGGCGTGACAGGGCACGTATGAAGATCGTCAGCGTCAGGGCGGCGGGCACGACGGGCAGCGCAGCCACAACGTATCGCCAGCGCGCGTTCGGGTTCGCCTCGAGTACCGTCACCGAGCCCACCAGGATCATCAGGTAGGCGAGCATCGCGAGGCCGAACTCGATCTGCGTCCGGTACGTGGACCAGGTCGACGCTACCGGTGGCAGCGCCGGCATCTCCACATGGGCGAGGGCGGATGCATCCGTGCGAAGGAAGGGCGAGGCCGGGTGCGTGTACAACGGCTCGATCGGCGCTTCGAGGGGTTGGGTGTCGGGCTCCTGATCGGTCATTCCGAGCCGGAAGCGTAAAGCCTGCTTGGCAATATGTCAAGCTTACTTGTCTTTACACATCTTGGCCACAAGTGTTTGACGGCCGGCAGGTCTCCGTTTATAACTACGCCCGAGCGTCGGGGCGGCGCCATCACTGCGGAGAAAGGAGAACCATGCGCCGGACTCTACTGGTTGGTCTGTCAGTTTTCGCCACATTGACCCTGAACTTTGCCCTCGCCGCAGCCGTTTCAGCCCATGGCCAGCCGGTCCATGCGATGAAGGTTCACGATGTCAAAGCCGGTCATCACAAAGGCGGCGGGACCTTGCTCTCCTCCCACGGTGGCGCGATCGAGCAGACGCCTGTGGTGTTCATCGTCTTCTGGGGCGCGCAGTGGTCGAGCGGATTCTCGACCGGCGGCTACACGAGCGGACAGGCGCAGGCGTATGTGCAGGGTTTCTTCGGCGGCGTCGGCGGCAGCGCCTGGGCGAACTCGACGTCGCAGTACTGTCAGAACGTGCCGGCGGGCACGACCAACTGCGCAGCGGTCGCCGGCGCCGTCTACGTCACCAACCCGAAAGGTCAGGTCGGCGGCACATGGGTCGACGCCAGCGCGCTGCCGAGCAGGCTTGGCACCAACTCGATCGCCGGCGAAGCCTTGAGGGCAGCGGCGCATTTTGGTTACAGCGCCAACGCGGATTACATGGTCTTCACGCCAAGCGGTCGCTCGACCAGCGGTTTCGGCACGCAGTTCTGCGCATGGCACAGCTCGACGAGCTCGAGCTCGGGCCCGGTGTCGTTCTCGAACATGCCGTACCAGCCGGACGCGGGCACCGCGTGCGGGATGAACTTCGTCAATCGGAGCAGCGATTCATTCGGGCACGGCTACTTCGATGGTTTCTCGATCGTGGGCGGCCACGAATATGCCGAGACCGTGACCGACCCATTCCCGAGCAGCGGCTGGGTCGATGGGACCGGCGCCGAGAACGGTGACAAGTGCGCGTGGATCAGCGCTGGCCCCGGTGCGGCGTCAAGCATCTCGCTCAGCACCGGGTCGTTTGCCGTGCAGTCGTTGTGGAGCAACGCATCGAGCGGCTGCGTGATCTCCTATCCATAGACGCGCGTAAGCCGGCCTATCGGCTTGCGGTCGCCTGCGTGCTGGTGGCAGGGGTCGGCGCGTGTGCCCCGATCTGTGGAATCGGCGCGCATTTCACGCTCAGCAATGCGCGAGTCGATTCCAGCTATACATGTCCGAAACACGTGACCAACCATCCCTACGACGTCAATGTGACAATCGATGCAGACAACTTCACCAACAACACGGTCACGATCCGGTCGATCGCGGAAACTGACACCGCGGTCGCGATCCACGGCCAGTGGAACGGTGATGTAGGCGCCAAGGGCAGCGGAACGGTGACGACCTACTCGCCGAGGAGCATCTCGGCTGGATCGAAGGCCACGATTCGGTTCAAGATTCCTTTCCAGTGCACCGACCAGGGCACGATCTCATCGAGCACCTACGGCGATTTCGCCTTCGCGTTTACCGTGACTACGAGCGCCGGCACGTTCAAGCTTGGCGGCGCCAACAAACATCGCTTGATAACACCCTGATGAGCGAGGACGCGACATGAGCAGGATGGCCGGCGGCTCGATGCCCAAGCCCAGCGACCAAGCCAAGGTGGCGTTCACGAAGCTCGTGCCCGACGAGCCCGCGGTCACGATGCGACCGATGTTCGGCAACCTCGCCGCATTTGTGAACGGCAACATGTTCGCGGGCCTGTTCGGCGAGGACCTGTTCGTGCGCCTGCCCGACGACCGGAGCGCCCCCATTCGCAAGGTGGGCGGTCGCGACTTCGAGCCGGTGCCCGGGCATGCAATGAAGGGCTACGTGACGGTGCCGGCTACCTGGCGCGCGAAGCCGGCCGCGACCGCGGCGTGGATCACCGCATCGCTGACATTCGCGCGCGGCCTGCCGCCGAAAGCCGCAGGCAAGAAGGCTGCGGCGAAGAAACCCTCGGGCGCGAAAAAGAAGTAGCGCGCGCTACCGGCGCTTCGGCTTCCCCTTTGGTTGCGGCGCACCTTTGGGCGGTATCGCCTTGGGCGCTATCGCTTTGGGCGCAATCGCTTTGGGCGCTATCGCCTTGGGCGGCATCCCCTTGGCCTTGCCGTCCGTTCGGGCCACGACTACTGGCGGGACCGCGACCACCACGACCGGTTTCTCCACAACCGCCGGTGGCTGGGGCGCAGGAGCGGGATCGGCCGGCGCGGGAGCTGCGATCGCCTCCGGTTCGGGCGCCTTCGCGGAAGCCGGCTTGGCCGCGACGGCGCCGGCACCCATCGAAACCTTGCCGCTGAAGCTCGCCCCGTCCTGGATGGCGAGCCTGGCGACGCGGACGTCACCGATCACCGAACCCGAGCGCGAAACGATCAGGCGCTTGCGCGCCACCACGGGCCCCGTCAGGTGCCCGCGAACGCTGACGTCGCCTCCGGCCAGCGATGCCTTGACCTTGGCCATGTCATCGATCTCGATGTTGCCGGTGACCTCGACCTCGCCCTCGAGAATCCCACCCACGAAAAGGTCGCCCTCGATGTACAGCTGGCCGATCAGCCGGTCGCGCGGACCGAGCGTGACGGAGCTTGGCTGATTCGAGGCGGCGGGTGAGGATACCGGCGGCTGGTCCGCCGGCGGCGCGGTCGGGCGCCTAGCTACCGGCCTGGTGCTCAAAGTCGCCCATTCGGACGTAGCCGTTGAGGCTCGCGCCGTCCTCGATCTGCAGCCGGCGCACCTGAACGTCCCCGTTCATTTTGGCCGACTTGCCCATGGTGAGCTTGTCACGCGCCGTGAGCCTGCCTTCGACCTCGCCCTTGATGGTCACGTTCTGGCCCTCGAGCAGCGCCTTCACGACCGTCCCGTTGCCGACCTCGATGTTGCCCCCGATGCGAAACTCACCCTCGGCGTGGCCACCGTCGACCGTCATGCTGCCTCCGTACGTCAGCTTGCCTTCGAGGCTGTCGTTCGGACCGAGCGTGAACTTCTTCAGCCCTTCCTTCTTGGAATCGGATTGACCGTCGGTCTCGATCGGCGTGCTCTCGGCTACCGCCTCTTGTGTTTCCATGCGCGTGCATCTCCCCGGCTAGGTATTGACCTCGGATCATCGAAGCCGGGTCACAGAATACTTCACGCTCCGACCCCTTCGTGGGCGCGAACTTTGTTTGTTGCCAGGCAACATGACGTAGGTCACAGCGGCAGCGCGGCGCTTGGATGCGCGGCGCGTTCGAATCCTTCCAGCGCCGGCTCGACCATGTCGTCAATTGCGGTCAGAGGTGTCCGCAACTCCTGCTGAAATTCGGAGGCCATCGCTCCTCATGCGAATTCGCCTAGCAGGCCGTCGGCGCTGAGCCCGGACCATTTCGACGAGACGGCGATGTAAGGCTCGCGCCCATATCCCTCCTGCATGAGATGCGGATGGTGCCGAATCTCGACGCGCCATGTCTCGAGCTGGCTCTGATGGCAATCGATGGCGCGCAGCTTCATCTGAACTTCCTCAGGTGTCAGCTCCACGACGAGGTCCACATGTTGCTGGACCACCAGCGGCAGGGCATTGCCGTCCTGCCCGCCGAGCGCGATCAGCGCGCGGTATGCCTGCGCCAACGGCGCATCCACGGCGAGGTGGTAAAGCGATGGACGCATATCCTCCGCAATCGCCGCCACGGCCGCATCGGTGCAGCGCCCCATGGCGATGTGGTCCGGGTGGCCGTAAACACCGTCAGGTCCCCAACCCACGACAGCGGCAGGCGCGAGACGCGTGATCTGCTCCTTGATGCGCTCCGTTATCGCGGCCTGATCAGATTGTTCGACGCCACCGTCCGGATAGTCCCAGAGCTCGTATTCGTGGATCGCAAGCGCAAATGTGGCCGCCTCCAGCTCAGAGCTCCGGATGTCAGCGAGGTCCTCCTCGCGCGCTCCGGGTGGCTTGCCGACCCATCCCTTCTCCCCGCGTGTCGCGCAGATCAGGTTGACGTGAATTCCGGCGCGCGTGTGTCTTAGGATGAGGCCGCCGGCACCCATGGACTCGTCGTCTGGATGGGCCATGACGACGAGCAGGACGCTCATCCGCTGCGGTCCTCGATCTCCCACGCGTGGTCGAGCAGGTGCCATGCCATCCGGCGCGCCGCATACCGGGGCGGCCACCTCTTCTCGCCCGACTGAGGGCCGCCCGCCGAAGCACGAATCGCGTCAATGATCGCTTTCCGCCACTCGCGCACGGCATTCGCGTCGTCGAGGCGGGGCGTCTCGAGCTTGAGCCCCAGCCTGGAGACGTAGGCCGACTCGGCGTCGATGATGTGGTCGGCGATCTTGTCGCGGTCTCGCCCGCCGCCGCGCGGACCCTTGCGCAGCTCCGCGGGGGCTTTGGCGATGACCGCATCGAAGACCTTCCATGAGGCGCTGAGGAGCGCGCAGATGCGCTCCGCCTCTTTGGCGGCAAGGGCCCTCGCGTCCGTTGACGCGTGCATGCCTGGAGCCCCGAAATCGGTGGTCGCGTTGCCCTTCACGCGCTCGATGACCTTTAACGTTGGTTCTGCGGCGCTGAAGTCGATGCGCGCTGATTTGGGGACGGCAGCATAGCGCGGCGCATACGCGCCCAGAGCTTCCAGCGCAGCCTTCTCGTCTTTGCCCGCACGGGTCCAACCAGGCCACTCGAGCGCTGATGCAAACACACGCTTGGTGCCGACCTCGAGATAGACGGGGATTGCTGCAGCCACAGCGCGCCGATGCTAGCCCATCACCTTGGCTGCGAGTTTCCCGGCTAAACTACCGCCGGTCGGCACGAGTCAAGGAGGGGTCTCGATTGAGCATTTTTCGAAAGGCCTATTCAGTGGCGGGCGCGATCCTGATGCTCCAGTTTTTGGCGCAGCTCTATTTCATAGCTGCGGCCATATTCACCATCGTCAACGCCAACGACAACGAGAAAGATGTCTATGCCGCTTTCAAGAACGCCGACAACTTCGCCGGCCTCCACGCGATCAACGGAGACCTCATCGGCCTGACCATCCTGGTCATGATCGGGCTCTCGTTCGGGTCCAGATATCCATGGCGGACGACCATCCTGACCGGCGTCCTTTTCGTGCTTCTGGCTATTCAGTCCGTGCTCGCTCATACGGGCATCCCGGCGTTGTCCGGGCTCCACGGCATCAACGCCCTGATCATGATCGGCCTGGGTGGATTCCTCACCGGCAGGAACTGGGCCTTTCGCCCGGAGCCGACCCCAACCACATCGGCGCCGTAATCCCCGGCACCGCGATGCGATGACGATGGAGCGGGCGATGGGAATCGAACCCACGTAACCAGCTTGGAAGGCTGGCGCACTACCATTGTGCTACGCCCGCTTTGGCGCGTCGCCTGGTGGCCCGTAGGGGCTTCGAACCCCTGATCTCCGGCTTGAAAGGCCGGCGTCCTAGTCCACTAGACGAACGGGCCAGGCGCCACCGATTGTGCCGGAAACGGCTGCACCGGCACCGGCAACACCACCCCGTCTGGCCTTTGGTGGGCGGCGAGGGTTTCGAACCCCCGACCTCCAGCATGTCAAGCTGGCGCTCTCCCAGCTGAGCTAGCCGCCCGCAGCGGAAAGCGAACGGAGTGGACGCTTATTCTAGGCC
>DASPYG010000061.1:0-2737 GCA_035636885.1 Candidatus Nitrosopolaris sp.
CGCAGTGCAGTTCCCCGGACCGAAACACTGGTTGTAGACGTCAACCGAGCCGTTGATCACGACGTCATTCGGCGACAGACCCAGGCCTGCCACGCTGGTGTAGTAGCCGATCTGGAAATTGAGGGGATGGGTCGCCGAGCCATAGGCGCCTGGCTCAAACAAGAAGGCGTATCGCTGGGTGCCGAACTGATTGGAGACCTGCTGGTTGGCCACGGCATTAACGGTGGCCTGGATCGCACTCTGCGGCATGCTGGGATTGAAGACATAGACGTTCGGGCCAAGGTCAGGCCGCCTCGACGTCCCAACAGGGCTTCCCTCAGCGGCCGCCGTAGAGAATGCGGTGGACGCCGCAAGGGCAACCAGTATGCCAACGAGGGTGAATCGCGAGACGGATCTGCTCACGCTCGGTTCCTCCTTCCGGTAAGTGATCACGCTCAACTACCAGCCGGCTATCAGCCTGCAAAACCTAGGATGCCACACGCGTTGCCGGTGGGTCCGGGCCGGCCCCAGGCCGCAGAAGAGGCCGGTTAACGGTCCTTTCCCGCGGCGAAGCGGTCCGTCGCCGCAATCAGTGGTTCCAGCAGCTCGTTTCCGCCAACGTGGCCGGTGCGCACAAGGTGCAGTTCGGATCCGGGCCACGCCTGAGCAAGTAACCACGGCACGTCTGGCCGTCCTCCCAGGTCGAAGCGACCGTGCACGAGAACGCCGGGGATGCCTGCGAGCCGATTTGCGTTGGAAAGCAGCTCGTTGGTGTCAAGCCATGCGGCATGAGTGAAGTAATGAGCGCAGAGGCGAGCGAAGGTCATGCGAAACGCTGGGTCCGCGTAACGGGCATTAGGTTTCCACCCCTCGTCGAGGGAGACCACCGCGTCCTCCCAATCACACCAGTTCTTCGCGACTGACTCGCGCAGGGCGACATCCGGCTGCTCGTTGAGGAGCCGGTTATAGGCAGCGACCAGGTCGCCATCGCGTTCGGATTTCGGGACACCGGCGCGGAAACGCACCCACTCCGCCGGGAAGAACCGGCCGGCCTCGTGGTAGAGCCAATGGACGTCGATGGGCCGCGTCATCGTGACCGAGAGAAAGACTGCCTCCGTAACCCGCTCCGAATGGCGCTCGGCATAGGCGAGACCCAGCGTGACCCCCCACGACGCCCCGCAGACGAGCCACCGGTCGATCTCGAGGTGTTGGCGCAATCGCTCCATGTCTGCGATCAGGTGGTGCGTCGTGTTGCTCGACAGATCCGTCTGCGGATCGCTGGCCGACGGCGTGCTGCGCCCGCACCCGCGCTGGTCGAACTGAACGATACGGTACGCCGCTGGGTCGAACCAGCGTCGCTGGCCCGGGTAGCTGCCGCTGCCGGGGCCGCCGTGCAACAACACCGCCGGCTTCCCTTTCGGGTTACCGCTGACCTCCCAGTACACCTGCTGGCCGTCCCCAACGTCGAGCATGCCCTGTGCGTGGGGCTCGGTGGGCGGATAACCCATGGCCCCCGCCAACGCGGCTATGAGTTCTTGACCGTCTTGATCAGGCGCCGAGCGCGATCGAACTCTTCGGGCGTGTGCAGGGTGGGATTGCCGAACGTGAATCCCTCGATGCCGATCTCGATGAAGTCCTGGAGGATGTCGGCGGCCTGCTCCGGGGTGGCCGGCTGGAACATGACTCGCCGCTCTGGTGGCATCCGTTCCATCACGGTCTTCGCCTGGCCTTCGTTCTCCACCAGCACCACTGGCGAGCCCATGGTCCGGGTGATGCTGGCCGGATCGCGGCCCTCCTCTTCGCAGTAGCGGTCGAGGATCTCGCTCTTTCGCTTGATGTCGGCCAGCGGGCCGAACCAGTGCGACATGTCCGCGTAGCGCGCGACCAGTCGCAGCGTCCGCTTTTCGCCTCCGCCGCCAACCAGGATCTTCGGTCCACCCGCTTGTACTGGCCGGGGGTTGTTGAGCGCGCGGTCGATCCGGTAATGCGTGCCGCTGAAGGAGGGCCGCTCCTGCGTCAACATCAGCTTGATGATGTTCAGCGCCTCGTCGAGCCGGTCCATGCGCTCGCGGATGGGCGGAAACGGAGAGCCGTACCCGACGTGCTCCGACTCATTCCAGGCGGCACCGATGCCACAGATCATGCGCCCCTTTGAGATGACGTCGAGCGTGGTGATCATCTTCGCGACGAGTGCCGGGTTGCGATAGGTCACGCCGGTCACGAGGGTGGCCAGGCGCACCCGGCTGGTTTCGCGCGCGAGCGCTCCCAGGGTGGTGTAGCCCTCCAGCATGGGCTCGTCTTCGGCGCCGATGCCGGTGATCTGATAGAAGTGGTCCATCACCGTTACCAGCTCGAAGCCGGCGGATTCCGCCGAGCGCGCGAGCTCAGCCGCGTGTTCGAAGATCCCTTCCGGGGGCACACCCGGATACGTGAAGCTCGGCATGTGGTAACCAAAGAACGGCATACCGTTCATGATGCCAGCCGGAGGCTGCCCAACGGAAATTCCGTATTAGGCCGGTGATCTCACCGCGGAGCCGCGTATGACACGATCCGCTCGACCTTGATCTTTCCGTTGTCGTCCAGTAGCCAGGTCTGAGCCGAAGGAAACACCTTCGACCCAATCGGTCCGCCTTCGGTGCTGACTTCATACATGATCAGCGCGTTCCGCTCGTCGCCCATGGCGGCGATGATGCGCAGGCTGCCGGGTACCACCTGTTTGGCGAATTGCGTCAGGCCCCTCGGGGCATCCATGTACTCG
>DASPYG010000062.1:0-5368 GCA_035636885.1 Candidatus Nitrosopolaris sp.
AGGTTCTTCAGCTCCCAGATGCTGCGCTGGTTGTTGTCGTACAGCTCGGCGTTCCGGACGGCGACCACGCCCTGGTTGCCAAGGGTGGCCAGCACGCGCTGGTCATCCGTGGTCCATTCGCGCTTCTTGACGTCGAACACCGACAGGGTGCCCCACAGGCGCCCGTCCTCCAGCATCGGCGTGCAGATCGCCGCCTGTAGTCCATAGGCGACGAGGCCAGGAGGATAGGACAACTCTGGATTGGCGGCCAGACTAGGGACGGCGGTTGCGCGGAGGCTGAGCATCGTGGCGCCGACAAGGCCCTGCCCGTTGTGAAACTCCATCCCATCGACTTCGCTGGGAAACCCCAACGATGAGATCACGGTCTGGCGCTCGTCCGGTGTACTCCGCGTGAGCAGCGCTGCGGCGCACATCGTCACCCTAACCGCCGCCTCCAGGGTCTTCTGTTCCAGGACCTTCGACCCCTCGGTGACCGTGGTCAAGGCCTGCGACACTTCGCCGAGAGCGTCGAGCGCTGTGTCGAGCCTGGACGCCTGGCCGGTGACGACCTGGAGGATGCGGGAGTTTTCCACGGCCACTCCCGCCATCGACCCGAGATCATCGAGCGACGCGATGTCCTGCTGGCTGAAACCGGATGTTCCGCGGCGGCCCAGGCACAGCGCGCCGATCACCCCCGTCTTGCCGCGAATGGGCGTCAGCGCTTCGTTGACCGTGCCACCAAGACTTTCGGGATGCAGGCCGCTGTAGATGCCTTCGTCTTCAGTGACCAGGTTTCGAAGCATCGTCTCGCCCGCAAGGACACGGCTTAGGGGGCCCTCGATCGGCTCCGGCGCGGCTGATCCGTCCAGGACGACATACGTGCCATCGGGTTGGAAGAGAAGCGCCCGGCCGACGTCGTAGCGGATGATCTCGCCGCCGCGTCCCAGGACCAGCTCCAGGACCTCGTTCATCGTCTTGCCGGAGGCTTCTTTGATGAGCTCGTTCATCAGCGAATACCGGGCCGACTCGAAATGCGTGAGCTGCACCAGCTGTGCGCTCGCGAGCTGCGTTCCCGCGCGGACTGTCAGCATCGTGGCGAGGCGGCGGTCGTCGTCGCTGAAGTCCCCCAACTTCCTGCCGAGGACGACAAAGCCCCCCACGTGGTCGCCGATTGGCATCGGCACCGCAATGAGGCCGGCGAGGTGGAAGTCGTCGGGCACAAAGGTGATCAGCTCGGTGAGCTCGGTTTCGTCGCCGGCCACGAATATCCGGCCGGAATCGATCGCGGTGAGCAATGGGCCGCCGTTTCCGTGTGACCGGGGCACGGCCTGCGGTCGAAGGCGGTCGACGCCGACTCCAGGCGGCTGCGGCACGAAACGCCGGCCGTCGGCAGAGGACAGATAGCAGCACGCCACGTCCGCACCAGACTCCCGTGCGACCGTGGAGGTGAACATCGCGATGTCACCGAAGCGCGCTCCGTCGAGCTCAGAGGTCGCGGCCAGGAAGGCGCGGTGTTTTTGCTCCAGCTGTGCCTTCTTGCCGGCGATATCGCCGGCCTGGCCCCTCATGACGCTGGTGAAGCTGCGGTAGGCGACGCCGCCCATGACGCCGCCGGCGCCGAGCATGATGAGGCCGGCGAGCTGCATCAAGAGGTCCGCCTGGACGCGGTTGGCCTGGGCGATCACCAGGGTGAGGACAATCGACGCCGCGCCGAGGGGGACCGCCACGCGCCAGCTGGCGTAGATGACGCCTGCTGCCAGTGCCAGGGCCCCCGCGACGCCGGCGAGTGCCGCTTCGGAGCTGGCGCGGCCGCCTTCGTTGAGCGCGGACCCGGCGAAGATCAGGACGACCGCGGTTACGGACCATCCGAGCCGAATCGCGAACGGTCCTCGTCTTGAAGTCAAGCTGAACCCACCTGGCGTGGGTAAGTCTAGGAAGTTGATCGCGGAGTTCATCCCGAACTTCCATCAGGGGCCCCTCCTAAACTCTGTCGCAGTGACCGTTTCCGAGCTGCTCCGCATCGCCGACCATCTCGAGCCGAAGGACCGCGAGCTCGTCCGGAAGGCGTACGACCGCGCGGCCGTCGCCCACCGGGGCCAGCGGAGGCTGTCGGGCGAGGACTACGTCAACCACCCGCTCGAGGTAGCGGCGATCCTCGCCGACCTGCAGCTGGACGCGCAGACGCTCGCCGCCGCCCTGCTCCACGACACCGTGGAGGACACCGCGCTCACCGCCGACGAGGTCGAGGCCGAGTTCGGGCCCGAGGTCGCCCGACTGGTCGAGGGTGTGACCAAGCTGGGCCGCATCTCCATCCGCACCGACCAGCAGCAGCACGCTGAGAACATCCGCAAGATGATGGTGGCGATGGCGGAGGACCTCCGGGTCGTCCTCATCAAGCTGGCCGACCGGCTCCACAACATGCGCACGCTGGATCCCCTGCCCGAGGTCAAGCGGCGGAAGATCTCGCGCGAGACCCTCGACATCTACGCGCCTCTGGCACACCGCCTCGGCATCGGGCAGCTCAAGTGGGAGCTCGAGGACCTGGCCTTCCGCAACCTCGAGCCCGAGGCGTACGACGACGTCGTCAAGCGCATCGCCCGCAAGCGCCACGAGCGGGAGACCCTGGTCTCGGACCTCCGCGAGATCCTCGCGCGCGAGCTCGACGGCCTCGGGATCAAGGCCGAGATCACCGGGCGCCCGAAGCATATCTACTCGGTCTGGCAGAAGATGACCCGCGAGAAGAAGGACTTCTCCGAGATCTACGACCTGTCCGCGATCCGCGTCCAGGTCGACTCGGTGCGCGATTGCTACAGCGTCCTCGGCGTCGTCCACTCCCTCTGGAAGCCGGTGCCGGGCCGTTTCAAGGACTACATCGCGATGCCGAAGTCCAACGGATACCAATCGCTGCACACGACTGTGATCACCCACACCGGTGAGCCGATCGAGATCCAGATCCGCACGCACGAGATGCATCGGATTGCGGAGTTCGGGGTCGCGGCTCACTGGACGTACAAGGAAGGCGGGAAAGACGCCAGCTTCGACCAGAAGCTTTCGTGGCTCCGAAGCCTGCTCGAGTGGCAGAACGAGATCGGCGACTCGGAGTCATTCCTCGACAGCGTCAAGGTCGACCTGTTCCAGGACGAGGTCTACGTGTTCACGCCCAAGGGCGACGTGCTCAACCTGCCTGCCGATTCGACGCCGGTGGACTTCGCGTATCGCATCCACACCGAGGTCGGCCACCGCTGCATCGGCGCCAAGGTGAACGGCCGCATGGTCCCGCTCGACTACGAGCTCCAGAACGGCGAGATCGTGGAGATCCTGACGTCGAAGGGACCCCACGGCCCAAGCCGCGACTGGCTCAACTTCGTCAAGAGCGCGTCGGCCAAGGAACGTATCCGCAAGTGGTTCAAGAGCCAGCGCCGCGAGGAGAACGTGGCCAAGGGTCGCGACCTGCTCGATAAGGAGCTCCATCGCATGCACCGGGTGAGCATGTCCGACCTCCCCGACGCCAAGCTGCTCGAGATCGCCGGCATCCAGCACTACAACGCCATCGACGACTTCCTTGCGGCCATCGGCTATGGCGACCTGTCGCCTCACGCCGTCGTCATGCGCATGTCCCTGGGCACAGAAACCGCCGGCGGAGACCTGCGCGCCATCCCGCTGATTCCCAACGTGCAGCCGACGCCTCGCGTGCTGGTGCGGGGAGAGAAGGGAATCCTGACCAAGATCGCACCCTGCTGCCAGCCGGTGCCCGGAGACGCGATCGTCGGCTACACGACACGTGGCCGCGGCGTGACCGTGCATCGTGTCGACTGCGTCAATGCCATCAACGCGCAGGACCAGGCGCGCGTGGTGGCGGTCGATTGGGACTCCGATGCGACGCACATCTACCCGGTCGCGATCAAGATCGAGGCGTGGGACCGTCAAGGGCTCCTGCGCGACATCGCCACGATCGTGGCCGAGAACCGCGTCAACATGTCGGCCCTGGAGGTTCACGTGTATGACGACAAGACCGCCGTGGTTTCGGCCACCGTCGAGATCGACTCGCTGGCTCAGCTGTCGCGCCTCATGGAGAAGCTCGAGGGTGTGAAGGACGTGCACACGGTGGCGCGTGAGGCATCGTGAACGGATCTCACTCGCTCGACATCGCGGTTCCGCCTGAGGCGGTGTGGGAATGCCTTGTGGGTCCCGGACGCCGGGATTGGTATTACCGACTCGCGCCAGAGGGAGACTTCACGCCCGGCGGGCACATCCGCTGGCTCGACGTCCGTGGAGACCTCGTCGAGGAATCGGACATCATCGACGTGGACGCCCCGCGCCGGCTTGTGCTTCGCACGAGGTACCTGTTCGCGCCTCCGTTCGCTGCCGCCCCGCAGCATGAGGTGACCTGGGCGGTGTCCGGCCATGCGGGCGGCTCGCGGGTTCGGATGTCGTGGAAGGCGGAGGAGCCCGTTCATCAACTGATGCAGTCCCAGGGGGGCGCCCAGCTACAAGGGCTGCGCCTGAGAGTCGACCCCGTCGAGCGTGCGCAGCTCGAGCGTCTGCCAGAGATCGGAGAGGTGGTGGTCCGCGATGTGACGCCCGACCTCGTTGCCGAATACCAGCATTTCTTCGACGACGTGGCGTTTCGCGACTACCCCGCCTGGCAGGACTGCTACTGCATGGAGACGCACCGAGCGCAGAGCGAGGAGGAGGCAGGGATGGCCTCTGCCGCGGACAACCGCCGCGAGATGTCGGCGTCCATCCAACACGGCGACGTGACCGCGCTCCTGGCCTTCGCGGGCGACCAGCCGGTGGGCTGGTGCAACTACGGCGACACCACTCACCTTGCCGGCGTCATGCGCCGGTTCAAGCTCGAAGCCGCATCCCAGCAGGGAGTCGGGTCGATCGCGTGCTTCGTGATCGCCGCGCCTTATCGGGGCCACGGGGTCGCGTCGAAGCTCCTGGACGAGGCGATCGAGCGGTTGCGTGCACGCGGTGTTCAGGAGGTCGAGGCCTATCCGTCGCGCGGAGGCGATGACTCGGCGCAGAGCAACTATCGCGGCCCGCTCGAGATGTATGTGCGCGCGGGCTTCGAACGGTACCGCGAGCTCGAACGCCACGTCGTCATGCGGAAAAAGCTGGCCTGAGCGTTCTCGTCTCGGCCACGGCGGACAGCCAGTTCGCCACCAACTCCTACCTGGTCGAGGACCAGGTGACACACGACGCGGTGATCATCGACGCCAATCTCGATCCATCGACGATGATCGAGCTGGTGGGCAGCCACCACGTCAACTTGAAAGCCGTGATCCTGACTCATACGGACGTCGACCACGTCGCCGGCCTCCGGGAGCTGATCGACGCGCTGGGTCCCTTCGAGGTCGCCGTGCACGACGCCGAGAAAGACGTC
>DASPYG010000063.1:0-22394 GCA_035636885.1 Candidatus Nitrosopolaris sp.
CCCGGGCCTTGGCGGCCGCCTTGGGCTTGCGCTTGGACTTGGCGGGTGCCTCAGGGGCAGTTTCGACCGCCACTTCGCCTTCGACCGGCTCGCTCGTTTCCATGGCTTCGGTCTCCTGCTCGGGCATCAGACCTTCCTCCCGGTCGGCTTGCCCGATGGACCCTTCACCTTCACCTTCTTGGTCGACTGGCGGACCAGCACCAGCGCGCCTTTCGCGCCCGGCACGCCGCCCTTGACGAGGATGAGGTTTCGCTCGGGGTCGACCCTGACCACCTTGTAGGCGCGCGCGGTGGTGCGCTCGTTGCCCATCTGCCCCGACATGCGAACGCCCTTGAACACGCGAGCTGCATCGGTGGCACCGATCGCGCCGGGCTGGCGGACGTTCATGGAGCCGTGCGACTCGGGGCCGCGGCTGAACTTGTGTCTCTTGATGAGGCCTTGGAAGCCCTTGCCCTTCGAGGTCGAGGTGACATCGACGATCTCGCCGGCCGCGAAGATCTCCGCCTTGAGCTCCTGGCCTGCCTCGAGGCCGTCGTAACCGCGGATCTCGACGACGTGCCGATGCGGCTCGACGTTTGCCTTCTTGAACTCGCCGTTCATCGGCTTGTTGAGCCTGCGCTCATCGGTTGCCTCGAACGCGATGCGGGCGGCGGTGTAGCCGTCCTTCTCGGTGGTCCTCAACCCGAGCACGCGGCAAGGGCCGGCTTCGAGCACGGTCACCGCCGAGGTGGTGCCATCCGCGTTGAAGAGCTGGGTCATGCCCAGCTTCCTCGCCAGTAATCCCTTCAACTCTTTATCTCGATGCTGACGCCGGCCGGCAGGCTGAGGCGCTGAAGCGCGTCGACCACGCGCGGGTTGAAGTCGAGGATGTCGACCACACGCTTGTGCGTACGCATCTCGAACTGCTCGCGCGAGTCCTTGTCGATGAAGGGGGAGCGGATGACGGTGAGCTTGGCGATCTCGGTGGGCAGCGGAATCGGCCCCGCCGTTCGCGCGTTGGCACGGCGGGCGGTGTCGATGATCTTGTCCGCCGCCTGATCCAGGACTCGATGGTCGTAGGCCTTGAGCCGGATCCGAATCTTCTGCGCCACTTGCTTAGGTCCCTCTCCCCTACTTCTTTACTTGATGACTTCCGTGGCCACACCGGCGCCGACGGTCTTGCCGCCTTCGCGGATGGCGAACCGGAGGCCGGGCTCGATGGCGATGGGCTCACCGAGGGTGATGTCCATCTCGACGTTGTCGCCAGGCATGACCATCTCGACGCCTTCCGGGAGCTTGACCTCGCCGGTGACGTCGGTGGTGCGCATGTAAAACTGCGGGCGGTAACCCGTCAGGAACGGCGTGTGACGCCCACCCTCTTCCTTGGTCAGGACGTACACCTGCGCCTTGAAATTGGTGTGCGGCTTGATCGATCCTGGCTTCGCGAGCACCTGCCCGCGCACGACGTCTTCGCGCTTGATGCCACGAATCAGCGTGCCGACGTTGTCGCCGGCCTGGCACTCGTCCATGTCCTTGTGGAACATCTCGATGGCGGTCACGACCGTCTTTGTGCTGTTGGGATGGATGCCGACGATCTCGACTTCCTCGTTCCTCTTGAGCTTGCCGCGCTCCACCCGTCCGGTGGTCACGGTGCCACGACCCTCGATCGTGAATACGTCCTCGATCGGCATCAGGAAGGGCTTGTCGACGGGCCGCTCGGGCTCGGGGATGTAGGTGTCGACCGCGTCCATCAGCTCTAGGATCTTGGGCGCCCACTCCGGGTCACCCTCGAGCGCCTTCAGCGCTGAGATGCGCACGATCGGAATGTCGTCGCCGGGATACTCGTACTTGCTGAGCAGCTCGCGGAGGTCGAGCTCGACCAGCTCGATGAACTCCTTGTCGTCGACCATGTCGCACTTGTTGAGCGCGACCACGAGCGAAGGCACGTTGACCTGGCGGGCCAGGATGATGTGCTCGCGGGTCTGCGGCATGGCGCCGTCGTTGGCGGCCACGACGAGGATCGCGCCGTCCATCTGGGCGGCGCCGGTGATCATGTTCTTGATGTAGTCCTGGTGCCCCGGGCAGTCCACATGCGCGTAGTGGCGCTTCTCCGTCTCGTACTCCACATGGGTGATCGAGATCGTGATGCCGCGGGCCTTCTCTTCGGGCGCCTTGTCGATCCGGTCGAAGGGGGTGTACTCCGCCAGCCCCTTCTCGGAGAGCACCTTCGTGATCGCAGCCGTCAGCGTCGTCTTGCCGTGGTCGATGTGACCGATCGTCCCGACGTTGAGGTGCGGCTTGGTCCGCACGAACTTCTTCTTCGCCACTGTTTCCTCCTAACTAACTCCGCACCACTAAGATCGCGCCGTCGTGCGGCGGCCCACAGCCTCCGCAAGGTTGCCCGGCATTTCCGCGTAGTGACTGAACTCCATCGAATACGTCGCGCGCCCCGAGGTCATCGACCGAAGCTCGGTAGCGTACCCGAACATCTCAGCCAGCGGCACGTGGGCGCGCACGTTCTGCGAGGTTCCGCGCCCTTCCATGCCGAGAATGTGTCCGCGCCGCGAGGCGAGGTCGCCCATGACATCGCCGAGGTGCTCCTCGGGCATGACGACGTCGACCTTCATGACCGGCTCGAGCAGGTACGGCTGAGCCTTGTGCATCGCGTCCTTGACCGCCATCGAACCGGCGACCTGGAACGCCATCTCGCTCGAGTCGACCGAATGGTACGAGCCGTCGACCAGCGTCACCGTGATGTCGATCACCGGGTAGCCGGCGACCACACCCGTCTGCATCGCCTCGCGTACTCCCTTCTCGACCGCCGGGATGAACTCGCGGGGGATGCGCCCCTGCGTGATCTTGTCCTCGAAGATGAAACCGCTGCCTCTCTCGCCCGGGCGCACGTCCACCTCGGCGTGGCCGAACTGGCCCTTGCCTCCACTCTGGCGGATGAAGCGACCCACGCCGTGGGCCGGCCGCTTGATCGCCTCTTTGTAAGCGACCTGCGGCTTGCCCTGGTTGGCGTCGACCCGGAACTCGCGCATGAGGCGGTCGATGATGATCTCGAGGTGCAGCTCGCCCATGCCGGAGATGATCGTCTGGCCGGTCTCGTCGTCCGTATGGACCTTGAACGTGGGGTCCTCCTCGGTGAGCCGCTGCAGCCCAAGTCCAAGCTTGTCCTGGTCTGCCTTCGTCTTCGGCTCGATCGCGACCGAGATCACGGGCTCGGGGAACGTGATCGACTCCAGGAGAATCGGGTGGTCCTCGTCCGCCAGCGTGTCGCCGGTGGTGGTTGACTTGAGCCCGACCGCCGCGGCGATGTCGCCCGTGAACACCTCGTCGACGTCCTCGCGCCGGATCGCGTGCATGCGAAGGATGCGGCCGATCCGCTCCTTGCGCCCGTTGGTCGCGTTCATGACCGCCGACCCAGCCTTGAGCCGGCCTGAGTACACCCGGAAGAACGTGAGCTTGCCCACGCCCTGCGGGTCCATCTGGACCTTGAAGGCCAGCGCCGAGAACGGCTCGGCGTCGTCGTGCTCGCGAACGAGCAGCGCCCCGGTCTTGGGGTCGGTCCCCTCCACCGCGGGCACGTCGGCCGGCGACGGCAGGTAGTCGACGACCGCGTCGAGGATCGGCTGCACGCCGCGGTTCCGCAAAGCGGCGCCGCAAAGCACGGGGACCAGGATCCCCGCCACCGTCCCCTTGCGCAGCGCAAGGTTGATCTCGGCCTCGGTGACGTCCTGCTCCTCGAGGTACTTGTGCATGATCGCGTCGTCGAAGTCGGCCACCGCCTCGACGAGGTCGTGGCGGTACTTGCTGACGAGGTCCTCCATCCCGGCCGGGATCTCCAGCGACTCGGTGTTGGTGGTCCCGAGGTCGTCCGTATAGACGATCGCCTGCTTTGTCACCAGGTCGACGTAGCCCTTGAAGGAGCCCTCCGACCCGATCGGCAGCTGGATGGGGATCGCGCGCGCGCCCAGGCGCGTCCGGATCGACTTCAACGAGCCGTAGAAGTCCGCCCCGATGCGGTCCATCTTGTTGATGAAGGCGATGCGAGGCACGCCGTAGCGATCGGCCTGGCGCCAGACGGTCTCGGACTGCGGCTCCACGCCGGCGACGGCGTCGAACACCGCGACCGCGCCGTCGAGGACGCGCAGGCTCCGCTCGACTTCGACGGTGAAGTCCACGTGCCCGGGTGTGTCTATGATGTTGATCGCGTGGTCGCGCCAGTTGGCCGTCGTTGCCGCCGACGTGATCGTGATCCCGCGCTCCTTCTCCTGGACCATCCAGTCCATGGTCGCCGCCCCTTCGTGGACCTCGCCCATCTTGTGGATGCGCCCCGCATAGAAAAGGATGCGTTCGGTGGTCGTGGTCTTACCGGCGTCGATATGCGCCATGATCCCGATGTTTCGGACCTTGTCGATCGCGACCGGACGCTCCTGCATCTTCAGTGCCAAACTCATCTCTCTATCAGTACCGGAAGTGGGAGAAAGCCTTGTTGCTTTCCGCCATCCGGTGGGTTTCTTCCTTGCGCTTGACGGCCCCGCCCGTGTTCTGGGACGCGTCGAGGAGCTCGAACGCGAGCTTCTCGGACATGCTCTTCCCGCCACGCTGCCGCGCGAAACGCACGATCCAGCGGCGGGCGAGCGCCAGCCGGCGCTCCGGCCTGATCTCGATGGGGACCTGGTAGGTGGCGCCGCCGACGCGGCGCGGCTTGACCTCGAGCAAGGGCGTGGCGTTGCGGAGCGCCGACTCGAAGACCTCGAGCGGCTCCTTCTTCGACTGCTTGCTGGCGCGCGAAAGCGCCTCGTAGACCACCTTCTCGGCAGTCGAGCGCTTGCCCCGGCTCATGACCACGTTCACGAACTTGGCAATCGATTCCGACTGGTAGACCGGGTCGGGCGCGATGACACGCTTGACTGGACGGCTGCGGCGAGGCATCTCAGGCTGCCGCCTTGCTCTTTTCCCGCTTGGCGCCGTACTTGGAGCGTGCCTTCTTCCGGTTTTTGGTCCCTGCGGTGTCGAGCGTGCCGCGGATGATGTGGTAGCGGACGCCTGGCAGGTCCTTGACACGGCCGCCGCGGATGAGCACCACCGAGTGCTCCTGCAGGTTGTGGCCGATGCCTGGGATGTAAGCGGTGACCTCGATGCCCGTGGTCAGCCGGACGCGCGCGACCTTACGCAGCGCGGAGTTCGGCTTCTTGGGAGTTTGGGTATAAACGCGCACGCAGACTCCCCGCCTCTGCGGTGAGCCCTTGAGCGCCGGCGCCTTAGACTTCGGCCTTGCCGCCCGACGGCCGAAGCGGACAAGCTGCTGGATGGTTGGCAAACGATTCTCCTCTTGACGGTTCAAATCCCACGCGGCAATAGCCGATTGGGCGACAAACGATGAGTATACCCAAAAACCGACCCCCCCTACCGCACCGAGCGAAGGGCCATTACTTCGACCCTTTGCCCGCCGTTCCGTCCAGGCCGCGGACGGTATTTCTCCATGCCGGCGAGATCAACCTCGAGCTGCAGGCGGACAGGGGCGTCTTCGGCTCCAGGGGCGTCGACCTCGGCACCGTCCAGCTCCTCAAAGAGGCCCCCAAGCCGCCGCCGGCCGGCGACGTCCTCGACCTCGGCGCCGGCTACGGGCCGATCGCAATCGCCCTGGCGAGGCGAGCGCCGCAGGCGCGGGTTTGGGCCGTGGATGTCAACGAGCGAGCGCTCGAGCTGACGCGGGCCAACGCGGGCGCGGCAGGAGCCACGAACGTCACCGCGAGCCTGCCCGATGAGGTTCCAACCGGCGTCCGCTTCGCGGCCATCTACTCCAACCCGCCGGTGAGGGTCGGCAAGGCCCCTCTCCACGAGCTGCTCCTGCGCTGGCTGCCGAGGCTCGATGAAGGCGCGAGCGCCTACCTCGTCGTGCAGCGCAACCTTGGCTCGGACTCGCTAGCGTCCTGGCTGGCGGCACAGGGCTACGACGTGAGGCGACTCAAGTCGAAGAAGGGCTACCGCATCCTCGAGGTCAAAGCCCACAGCCCGCGCTAGGGCGCCAATCGCCCCAACCTATACTCAGACTCCAAACTCGCTTGGCCACACCAGTCCTGGAAATCGAGGACCTGAGGACCTACATCCGACAGCGCAATAACGTGGTGCGCGCGGTCGACGGGGTCTCCCTCCGGGTCGAGCAGGGCGAGACGCTGGGGCTGGTCGGCGAGTCCGGCTGCGGCAAGAGCATGACCGCCATGTCGATCATGAAGCTGCTGCCCAACGGCGGCTATATCGCTGGCGGGTCGATCCGTCTGGCCGGGGTGGACATCGTCCCGCACGACGAGGACGACATGCGCAAGCTGCGCGGCAACGAGGTGTCGGTCATCTTCCAGGACCCGATGACCTCGCTCAACCCCACGATGACGATCGGCAACCAGATCGCCGAGTCGCTCCGCATCCACCGGGGCTGGAACGCGAACCAGGCTATGACGAGGGCCGAAGAGGTGCTCGCGGTAGTCGGCATGCCCAAACCTAAAGAGCGCTTGCACCAGTACCCGCATCAGCTCTCGGGCGGCCTGCGGCAGCGCGTCATGATCGCGATCGCGCTGGCGTGCGAGCCCAAGCTCCTGATCGCCGACGAGCCGACCACCGCGCTCGACGTGACCATCCAGGCCCAGATCCTCAGCCTGCTCGACGGCCTGAAGCGGGAGTTCAAGATGGCGATCCTGCTGATCACGCACGACATGGGCGTGATCGCCGGCCGGGCCGACCGTGTCAGCGTCATGTACGCGGGCAAGATCGTCGAGCAAGCGTCCATCGACGGACTGTTCGCCAACACGCACCACCCCTACACCGAGGCGCTGCTCCAGTCGATCCCCAAGCCGGACCAGGATCAGTCGCAGCCGCTGTACAGCATCCCGGGCATTCCGCCCGACCTCGGGCGGCCTCCGGTCGCCTGCCGGTTTCATCCGCGCTGCCGCTACGTCACCGAGCAGTGCAAGCGGCTCGAACCGGTGCTCGACGGCGACGACTCGGGGCACACCTATGCCTGCTACCACCCGGTCGGCGGCGCTCGCCCGAGCCGGGCGCGCGCCGAGGCTCCGGTCGCCGGATGACCGCCGGCGGCAACGGGGCGCTGGTCGACATCAAGCATGTGGTCAAGGAGTTTCCGGTCACGCGCGGCGCCGTCATCCCGCGGCGCGTGGGCACAGTGAAAGCTGTATCGGACGTCTCGCTTTCCATCAAGAAGGGAGAAACGTTCGGCCTCGTCGGCGAATCGGGCTGCGGTAAGACGACGCTGGGCCGCCTGGTGGTTGCCCTCGAAAAACCGAGCTCAGGCGAGATCTGGTTCGACGGCGCCGACCTCGCCAAACTTGGGCGCCGGCAGCTCCGCACCAAGCGCAGTGCGATGCAGTTGATGTTCCAGGACCCCTACTCGTCGCTCGACCCTCGGATGCGAGTGGGCGACATCCTGGCGGAGCCGCTCGTCATCCATCGTTTCGGCGACAAGCAGAAGCGGGAGAAGAGGGTCGCCGAGCTGTTGGAGGAGGTCGGGCTGAGCCCGCGCGCGGTCGAGCGCTACCCGCATGAGTTTTCGGGCGGCCAGCGCCAGCGGATCGGCCTCGCGCGAGCGCTTGCCCTGAGCCCGAGGCTGATCGTGGCCGACGAACCGGTCTCCGCCCTCGACGTCTCCATCCGCTCCCAGATCCTCAATCTGATGAACCGGCTGCAGCACAGCCACGACCTCACATACATCGTCATCTCGCACGACCTATCGGTCATCCGCTACGTCTCCGACCGGATCGGGGTGATGTACCTCGGCAAGCTGGTGGAGGTCGGCGCGGCGGCGGCTGTCTACAACCATCCCGCGCATCCATACACGCAGGGGCTGTTGAGCTCGATCCCGGTCCCGGATCCGGTGATCGAGCGAACCAAGCTCAAGCTGGTGCCGCGCGGCGAGCTGCCCTCGCCCATGAACCCGCCTACAGGGTGCCGCTTCCGCACGAGGTGCCCCCGCGCGAAGGACCTTTGCGCCGAGGTCGAACCCCCGCTGCGGCTCTTCGAGACCGGGCAGTTGGCCGCCTGCCACTATCCCCTGGAGACCCCAAGCGGCGCGGTGACTAACGCTTCTGGAGCCTGACCTCGAACGCGTCACGCATGGCGTCGCCGATCAGGTTGAAGGCGACCACGGTGGTCACGATCGCGATTCCGGCGGGGTAGATCAGCCACCAGTAACCGGCATACGTGTAAGCCACGCCATCCGACAGCATGTCGCCCCAGTTGGTAGCCGGGGGCGGCACGCCCAGGCCGAGGTAGGAGAGCGCCGCAATGAGCAGGATCGCATCCGCGACCTGGAACGTGGCGTTGACCATGATCGTCCCGATCGTGTTGGGGATGATGTGGCGCAGCACGATTCGCGTGCCGCTGCCGCCCATCACCCTGACGGCGTCGACATACTCGCGCGTGCGGAGGCTGAGCGTCTCGCCGCGTATCAAACGGGCCGGCACCAGCCAGGCCGCGAGGGCGACGATGACGATCAGCATCGGGATGCTGGTGACGAACATCGCCGCCAGCACGAGCAGCAGGAACAGGGTCGGGATCGCGAGCAGCGAGTCGACGACGCGCATCATCAGCCCGTCGAGCCAGCCGCCGACGAATCCCGCAATGGCCCCCCAGACCACGCCGAACGTGGTCGCCAAGAGGGCAGCGGTGATGCCTATCTCCAGGGAGGTCTGCCCTCCCACCATCAGCTGGCCGAGGACGTCCTTGCCGACGATGTCCGTGCCAAGCGGGTGACCCGGGCCCGGCGGCTGGGTCAGGTTGGCGATGTCCGTGTGGACCAGGTCGACGCGCCATATCAACGGCCCGACGAAGCAGAACAGGAACATGACCACCACCACGACCAGGCCTGCGACGGCGAGCCGGTTCTCGAGAAAGACGTAGGCGGCGAGCTTCCACGCGCTCCCGCCGACGCGCGCGTCACCACCCTCCGAAGCGCTCGGAACCTCAGCCGGCTGAATGCTGTGGATGCCGGTGACAGGAGCTCGGACGCTCACTCGGTGATCCTCACCCTGGGGTCCACCACCGCATAGAAGACATCAGCCAGCAGGTTGCCGACCACGGTGGCCACAGCCACGACGAGGGTCACGCCGAGCAAAACCGGATAATCGCGCGTCTGGGCCGAATCCCAGAACAGCAGCCCCATGCCTGGATAGTTGAAGACCGCCTCGGTGATAAGGGCGCCACCGAAGATGCCGGGGAGGCTCAGGCCGAGCAGGGTGACGATCGGAATGAGCGCGTTTCGCAACACGTGCCGGTAGAGCACCCCGGCGGTCGAAACCCCTTTCGCCCTCGCGGTGCGCACGTAATCCTGCACCAGGTTGTCGAGCATCGACGACCGCATGTACCGGCTGAAGAGAGCGATCGTCACCAGCGCGAGTGCCATCACGGGCAGCACCAGCGCGGAGGCCTCAGCCGGGTCGAGGTAGGTGCTGATGGGACCCTGAGGCCCCTGCGGCGGGAGCAGGCTCAGGTTGATGGCGAACCACTTGATCAAGATCAGCGCGATCCAGAACGGCGGCATCGAGTACAGAACGAACGTCAGGGTCGTGAACGAATAGTCCTCGAATTTGTTGCGTCTGACCGCCTGCACGACGCCGAGCGGAACAGCGATCGCCAGAGCGACCAGCGTCGCGATGCCGAGGAGGATGATCGTCTTCGGCAGGTGGTCGGAAAGGAGGGCCGTCACGCTCTCGTTCAGCCGGTATGAGAAGCCGAGGTTACCGTGCACCAGCTGGTTCATATAGACGAGGTACTGCTGCCAGATCGCCAGGTCGAGGCCGTTGTCGTGGTTGAACTGGGCGATCTCCGGCGGCGACGCGCGCGGGCCGAGGATTGCCCTGGCCACCCCTCCGGGCAGCATGCGCGTAAGCAGGAAGGTGATGATCGTGACCCCGACGACCACGATGGCTGACTGGCCCAGTCTCCGGACAAGGAAACCAGTCACGACCCAAGCATATCCAGCACCCGGAAAAACGAGACGGCCGAGCTGCGCGCCCGGCCGTCGTTTTGCATCAATCCTCTGGTTCTACGACGCCGTGAAGTACCAGTTCTCCGGGTAGAGTTGCAGGATCGGGTCCTGTGGGTCCCAACCGTGCAGAGTCTTCTTGGCGAGCGCGAGCACCGCGTCGGCCACCGGGATCCAGATCACCGGCAGGTCCTTGGCGAGGAAGTCCTGGTACGCGTACAGGGCCTTCACGTCGTTGCTGGTGGTGGTGGCGTCCGTGTTGGAGTCGTTGGTCGAGTTGGTGTAGGCGCCACCGTTGGAGCCGGCGCCGGTGGAGAAGATCTCATCGCCTGTCGGGTAATAGTCCGGGGCGAAGATCCAGCCGCCACCCCAGTTGTCCATATCGGCCACGTTGCTGCCGCCGAAGGCGTCCGTGATCACGGTGTCGAACGGTGCCTCGGTGAGGTTGACCTCGAGGCCGGCCTTGGAGAAGTCGCTCTTGAGAGCCTCCATCTCCTGCTTCACCGCCAGCGTCCCTGACGCGTATTCGAGCTTGAAGCTGGCCTTGGCGCCTGAGTTGACGCCATCACCGCACTGGCCCGCTCCGCTGCCCGGGCTTGAGCACGTGCTGACCCCGCCGGCGTTCACGGTCCATCCGTTGTCCTTCAGGAGCTTGATGGCTGCGTTGACGTCGAACGGGTAGGGGTTCTTCTGCTCGAACGGGCTGGCGAAGTTGCTCGCCGGCTTGATCGGCACGGGGCCGTAGTCCGGATACGCGAAGCCCTTGAAGATGTTCTTGATGTATCCATCCTGGTCGACCAGGTGCTGCATCGCCTGGCGCATGTACAGCTGCTTGTAGAGCGAGCCGTTGACCGCGTTGGTGAAGTTGATCTGCATGTAGGTGATCTGCCAGCCGATCCAGGGGGCGAACGTGTACTTGGTGAGCGAGCTCCTCTGGTCGAGGTCCTGGGTCGGGATATAGCCGTAGTCGATGCCGGCCGTGTGGATGACGTTGAATTCGGCGGTGTCGGTCGTGTACGGCTGCTCGTCGAACTCGGCGATCGTGGGCTTGACCGGGCCGGAGTAGCCGGTGTTCGGGACCATGGCCACGTGGCCGTCGGTGGTCATCGACTTCAGCTTCCATGGTCCGTCCGCGATCTGCCACAGGGGGTTGCTGTCATACGTGCCGACCGACTTGGACTCGCCGTCCAGGTACTTGTACACGGCGGCGGCCTGCGTCGGGTCGCGGTCGAAATCGCCGACGGAGCCCGAGGCGGACGTCTTGTCCCACACGTGCTGGGGCAGCGGGCTGATCTGGCTCAGCTCGTTGTACGTGAAAAAGAGACTGCCGTAGGCCTTGTCGAGCGTGAACACCGAGGTCATCGAGTCCGGGAACGACATCGATACCACGTTGTCTGGAAACTCCTTGGGCACGTATGCGGCCCAGTGGCCGACGTTGGCCTTGAGCAGGTTCATCCAGAACTCGATGTCACGCGAAGTGACGGGCTGGCCGTCGGACCACTTCCAGCCCTTGAGCTTCATGGTCACCGTCTTGCCGCCGTCGCTGTAGACAGGGTCGTTGGCCAGGCTGAGGCTCGAGTTGAGCTTGACGGTGCCGTTCTCCCCAAACCAGTAGAGCGGCCGGTACATCAGGAACTGGAACTGGCTGAGGTTGGCGACGCTGAAAAAGCCGCCGGATGCAAGCGGGAAGATGTAGTTGGGTTTGGCGTTAGGCGCCTCCGCGAACGTCGCAGTGCCGCCGCTGAGCTTCTGTTGGGTCGTCGGGTTGTTGCCGCACGCGGTCAAGGCCAGGGCGACCAGGCCGACCGCAGCGAGGACACGCAGTCCCGATATGCGCATAGGGCCACCTCACTAAACCCTGCCGCCCTCTTCCCGTGCGCCTAACCTCTGGCGGCTCCCGGGGCGAGAGTGCGCCGGCGGCAGGTCTTACTCACCGGCCGTCAAGACCTGGCTGAATTGTCCCGATCGGCCAATGACGTGTCAAATAAGGGTGACTTGGTCGCCGGCGCCCGTCAGGCGTAGTGGCAGGCCGCGACCCGGTCCTTGCCGACCGGTCGCAGCAGTGGTTCCTCGACAGCGCAGCGGTCGGTCGCGATCGGGCAGCGAGTGCGGAAGTGGCAGCCCGAAGGAGGGTTGATGGGGCTGGGGATGTCCCCCTTGAGGACGACCCGTTCGCGATGGACGTCGGGGTCGGGGACCGGTACTGCAGAGATCAACGCTTTGGCGTACGGATGCTTCGGGTCCTTGCACACGTCCTCGGCCGGTCCGATCTCGACGATCTTGCCGAGGTACATGACCGCGATCCGGTCGCTCACCTGCTCGACGACGGCCATGTTGTGAGCCACGAACAGGTAGGTCAGGTTGAAGTCCCTCTGGAGGTCGCTCAGCAGGTTCAGGATCTGCGACTGGATGGAGACGTCGAGCGCTGAGACCGGCTCGTCCGCGATGACGATCTTCGGCGTCAAGGCCAGGGCCCGCGCGATGCCGATGCGCTGGCGCTGGCCGCCGCTGAACTCGTGCGGGAAACGGCCACGGTGCTGGCCGCGCAGCCCGACCACCTCGAGCAGCCGGTCGACGGTCGCCTCGCGCTCGCGCGGCGAGCCAACCCCATGCACGAGCAGGCCTTCGCCGATGATCTCGCCGACGGACATCCTCGGGTTGAGCGAGCCATACGGGTCCTGGAAGATGATCTGCATGTCGCGGCGCATCTTCTTCATCTGGCTCGGCGACGCCTTGAAGACGCTCTTGCCCTCCAGCAGAACCTCGCCGCCTGTGGGCGGAATGAGCCGCAGGATGGTGCGGGCCACGGTCGATTTGCCGGACCCGGACTCGCCGACCAGGCCTAGTGTCTCGCCGCGCTGGATGTCGAAGCTCACCCCGTCGACCGCCTTCACCCACGCCACCGGCCTCTGAAGCAGTCCCCCCCGCACCGGGAAGTGCTTGACCAGGTCGCGCACCTGCAGGAGCGGACCGGTGCCGGCCGTTCTTTCCTTTATATCGGCGAGCTGCTGCTGGCTCACTGGTCGTCCAGGTCCGATTCCTGAAGGCGCTTGACCTCGGGATAGAGGAAGCAGCTCGCCAGATGGCTGGGCGCCACCGTCGCCAGCGACGGGACGTAGCGGTCACAGGGTTCGAACCGCTTTGGGCAGCGCGGATGGAACGAGCAGCCGGGCGGGATGGTCAGCGGGTTCGGCACGTTGCCCCGGATGACATGCAGGCGATCCTGCTTGTGATAGAGGCGCGGGATCGACTCCAGGAGTCCGACCGTGTACGGGTGCTTGGGGTTGCGGTAGAGCTCGTGCGTGTCGGCGTGCTCGACGATCCTGCCGCCATACATGACCGCCACCTCGTCGCACATCTCTGCGACGACGCCGAGGTCGTGCGTGATCAGCAGGATGGCGGCGCCCGTCCGCTTCTTCAAGTCGCGCATCAGCTCCAGGATCTGGGCCTGGATCGTGACGTCCAGGGCCGTGGTCGGCTCGTCGGCGATGAGCAGGTCGGGGTCGCAGGCCAGGGCCATGGCGATCATGACCCTCTGCCGCATGCCGCCTGACAGCTCGTGCGGGTACTCCTTGGCCAGGCGCTTCGCGTCGGCGATGCCGACCATCCGGAGCAGCTCGACGGCACGCTTGTGGGCGTCGGCGGCGCCGGCCAGCTCATGGGTCTCGATGGATTCCGCGATCTGATCGCCGACGCTGAAGACCGGGTTGAGCGCTGTCATCGGCTCCTGGAAGATCATCGAGATGTCGTTGCCGCGCACCTGCTGCATAGCCGGCTCGGAGAGAGCCAGGAGGTTCTTGCCGCGGAACTTCACCTCGCCCCGGGTGACCTTGGCGTTCTGTTCGAGCAGGCGCATGATCGTGAGGGCGCTCACGCTCTTGCCGCAGCCGGATTCGCCGACGAGGCCGACGGTGGTGCCGGCCGGGATGGTCAGGTTGAGGCCTCGCACAGCCTTCACCGTCCCGCCATGGACGTGGAACTGGACGTGGAGGTTGCGAACTTCGAGAACCGTCCCTTCCTTGACGCCGCCCGCTGGCTTTCCGGGGAGGACCTGGGTCACCGCTGTCGTGGGTCTAGGGCGTCCCGGATTCCGTCGCCGACCAGGTTGATGCAGAGGGCCGTGGTCACCAGCGCGATCGCCGGAAATGCCAGCGGCCACATCTTGCCCAGCTGGATCTCCTCCTCGTACTGGCTCAGCAGGTTGCCCCAGCTCGGCTCGGGTGGAGGAACGCTGTAGCCGAGGAAGCCAAGCGCGGCCTCCAGCAGGATGATGCCGCTCACGCCCAGCGTGGCCGACACGATGATCGGCGCGAGGGAGTTCGGCACGATGTGGCGGAAGATGATGCGCACGTCGGACGCGCCGAGCGCGCGCGCCGCCTGGACGAACTCCGATTCCCTCAACACGAGGAATTGGGCGCGCATGAGCCGGCCTATCTCGAACCAGCCGAGGCCCGCGATGACCAGGACCAGCACCGTCAGGCTGACGCCGCCGAACGCAGCGGTCACGGCGACCACGACCAAGATGAACGGCATGGCGATGATCACGTCGGTCATACGCATCAAGGCGTTGTCGATCCAGCCGCCGTAAAAGCCGGCGAGGGCTCCCAGGATCCCGCCGATGATGATGTAGCCGAGCATTGCCAGCAAGCCCACCGTCAGCGATACGCGTGCGCCTCGGACCAGCCGCGCCAGCTCGTCTCGACCGAGCGCGTCGGTGCCGAGGAAGTGGTCCGTCCATGGGATGCTGAAGCTGGCGCCGGCCAGTGAAATGGTCCGGGAGTGGAACTCGAATGGGGCGCCGTACGGATGCGTGTAGTCCTGGATCCGGTAGAGGTCGCCCTGGAATGTGGGCAGGATCAGCGCCGTCAGGACGATGAAGAGAAGGATCCCCATGCTGACGGTCGCTGTGCGGTGATGCAGGAAACGGATCGCCGCCAGCTTCCAGAAACCGATCTCACTTGGCTCGGCAACCTCGGCGACGACGAGATCTTCAGCCGCCCCCGCATGGCGCAGAGCCTCTTCGGCGGCCATCGCCTGCGCAACACCGGCGGCCCCGAGGATTGAACCGGTGCCTGCGATTCTCTTCAGCCCTTGGTCTGCCATCTCTCCCTCAGTACCGAATCCGCGGATCCACCACCGCGTACGCAATGTCCGCGAGGAGATTGAACGTGACCGTCAAGACGGCGACCAGCATGACGACCCCGAGGATTACCGGGTAGTCGCGGTCGACCGCGGCCTGAAACGCGAGCAGGCCCATTCCAGGCCAGCTGAAAATTCCTTCCGTGATGATGGCGCCGCTCACGAACTGCGGTGTCTGCAGCGCGACCAGGGTGATGATCGGCAGGATGGCGTTGCGAAGCGCGTGCTTGTAGTTGACGGTGCGTCCCGCCAGCCCCTTCGCCTTCGCCGTCCGCACGTAGTCCTGGTGCAGCACCTCGAGCATGCTGGCACGCATGAAACGGCTGAAGCCCGCGATGCTGAGCACCGACAGCGAGGTCACCGGCAGGACCATGTGCCAGAGGAGGTCGTCCAGGCCGCTCGTCGAACCCTTGTGCATCCCGAAGAGCGGGAAGTAGAAATCCCCTCCGGTGAGGTGCCGCAACCAGATGCCGCCGGCGAAGAGCAGGAATATGCCCAGCACGAAACTGGGCACAGATATCCCCACATAGCTCACCACCGACGTCGTCATATCGAGCTTCGAATACTGCCGGGTGGCGGCGAAGATGCCGAGGGGGATCGCGATGAGCAGGGACACGATCAGGGCGGTACCGAGCAGGATGACCGAGTTCGGCACTCGCTGGGTGAGGAGCTTGGTCACGGGCTGGTTGTAGACGTAGGAGTCGCCAAGGTTGCCGTGCACCAGGGCGTCGAGGTAGGCGGGGTACTGGGCGTACCAGGGCTTGTTCAGCCCCAGCGCGTTCATCCGCTTGTCGATCAGCTCCTGGTGCGCACGCGGGTTCTCGCCGGTGCTGAAGGGCGGTCCTGGGGTGAGGCGCGTCAGACCGAAAAAGGCGAACGACATGAAGAACAGCAGCATCACGCCGATCAAGACGCGTCTTATGACGTAAAACGTCACCGGCTCATCCTACCGCTCCACACGCTCCCCATGAGATCAACGCACAGGTAGTGTGGGAGGCGGCACCGGCCGCCTCCCAACGACTCTTACTTGGTCAGACTCCACGCAGAGAAGATCTGCGTGTTGCGGCCCTGGTCCGCGTAGTTGAGGCTGTTGTTGTTGCCGGGCTGCACTCCGGCGACGCCGTTGAATGCCTGGCCGACGTTGTCGGCCCACATGAAGTAGACAACGACGTTGTCACCAAGAATGTGCTCGACCTTAGCAAAGTCGGCCTTCCGGGCGGCGAAGGTGGCCGCTGAGGTCGGCTTGAGGTCGGTCTGCTGGGCGGCGATGGCCGTGTCCAGGTCGGCGTTGACAAAGCCCGTCCAGTTGCTGCCGCTGTTGGTCTTTTCCGGCCGGATCTGGGTCGAGCTGAAGATGGTGTAGTCGTCGGGGTCGAGGCTGAGGCCCCACCCGGCGAACGCCAGGTCGAAGTTGCCCGCCTGGATCGGCTTGTAGAAGACCTTGAAGTCGGTCGGTGTCGGCTGCAGGTCCATGCCCAGGTTGGTGCGCAGCTGCTCGGACATGATCTCGACGGCCTTCACCCGCTGGGGCTTGTCGGCGCGTACGAAGAACTTGCCGGAGAACTTCTGGCCGTTCTTGACCCGGATGCCGTCGGAGCCCACGGTCCAGCCCGCGGCGTCCATCAGGCCCTTGGCCTTGGCAATGTCCTGCGCGTACTTCACAACCGCGCTGTCGTCGTAGTAGGCCGAAGCCGGCACGATGTCGCCCCACATCGGGGTGCCGTGGCCGTCGGTGGCCGCCTTGACGATCGAGTTCTTGTCGAGCGCGTATGCGAATGCCCGGCGCACGTTGACGTCGCCGAACAGGGTGTTCTTGGACCCGTTTACCCACTTGGCCCTGTCGTTGAACCGGATGTCGTAGTAGGCGAGGTCGGCGTAGACGTAGCTGTTGATCCCGGTCGCGGCCGTGACGGTGTCAATGGCGGCGCCGTTGATCTCGGGGTCCCAGTTGACGTCACCGTTGATGACGGCCTGGGCAGCGGCGGTCGTGTTGGTGATGATCTTCTCGACGATCGCCGCGATGTGAGGCTTGCCCCCGTAGTAG
The DNA here is from genome assembly GCA_035636885.1 of Candidatus Nitrosopolaris sp. Taxonomy (GTDB): domain Bacteria; phylum Chloroflexota; class Dormibacteria; order Dormibacterales; family Dormibacteraceae; genus UBA10449. The sequence goes on from DASPYG010000063.1 coordinate 17,166, forward strand.
CCAGGGTTGGCCTTGAGGTCGATCTCCTGGCCGGCGATGCGCTTGTCGAATAGGAACGGGCCACCGGTCACGGTCGGGTGGTCCTGCTCGAAGGTCCGCATCTTGGTCACGTCGACGCTGCCGTACACCGCGGCAGGCGCGATTGAGGTGGCCAGGTTGACAGCCAAGAAAGGAGCGTAGGTCTTGGTGAGTGTGAAGACGACGGTGTGGTCATCCTTCGCGGAGACCCCGGTCACCGGGTCGGTCAGCGGGCTCCAGTCGAACGAAGCGTCGGTATCCAGATTGGGGTTGGCCTGGATCTGGACCGTCTTCACCACGTCGTTGGCGGTGATGGCGGTGCCGTCGCTCCACTTGGCGCCGCTCCTGATCTTGACCGTCCATGTCTTCAAGTCGGACGACACGGTCGGCATCCCGTCTGCCAGGTCGGGAACGATGTTCAGGTTCTTGTCGGCCTGGTACAGGTTCGGGAACATGAACTGGATTGCGCGTGCCGAGGACACGTCGCCCACCTCGAACGGGTTCAGGGTCTGGGCGTCGGCGTCGAGGGCGTATGTCATCGTGCCGCCCTCTTTGACCGTGGTGCCTGTGTTCCCACCCCCGCACGCGGCGATCACGAACAATCCGACGAACGCGAGCGCGATCGCTCGGAAGCGGTTTCCTGCGTGCATACGCGTCTTACCTCTCAGACTGATCCCTGCCGCCTTCTTCCCGGCAGCCGAATCCCCGGGGCGAGAGTGCGCCGACAGCAGGTCTTACTCACAGCCTCTTCGGCTACAAGCGAATTCTGTTGTCCACAGCTATTGAGTGTCAAGTCAGTTAGCTGATTGCCGTGTGAACACTTGTTCGATCGATCAGTGTGCGCCGATGTAAATCTGCGCCGGGTACAGGGCGCCCGGCCACTCGTCCAGCGGGCTCGTAGTGGTGCCAAGGACGTATGGACGCATGAGGTACCAGCTCACGGACTGCGCCAGAAACGCGGCAGGGATGTCGTTGACCAGCAGCTTCTGGGCCTGCTTGTACTCCTGGTCCCGGCGGTCCGCCTGGGTGTCGGTCCCCGCCACCCGCACGAAGTTGTCGTACGCGGGGTTCTGGTAGAGCGCGTAGTCGTAGGAGCTGGTGGTCGTGAAGAGCCCGAACCAATCCGAAGGGTCGGGAAAGTCGGCGCTCCAGCCCAGCGGTCCCGCGATCTGAAACGCACCGACATCCAGCCGCCCGCCCAGCGTGTTGCTGTCCAGGGGCTCGAGGGTCACGTCCACGCCAAGGTTGTTCTTCAGCTGGTCGGCCACGAACTTGGCGGTGGCCTTGCTGAAGTCGGACGACTGGTCGTAAGACAATTTCACACCCGACAGCTGCTTGGCGGTCACCCCCGACGCGGCCAGAAGGACGCGCGCCTGCGCGACGTCGAACTTCTGCGGCGACCCGAGCTCCGGAGCGTAGCCGTGCATCCCTCGAGGGATGAACGTCTCGGCCGGCATTCCCTGGCCCTGGAAAACCTGCGTGATGAATGCATCGCGGTCGATGGCGGATGCGATCGCTTGCCGCACCTTTGGGTTGTTGAGCGGCGCCTGGTTGACGCGGAAGACGATCCAGTACACCGTCAGCGCGGGCGTCTTGACCAATTGCTGCTTGAGCTGTGCGTCTCCGGCAACGCTTGCCGCCTGTGCAAGCTGCACGTCAACCGCGTCGAGCTCACCGTTCTTGTATTTCGTGAGCGCCACCCCGCCATCGTTGACGACCTGGAAGGTGATCGTCGTCAGCTTCGGCTTGGCGCCCCAGTAGTGGGTGTTGGGAACCACGGTGATGTGATCGTTCGCGACCATCTCGGTGACATGAAATGGACCGTTGGTGACCAGCGAGTCCGGCGATGCGGCCCATTTGTCCGTGTATTTCTTGACGACGTCCTGCCTGATCGGGGCGCCGGCGGGCAGGGCCGCGATCCACACGAAAGCGGGATCCGGTCGCGCGAGCGTCACTTGAAAAGTGAAATCGTCGACAGCCTTCAGTCCCAGCGTCCCCAGCGCCGCGTCGATTCGCGTCGAGTCACGCTGGGGGTCGAGAAGAGAGACCTGCTCGCCCTTGAGGATGGCATTGGCGAAAAACGTGGCGTTGAGCGCGGCAAGCCGAGGGTCGATCAAGCGCTGCCATGCATAAACAAAGTCCTGAGCCTTCACGGACACGCCGTCCGAGTACTGAGCGGTCTTCCGCAGGTGGAACACGTAGACGGTGCCCCCGCTCCCCACTTCGTAGCTTTGCGCAGCGGCCCCGACGACGGCGCTGAGGTCGGCGGTGGGTTTGAGCAGCGGCTCCGCGATGGCGCGGAGGACCGCCGTCTCGTACGGGTACTGCGTCTGTCCCGGATCCAGCGTTCCGGGCTGATCATCGAGCTGAACGCGCAGCGTCTGGTCCCTCGCCAGGCGAGGACCCTGCGTAAGCGGAGTGGAGTTGCAGGCTGACGCGACCGCAGAAACCAGCAGCGCCAGCGCCATGGCGCGCAGCAGCCTGGAGCTTGGGATCACGAGTCCATCATCCCATCCCGAGCTGGCTCGACGAGCGGAAACAGCCGAGGTTTCGCTCATAAATCAAAAGGAGGCTAACCCTGGCGGGCGCCCCCTTGTGCACGTACGCCTGACTCTAACTGAAATCGGCGGAATTGTCGATCCGGGATAAAAGAAGAGAGGGGCCGAACGCCGGCCCCTCCCTTGTTACGTCTAGACCGAGAGCGTCTCCAGGTCGATCGGCTCCTCTTCGAGGATCCGGGCCGCCTGCTCGCGCTGCTTCTTGTAGTAGTCGAGCCCGGTCCCGGCGGGGATCAACTTGCCGATGATCACGTTCTCCTTCAGGCCCCGGAGCCTGTCCACCTTGCCCGAGATGGCGGCTTCGGTGAGGACCCGGGTCGTCTCCTGGAAGGACGCGGCCGACAGCCACGAGGTGGTGTTCAGCGCCGCCTTGATGAGGCCGAGCAGCACGGTCTGCGCGGTGGCGGGCTCGCCGCCCTCCGCCAGCGCCCGCGCGTTGGCCTCCTCATACTCCCACTGCGAGACGATCTCGCCGGGGAGCAGGCCCGTGTCGCCGGCCGAGTCGATGCGGACCTTCCGCATCATCTGCCGGACGATCACCTCGATGTGCTTGTCGTTGATGTCGACACCCTGCGACCGGTACACCTTCTGGACCTCGTCCACGAGGAAGGTCTGCACCGCCTCCTTGCCGAGGATGTGGAGCAGCTCCTGAGGCGAGATCGAGCCTTCGGTGATCTGCTGGCCGGCCTTGATCAGGACCTTGTGCCCGTCGCGGCGGTCGAGCTCCGGCCGGATGCGGACCTGGTGCGGAATCGCGTACTCGCGCACCTCTTCGTCCACCGTGCGGACCGTGATCTCCTTGGCCGACACGGCGACCTTGCCGGCGTGGCGGGTCCGGATGCCGTTGCCCTTGGGGTCGCGGGCCAGCTCCTGGCCCTCCATGGCCTCGTCGCCCGTCTTGACGAGAGTCTCCATCTTCGCCGCCAGCGGGTAGGAGACCTCGAACTCCTCTTTGGACGTCACACGCACCTTGCGCGAGCCCTCCTGGCGGATGATCTCGAGCTCGCCGTCGATCTCGGAGATGATGGCCTTGCCCTTGGGGATGCGAGCCTCGAACAGCTCCTCCACGCGGGGCAGACCCTGGGTGATGTCGACGCCTGCAACACCTCCGGTGTGGAAGGTGCGCATGGTCAGCTGGGTTCCGGGCTCGCCGATCGACTGCGCGGCGATGACACCCACCGCCTCGCCGATTTCGACCAGCTTGCCGGTCGCCAGGTTGCGGCCATAGCACGTGCGGCAGACGCCCTCGCGCGCCTCGCAGACCAGGACAGAGCGCATCTTGACCGGCACGCCGGCCTCGATGATCTTCCGAGCCACCTCATCGCTGATCGACTGGCCGGCCGGCACGAGCACCTTGCCCTTCGCCGACACGTCCTCTGCCGCCACGCGGCCCGCGATCTTCTCGAAGATCGGCTCGTTCTTGGCGCGTTCCGGTGTGATCTCGCGGATCCAGATTCCATTGGTGGTGCCGCAGTCCTCCACGCGCACGATCACGTCCTGCGCGACGTCGACCAGACGGCGCGTCAGGTAGCCGGAGTCGGCCGTGCGGAGCGCGGTGTCGGCCAGACCCTTGCGGGTGCCGTGGGTCGAGATGAAGTACTCGAGCACGGTGAGGCCCTCGGTGAAGTTGGCCTGGATCGGAAGGTCGATGATCCGGCCGGTCGGGTCGGCCATCAAGCCACGCATGCCCGCCAGCTGGCGGATCTGCTGGATGTTTCCGCGGGCGCCGGAGCCCATCATCATCCAGATCGGGCTGAACTTGTCGAAGGCCTGCTCGGTCGCGTTGCCCACCTCTTCGTAGGCGCGCTGCCAGAGCTCGATGACCTTGCGGTAGCGCTCGTCCTCGGTCATGACGCCGCGGCGGTACATCCGCTCGACGTCCGCAACCTCTTTCTCCGTGGCGCGGATCACCTGCCACTTCGAGTCCGGGTGCGGGATGTCCATCGCGGACACCGTGATCCCGGCCTGGGTCGCGTAGCGGAAGCCGAGCCGCTTGATGTCGTTGACCACGCTGGCGGTTGTGTCGCTGCCGTAAAGGCGGTACAGCTCGGCGACCAGGACACGCAGCAGCTTGCGGTCGTAGTGCGCGTTCTGGAACGGCAGGGGTTCCATGTTCGCCTCCATCGGCGCCTTGCCGACGGGCAGCGGCTGGTTGAAGACCACCCGGCCTGGGGTCGTGACCAGGGAGACCGCCGTGGCGGCGCCGTTCTCGGGCACGATCCGGACTCGGATCCATTCCTGGAGCTTCACGACCTTGCTCTCGAGCGCGAGCAGGACTTCGTTCTGGGAGCTGAAGTTGCGGAGCTTGGTGATCGCGTCACCCGACGGCTGCTCGCCGCGGGTGGCGGTCAGCCAGTAACAGCCCAGCACCACGTCCTGCGTCGGCGCGACCACTGGGTGGCCGTCCGCCGCGGACAGGATGTTCTGCGAGGACATCATCAGGTTCTTCGCTTCGGCGATGGCGCCGCTGAACAACGGAACGTGCACCGCCATCTGGTCGCCGTCGAAGTCGGCGTTGAACGCGGCGCAGACGAGCGGGTGGATCTGGATCGCCGAGCCTTCGACCAGCACCGGCATGAACGCCTGGATGCCCAGGCGGTGCAGGGTCGGGGCGCGGTTGAGCAGCACCGGGTGGTCGCGGATGACCTCGTCC